>JAYMNP010000001.1:2901000-3240500 GCA_036941025.1 Lachnospiraceae bacterium JLR.KK002
CAAAGGATTTCCGGATATCTCCCTGGATAATATATCCCCGGTCTTCTTTTGCCGCATAAATTGCCGCCTCATTCAGAAGATTCTCCAGATCCGCTCCGGTAAACCCGGCAGTAGTCTGGGCAATCTGTTTCAAATCCACATCATCGCCCAGGGGTTTGTTCTGCGCATGGACCTTAAGAATTTCTTCACGTCCGCCAATATCCGGCCTTCCCACATGAACCTTTCGGTCAAACCGGCCGGGACGCATAATGGCAGGATCCAGAATATCCACACGGTTGGTAGCCGCCATCACAATAATTCCTTCGTTGACGCCAAAACCGTCCATTTCCACCAGAAGCTGGTTCAGGGTCTGCTCCCGTTCATCATGTCCGCCGCCCATTCCGGTGCCCCGGCGTCTGGCCACTGCGTCAATCTCATCAATAAATACGATACAGGGTGCATTTTTCTTGGCTTCCTCAAACAAATCACGGACACGGGACGCACCCACGCCCACAAACATCTCCACGAAATCAGAACCGGAAATGCTGAAAAAGGGCACGCCTGCCTCTCCGGCCACAGCCTTGGCCAGCAGCGTTTTACCGGTTCCCGGAGGCCCTACCAAAAGAACCCCCTTTGGAATTCTGGCTCCCAGCTTCGTATATTTTCTGGGCGCCCGCAGAAAATCCACCAGTTCTTCCAGTTCCTCTTTTTCCTCTTTCAGGCCTGCCACACTTCCAAACGTTACTTTTTTATTCTCGTCAGTGGTCATTTTGGCCCGGCTCTTGCCAAAATTCATCATTTTACTTCCGCCGCCGGAAGCCGCTGATGCGTGATTGGTCATCATAATATAGAAAACAAACAGTACAGCAAACAAAATCAGAGTGGGAAGTATGGAAATCAGCCAGTTTTCCTCCGGCATCTCCTTCACCACATAATCTGCAAAATCATAGGATTTCATGGTTTCCTGCAATGTATTGATATCCGATACATACAGCACTTTCCCGCCGCCTTTGCCGGAATCTCCTTTCAGCGTTACATCCGCCTGGCCGCTGGGTACTTCCCGGTTCTGGGAAACCACCACTGACACCACATTTTCACTTTTCAGATCCTGTTCAAACTGTGCATAAGTATACAGGCCATTCTGCCCGAAACCGGAGGAACTGTCCCGCAGAATCCAGAGTAGCGCCAGAACGGCGATGGCTGCAAGATACAATCCAAACGCCCGGTTGCGTTTCTGTGCATTCATATTTCTTATGCCTCCTCTCTCATTGACTGTCTTTTTTAATCATTTATTTCTACTACTCCCACATAGGGAAGATTTCTGTAATGCTGCATATAATCAAGGCCATAGCCCACCACGAATTCATCCGGTATCTCAAATCCGGTATAATCCACATGCACATCTGTCACCCGGCGTTCCGGCTTATCCAGTAATGTGCACAGTTTCAGGCTTTTGGGCTTCCTGCTCTTCAAATTCTCCAGTAAATAGCTTAACGTCCTGCCGGAGTCCACAATATCTTCCACCACCAGTACATGCTTTCCTTCAATGGCTTCATCCAGATCCTTGATGACTTTTACCACACCGCTGGATTTGGTGTGATTGCCATAGCTGGAAACGGACATAAAATCAAGGGAGACCGGCACCGTCAGCCTTTTTGCAAGCTGGCAGGTAAAAAACACTCCGCCTTTGAGCACGCTGACCAGATGAACTTCCTCCCCGTTATAATATTCACTGATTTCTTTTCCCATCTCACAGATTCTTTTTTCCACTTCTTCTTCTGAAATTAGCACACGAACTTTCTCACTCACAAATATTTCCTCCATATACCCGTATCTCAAGAATTCTTCTGGTGTCCTCTGTCACTTTTACATCTTCGCCAAGCCTGCTGCCTATCACCCAGATTACATGGGTTTCGTCCGTGAGAAGCAGTATACGCTCCCGCTCCGGCCCCGGTATCTTTTCATCAATGAAAAACTTTTTCAGTTTTTTTCGTCCGCCCTCCGGGCTGATGATCAGAAAATCCTTCTCCCGACGTGTTCTTAATAGCATGGTGCCTTTTATTTTATCATAGTCCAGCCATTTCGTATATATCTTTTTGGGAATTTCTTCATTTTGAAGATTATTTTCCAGCAATCGGGTGTGTATTTCATATCCCAGGAAAGAAATTTTCAAAATCCCCTCCGGCGGCAGTATCCAGGCGTCCTCCGTGCCGGATATTTCCCCGGACATTTCCTGCCGGTTTTTCAGCACCACCCCTTCATACGTCCGTTCTCCCGTGATTCCGCAGGGAAAAGAAATACTCCTGCCCGTCTGTTTCTCAAACAATTCCCGCAGATTCTGCACATGGAGTCCGGAAATATCCCTGCTGCTGCCTGCTGCTTCCGCCAGGGCCCGGTGCAGGAGGGCTTTCTGCAGAACCGGCCTTTCCTTACAGAGCTTCCCGGAAATACAGATTCCCTGTGTATCCCGGTAAATATATCTGTCTGTTATCTCTTCCGCCAGTTCCTGAATCAGCCCCTCCGCCTCTGCCGCCTGCAGGGCCGCCTGATTCATATGGGCCACCGCCTGGGAGTTGATTTCTGCCAGCACCGGCAAAATCTGATGACGTATTTTATTCCTGGTATACTCCGTTGACCGGTTGGTTTTGTCCTGACAGAAAGGCTGCTTTTTTTCCGTCAGAAATCCTTCGATTTCTTTTCGCTCCACACACAGCAGGGGACGGATAATATTGCCCCGCACCGGAGGGATTCCGCACAGGCCCTTAAGCCCTGTGCCCCGCGCCAGATGAAACAGCACGGTTTCCGCACAGTCGTTCTGATTATGGGCCACTGCAATTTTGTCTGCCTCAAATTCTTCGGCTGCCTGTGCAAAAAATCCATACCGCAGAGTTCTGGCTCCTTCCTCCACTGTCATTTTATGTGCCCTGGCGTATTCCCTTGCCTGGCAATGGAATATTTTACATGGAATCCGGCGCTGTCCGCATAATTCTTCCACAAATCGGGCGTCCCGCCTGCTGTCTTCTCCCCGGATTCCATGTTCCACATGGACTGTGCACAGACGGATTTTCCCGGCCTTTGCCATCTCCTGCAGAATCAGCAGCAGACAGACGGAATCCGCGCCGCCGGATACCGCCGCCAGCACACAGTCCCCCTTTTTCACCATATGATGTTCTTCCATAAAAGCCATAATTTTCTTTTGCATCTATTTCTCCCAGATTCCTGCCACCAGCACCGTCATGTCATCCGGCACCTTTCCGGCAGTAAACAGTAAAATCCGTTCCAGTATCTGTTTGGCCATCTGGCCCGGATTGTTTGTCTCCACGGTTTCCAGAATTTCCTGCATGGTATCCTCCGGCACGGGGACATGTAAATCATCCAGAACTCCGTCTGTCACCTGCACCACAAAATCTCCGTCTTTTAACTGCCTGCTGATTTTCTCGATTTCAAGTTGCTGGAAGATTCCTGCCGGAAGGCTGCCGGATGAAATGCACTCTACTTCTTCTCCCCGCTTGATGAAGGTGGCGGCAGCGCCGATTTTGTAAAAATCACAGATTCCCGTGTACAAATCAATGGCTGCCAGATCCACCGTGGAAAACATCCCTTCTTCTCCCTGAATTACCATGGCGGAATTCATCATACGAATGGCTGTCTCTTTCCGGAATCCCGCTTCCAGAAACTTCTCTATTAACTCTATCACCATTTCACTTTCCTTACAAGCATTGATTCCGGAACCCATTCCGTCCGATAATGCCATAACGCATTCCCCGCCTTCCAGCTCCAGAAAGGAAAAACTGTCTCCGGACACCTGGGCCCCGTCTCTGGTAAGCCTGGCTACTCCCTGCAGTGCATGATACAGGGTATCTTCCTCAAAAGTCAGAAAACTTTCTTCTTTTCCAAGCAGAGAACGGACGTATTTTCCAGGAACCATATCACGCCGCAGCCCCTGGCTGACTCCCCTGGCCAGCTCTTTTACCGGTACGCAGTTTCCCCATTTGGAGGCGGCAGTCATCTGCAGGGACAGTTTTCCGTTCTGTCTCTCATACAGATGGATTTCTCTGGCGGTAATCCCCCGCTCTTTCAATCTGTATTTTACAGCATTCAGGAGTTTATTCTCCTGCCTGCTGATATCTTTATATTCCCTGGCACAGTCTTCCATAATATAGGCCATGGCGTCCAGCTGTTCCGCAATAATCCCCCTGTTCTCCAGCAGGCGGTTATACCAGGCCAGATTCAGTTTTGCCTTTTCAAATACCCCCACCGCTTCTTCTATGATACTGGCAGACCAGGGACATCGATCCGCCAGCTCCCGGTGCAGTTCTTCCTCCGCGCTGCCTCTTTTTTCCAGGGAATGAAAGAGCCGGAAAAAAAGCTCGTACATGGGACTGGTATCTTCCTGCCAGCAGATGGCGCACTGGTCGCAGGACATACAGATTTTCCCGGCAATCTCCTGCTGCATTTTTCCCATTTCCTCCGGCTCAAAATTACTTTTGAAATTTTCCATCCGGGAAAATATCTGAGACAGGCCGCTGAAGGACTGTGCATAGGTCTGGAGCTTTTCTCCATGCTCCGGCGCGGTCTGCCCGGCTCCCTGCTTCCCCTCCCCGCCGGAAAAACTCCATTCCAGGAAACCGTGAAGTATGGGCGTCAGCACCAGCACCATACCGCACACCAGTACGGATTCCAGAATCCCCATCCACACCACTGCCCGGTTGCGCACCTGCAGCAGTTCTCCCGCCAGGGTAAGCAAAAACACGCTGATTCCTGCAGCTCCTGCCCCTACACAGGTACGGCAGCTTTTGCCTGCCCATTCCACCAGCCGTATTACCACTGCTGTCACCAGAAGTATCATGGTATATTTGGCCATCGCCTGTACCGGCACAAACAACGCCATACCGAAAATACTGAAAATCAAAAGCAGCGTACGGTTCACTTCTTCCATATAGCAGGCAGTGAAAAATCCCGGTATCAGGGGATAACATCCTGCGAATGCTCCTTTTGCCGCCAGCATGGCCAGTCCGTACAATCCGATTTCTTTCCATCTCATTCCCGTTCTTTTTGCTCCGTTCATATCTCATCCTCCTTCTTGCCCGGCTTTTGTCTGTACCGGACGTGCAGGAGTTATTATAAAAAGGAGCGGCTGAAATGTTTGTCAAACCAGGGACAGGTTTTCAAAAACTTTTAGACAAAAAGCCCCTTAGAACCACTGCTTATGGCGATTCTAAGGGGCTTATGCTTTTTAGGAAATTCATGGCTGCCCTTCATCACTGTACGGACAGATTCCCCGGAAAGCTATTCATCTTCTGCTGTTTTCTCCTTGAAAATAATCTCATTGGAGTATACAAGTCCCAGTCTGGTCTTGGCCACCTGTTCTATGTATTCCCTGGTACCTACATATTTCTCATATTCTTTCAGTTCACCCTGCCGGACCTGCTCTGTCTCAAGCTGAGCCTGAAGTTCCGTTTCCTGTGTCTTATAAGATTCATTCCGCTGATATACGGATACAATCTGTACGGACATAACGCCAATCAGGGTAAAGACAATCAGTGAAATGCATATGATACTGGACTTATTCTGTTTTCTTCTTCTGCGCAGCCTGGTCCTCTCCGCACCTGACCTCCGTGCTCTTTCACGCTTTTCCATACGATAACCTTCCCCTGGCTGCAGCCGCTCCCGTTTCGGAACAATCTTTCCCGGTGAACTGCCGCCTATAATTTGCATACTCCTATTCTAACTGCTTTCCATATTTTTTTCAATTGTTTTTTGAAAAACCGCAGGACTTTTTTCGCCCTCTTTTTCGCAAATCCTGCCGGCCTTTTCAGCAAACGGGCTGTCCACACCAGAGGCCGGCTTGCAGCAAACAGTATTTTTTCCAGCAGAAATACGCTTCCTTTTACTACCCAGCGGCTGAACAGCAGGTTATAGCATAACATCCCTGCCACCACTCCGCCAATTACGAATCCCCGGATATAACCGCTGTTCTCCCGGTACAGCATGGCAAACAGCGCCACCGCGCTGCCAATCCAGAACAACAGGTCCTCCGCCCCCGTCATCCAGGATTTATGGGAAACCAGCCTTCGGATAATGCGAAGCAGATCATACACAAACAACAGTATCATTCCTGTCAGGAAAGAGGCCAGCAATACGTCTGCTTCCTTTAAGATTCCTTCGCTTATCTGCATTACTTAAACAGTCTTCCCAGAAAAGATTCACCCTGTCTGGAGGCGGGCTTCATATCCGAGTAGGTTAAACTGTCGATTTTTCCTTCGATGTCGATTTCTCCCTTTTCCAGAGTCAGACGGTTTACGTGAAGATCATTCCCTTTTATCATCAGCATACCCAGCTCCGTTTCCAGAAGAATTTCTCCCACATCAAAGGAAAGCACATCTATCACTCCGTTTAACACTCCGTTCTTACGGTTGGATATTACAATCTTATGGCTGCCTCCCGCCGCTTTTTCTTCCATTCAAAAACCTCCTTCCATATTTCCGGGACTATGGATGTCCTTTTTAAATATATGAAGGAGGGATGGTTTTATGCGTATATTTACAGATATTTAAATAATTCTTTTGCTTCTTCCTTCCGGTTGGTATCCTGCACCGCCAGAACTTCCACTTTTACATTTTTTGTACCGAAACCAATGTCAATCACATCTCCCGGCTTTACATCCAGGGATGCCTTGGCCACTTTTCCGTTTACCGATACCCGTCCTGCGTCGCAGGCTTCGTTTGCCACGGTTCTGCGTTTAATCAGACGCGATACCTTTAAAAATTTATCCAGTCTCATAATTGTTTTCCTTTCCTGGTTATTATATTACTTTGCAAATAAATCTGAATGAGTTCCTGTTCGGGATGCAGTCAGTATCAGATGTTCTTTATCTTTTGCATAAATCAGAATCCAGTCCGGTAAAATATGACATTCACGAAAACCCTCATAATTTCCAGTCAATCCATGGTCCCGGTAACATTCATCCAGGTGTTCTTCGCTCAGGAGAGCATCAATTACTCTCTCCAGCAATTTCATATTATAGCCTCTCTTTTTTACACGCTTATAGTCTTTCCGAAACTGTCCGGTGGTCACTAATTTTAACATCATTCATCATCCTTTTCCCCATCCAGCTCTTCAAAAAGTTCCTGTGCACAGGAATAACTTTTTACCTGTAACTGCCCGGCCATAATAGTTTCAGTCTCTTTCATAGCCAATTCTGTTTCGGCATTATAGCGTGGCTGCTTCATTTCAAAAGGCAGACCGCCTTCCATAATAGATTTGCGCAGAAAAATGTTAATCGCATCTGTAACTGTAATTCCAAAACTGGAAAACAGTTTTTCTGCGCTGGATTTCGTTTCAGGATCAATACGAATATTAATATTTGCCGTTTTTGCCATGTGCTCCACCTCCCTGTGACTTTAACTATAGTATACACAAAATGTATTAACATTGTCAATACATTTTAACGCACGTGAGCGGATTGCGTAGCAATAGAGTTACTGTTCACACCCTGCGGGTGTTCCAGTAACGGCATCTGGCCCGGAGGGACTTTATCTCATAGGAAATCCATGAACTTTAACACTTCACAGTGACACAATATTTCCTGTAAAAGAAAACGAATTTCGTTTTACGAAATTCTGCGCCGCAAATGTATCGCCCTGGCGATATCTTTCCTTTGCATTTGCGTGCGTATCTTAATTATTATTCTATAGAAAGGCACTTTCACGCGTTAGCGTGACAAGGGCTTTCCTATAGAATAATAAAAGGGCTTTCCTGAGAAAGCCCTCCGTAATGTCATAAACTTAATTATGCGTTAATCATATCTTTTAAAGCCTTGCCTGCCTTAAACTTGGGTGCTTTGGAAGCCGGGATAACCATTTCCGCACCGCTCTGAGGATTCCTTCCGGTTCTTGCTGCTCTTTCGGAAACCTCAAAGGTACCGAATCCAACTAACTGAATTTTTTCTCCCTTTTGCAGTTCTTCCGTAACTACGTCAGTGAATGCCTTTAATGCTTTCTCTGCGTCCTTTCTGGACAACTCCGCTTTTTCAGACATGGCTGCTATCAGTTCTGCTTTGTTCATGACAATATTCCTCCTCTGGATTCTTACTTGTTTATTATGGTTCGGGTCTGTCCAGGTACACATCGCGCTTTCTCTTTTCCGATTTAAAATGAATTTGTTTTACCGCCCGATACGGGCAAAATTATCCCACTTTCAGGATGAAATACCTTTTCAGGATTACCCACACACATATTTATACTTGTTTTTATATTGTTTGTCAAGAAAAATTCCACATTTCAGAGGATTTACAGCATTTTATCAATCATGGCCAGCACTTCTTTTCCCAGTTTCTCTGATTTCTCATCTGCCTCGGCAAGGGAAGCGCCTTTTACGCCATAATAGAATTTCACCTTGGGCTCGGTGCCGGAAGGTCTGACGCACACCCATGCGTCGTCTGTCAGATCATAATAGAGCACATTGGAGGAAGGAAGTCCGGTGGGCGCTTCCTGTCCCTCTGCCAGATTCCGGATGGTGCCTTTCTTATAATCTCTTGCGGAAACAACCTGGTATCCGCCGATTTCCGCCGGGGTGTTTTCCCTTAAGGTATTCATGATTTCCTGAATCTTCTCCAGCCCTTCGATTCCTTTCAGGGTGATGGCCTTTACATCGTCTTTGTAGTAACCATAACGTTCATACATGGCAATCATAGCGTCCCAGAGGGTCATATTTCTGGTTTTATAGTAAGCGGCCGCTTCGCACAATGTCATGGAAGCCACTACCGCATCCTTGTCTCTCGCGTAAGTTCCGGTCAGGCAGCCATAGCTTTCTTCCATACCGAACAGGTAGGTTCCGTTTCCGGTATTTTCAAATTCCAGAATCTTCTGGCCGATAAACTTGAATCCGGTAAGCACTTCCACCAGAGCAATTCCATAGTATTTCGCAATAGCGTCCGCCATATTGGTGGATACAATAGATTTGATAAAAGCTCCGTCTGCAGGAAGCCCTCCCTGTTCCTTTCTCTGGCTGATCACGTAATCTCCAATCAGGCAGCCGGACATATTTCCGGTAAGGCTGTGGTATTCTCCGGTTTTGGAGTCCTTTACATATACTCCGAGGCGGTCTGCATCCGGGTCTGTGGCCAGAATCAGATCTGCATCTACTTCTTTTCCCAGCTTTAAGCCCAGCTGGAAGGCTTCTTCCGATTCCGGATTGGGATAGCTGACTGTGGGAAATTCTCCATCGGGCAGCTCCTGCTCCGGCACTACATATACATGCTCAAAGCCCAGCTCCTTCAGCACACGGCGCACCGGGATATTTCCGGTTCCATGGAGAGGGGAATATACAATCTTCATATCCTTTGCCACTGCGTCAATGCAGTCCTGCCGCAGAACCAGACTCTTTAACTCTTCAATATAGGGATCGTCAATATCTTTTCCAATGGTGACGTAAAGTCCCGCCTTCTGTGCCTCATCCTTGTCCATGGTCTTTACTGTGGCATAATCGGTCACTTTCTTTACCTCATCCATAATACCTTTGTCGTGGGGCGGTGTAATCTGGGCGCCGTCCTCCCAGTACACTTTGTATCCGTTATATTCCGGAGGATTATGGCTTGCAGTAATGTTGATACCTGCAATACAGCCCAGCCGGCGCACTGCATAGGACAGTTCCGGCGTAGGTCTTAAAGACTCGAATACATATGCTTTGATTCCGTTTGCAGCCAGGCACAATGCCGCTTCATCTGCAAATTCCGGTGACATTCTCCGGGAATCGTATGCGATTGCCACACCTTTGGCCTGTCCGTTTACAGAGGCAATATAATTCGCAAGGCCCTGAGTTGCTTTGCGCACCGTATAAATGTTCATACGGTTGGTACCGGCGCCGATTACGCCGCGAAGGCCTGCTGTTCCAAATTCCAGATCCATGTAAAAACGTTCTTCTATTTCCTTTTCATCCTCGGCGATTCTCTGTAATTCCGCTTTGGTCCCTTCGTCAAAATATGGGTTGTTCAACCACTCCTGGTACATTTCCTTGTGATCCATGTTAATCCTCCTCGTTTTCCTTTCTGCAGCTTTTCCTTTCTCCGGAATCAAGCTACTTTTATCATACTTCATGGAATGATATTTCTCAACTGTTTTTTGAAAAAACTGACAGTTCAGGGTAACAGTTCAGCCCAGGACTTTGCGCCTGCTGCAAAGTCTGTGAGAATGTGTAATGGTTGAGAAGAATCCGGCCTCTTTGCCGAAGGCAGACTGGAACAGGCCGGATTCAGTAACTATGAAGCCGCAGGCTGAATCGTTACAGACAGTTCAGCCTGCGGCTTCTCTGTTACATTGTTCCGTCTCCTAATTCCCGGTGCCTGAAGCATTATCGGGCGTTACATTGTTTCTGTTGTTATTGTTGTTATTGTTGCTATTATTGCTATTATTGTTATTGTTGTTATTATTGTTATTATTGTTATTATTGTTATTATTGTTATTATTGTTATTATTGTTATTGCTGTTGGATGTTGCGATGGTCTCATCCGAACTTTTATCACTGAGCTTAATGGTCAGCTCCGCAGTTTTGGAATTGACAATCAGAATTCTGCTCCATTTCTCATAACCGTCGGCCTCTGCAGTCAGACGGTGGGTTCCGTAACGCACCTCCACTGCCTTGCTGATATCTGTCAGGTTCCCGTCCAGATATACTTTCGCATTCTCCGGCTCCACTTTAAAGCGAATCTGGCAGAATTTCGGCCCCTCGCCTTTCAGTTCATCCAGATTTACCAGAGTCTCCTGATTGGCCTCCACCTGAATTTCCCGGCTCCCTCCATATCCGTCATTGGCAACCGAAAGAAGATAACTTCCCTCCGGCACCTCAATCCGCATCTGAGGCGTAATCTTCATGGAAAGGAGATTTCCGATGGTAATATAACCGCCCTGAAATACTTCCGTATTCTGCAGAGCTACGGTTCCGTGGCCTGCCATGACCTGAATGGTATAAATCTGTTTGTCCAGGCCTTTCAGGCATATGGTATCCTGTTCGCTGATGTCTGAAAGGGCAATCCTGCTGTTATTGTGAAAAATTCCCACATTGTCATCAAAGAAATATGTGGTGCCGCCCACGCTCACGGTCTGCATTTCTTTATCCAGGGTGAAATTATGCAGGTCATCATAGGAAAATACCGTGCTGGAAATCTGCACATTGGTCAGGGTCTCCCCTCTCCGCTCAATAGTTACCAGTTCTCCCGCTGAAATCTGGTCAATGGTCAGATTATCCCCGTATTTTCCTTTGATATAGGTTGCCCCCGTATAATTAAAAGGTTTCTCACGGGTGGTATCCCGGTCCTGCAGCGTCATGATTTTCCGTTCCGAATCAACGGCTGTCACAATATACAGCTTGCCGTCGTCTTTGGGGACCTCCACTTCCTCAAGGCCAAGATCCTCGTTATCCCGTCTCCCGGTATAGATTTCGCTTCCGTCCGTGATTTTCTTCTGGCCGGTTCCGCAGCCTGCCAGTATAAAAAGCAACAGCAGAATCCAGCTTATCCGGTATATTTTTTTCTTTTGCACGCTTATTCCTCCTTATATCCCCGAAAGTCCGGCCCCGCGATTCATTCCCTTTTCTCAGGGCAAATCTCCAATCAGGTGCAGAAAACTCTCCCTGGCTTCATTCTGGGAAATAAATTTATCCAGCTTCTCCAGATTTCTTCCGCATACCCAGGCTTTGCTGGTATTAAAGTAATGGTTTGCTATCTTCCAGAATTTCTCCGGATAGGCAAGGCGGATGTAAAGCTGCCGCATTTCCTGCTGGCTCAGCGCCCGTATCTTATGGTAGGCGCTCAGCATATCCATGCCCAGTCCCATATTCCAGTTGTGCTTTTCCAGAATTTTACGCATGAAATTCCCCAAATCCGACACCTGAATATCATAGGTGGCCTTTTCAAAATTCAATACTGCAATTCCCTGCCTGGTGAACAGTACATTGTGCTGATTGTAATCCCCGTGACAGATACCGTAAATCCCTGCTCCGGCCCCGCTCTCTTTCTCCAGTTCCTGTTTCTGGATGCTGGTCACCTCCAGCGCTTCCCCGAAAAACATGTCGAAACTTTTCAGAAATGCCATCTCAAAATCATTTTTCTTTTTCCGGGAGGAAATGAAATTACGCACTTTTTTCAGTTCTCTGGTATGGCGCTCATTTTCCTCTAACAGAGTATCTTTCCGGATTTGAAGATAGCCCGGTATTTCTTCCGGAAATGTTCTCAGAATATTATGTATATCGGCAAGCTGCCGGATTGCCTTTAAAATATCGTCTCTGCTCTTCGTATCGCATTCTCTGCCTTCGTACCAGTCCCGCACCATATAGACGGTACCGTCCACGTCCCGCACTATGGTTTTGCCCTCTCCTGTCCTGACCACACAGTCAATCCGTTCTTGTCCATGTTCCTTTAAAAATTCTAACAGACCGCACAGGAAATCTGCCCTTCCTTCGGAGCCTCTGTATTCTTTTAAAATTTTCAACCCCTGATTCGTATCGCAGATCCATGCTCCTCTGCCTTTGGACGTCTGCTTTACTTCAAACGGATACTGTTCCAAAATCAGATTTTCTCGATTATACACATAAACCCCTCCACCATGATATTCACAGGCTTATTTCCTGTGTCTTTCTATCATATGTGAAAGGGTCGGATTCTATTCAGCTTTTCTTTCAGTTTTCAGCAATTCCAGCAATTTTTCTCTGGTATTGTCCTCCGGGACCTCCAGCACGTGATCCAGCAGATGTTCCAGAACATCTCCCATCTCTTTTCCCGGCTCCATGCCCTCCTGAATCAGATCTTTCCCGTCCACGGCCAGTTCCCTTAATGTCAGGCACTGGTTTTTATCCAGAATTTCCTGATAAATCCGGCGGTATTCTTCCAGATAATCCAGCTTCTCCTTCCGCTTGTAGCGGTTTTTTGCCAGGGTATCCGCCAGCTTTACCTCAAATAAATCCGGATACTGGCGAAGCCCAACCCGGTGCATGGCCCGCCGGACTGCTGCTTCCTTCAGCTGGGGCCTGTGATCATGCCAGGCAATCAGAGCTGTCACTCTGTCTATGGTATCATTGTCAAATTTCAGCCTCCTGAGAATCTCTCCTGCCATACGTGAGCCTATATTCGGATGGCCGTAAAAATGATAGGTGCCTCCCTCATCCTGGGACTTACACACCGGCTTCGCCACATCATGAAACAGCATGGTCAGCCGGAGCACCTTGTCCGGCCGGATATTCTGAAGAGCCGCAATGGTGTGGTCCCCCACATTATAACAGTGATGGCGGTTATTCTGGGGCGTGTCCATCATGGCGTCAAATTCCGGCAGAAATACGGCGGTCATACCGGTCTCGTAAAGTGTCCGCATTTCTTCCGGATGGTCGGATACCAGCAGTTTCACCAGCTCCGTCTGGATTCGTTCGGGGCTGATGGCTCCAAGATTCTCCGCCAGGGAGGTAATCGCCTGCCTGGTCCTGTCCTCTATGGTAAATCCAAGCTGGGCCGCAAACCTTACTGCCCGCATCATCCGCAGAGCGTCCTCCCTGAACCGGTCTTCGGGATTCCCCACACAGCGGATTTTCCCTTCCTGCAAATCTCTGATACCGTCAAATACGTCAATCAGCCCTTCCCGTTCGTTATAGGCCATGGCGTTGATGGTAAAATCCCTCCGTTTCAGATCTTCAATTAAATCTGAGGTGAAGATTACTTCACTGGGATGGCGCCTGTCCTGATATTCTCCGTCTATCCGATAGGTAGTCACCTCAAACCCTTCTCTTCCTTCCAGAACCGTTACGGTTCCATGCTGAATGCCCGTATCCACGGTTTTGGGAAACAACTGTTTCACCTGCTCAGGAGAAGCAGAGGTGGTAATATCCCAGTCTCCCGGAACCCGCCCCAGAACAGAATCCCGCACGCAGCCTCCCACTGCCCAGGCCTCCCATCCTGCGTCTGTCAGGGTATCAATAATAAACTTCACTTTTCCGGGTAACTGTATTGTCATTCTCCGTCTCCTATTTGCACAAACCTGCCACTACCTGACTGATCACTTTTCCGTCTGCCTTACCCTTCAGCTCGGCCATTACTGCTTTCATAATCTGGCCTTTATTCCCGGTTGCCACAATCTCCGCAAATTTCTCCGTAATGTAAGTCCGTACCTCATCTTCTGACATAAGAGCAGGCGCATATTCCTGAATCACATCATACCGGAGCTGATATTCCGCCAGCAAATCCGTCCGCTCCGGAGGGCAGGTATCCAGCTGCTCTTTTGCTGTTTTCAGTTCCTTTAAAATCACCCGGTCCACCAGAGCTTCCGGAATGGCATCCCGGCATCCCTCGTCGATGGCCGCCTTTTTTACTGCGGAAACCAGCGCGGAAATGGCGTCTTTGCGCCCCTTCTCCTTCGCCTTCATGGCTGCTATCATATCACTCTGCAATGTTTTTATTTCCATCTGTCATTCCTCCTGTCTCTATAAAACTCTCCGCACAGTAATAATCGGGCGGTAAGTTGCGTTGTCATACCCTACGATTCCGTACGCAGTTCCTTTGGCGTGGACAATCTGTCCGTTTCCCATATAAATAGCCACATGTCCTGCATAGCAGATTAAATCCCCTGCCTGAGCATTGGCATAGCTCACTTCTTTTCCCACGGAACGCTGGGAATAGGAATAGCTTGGGATGCTGATTCCAAAATGGCCATAGACATAGCTGGTAAACCCGCTGCAGTCCGCTCCTGTGTTAGGGTCTTTCCCGCCCCACACATAGGGATTTCCCACAAAGGATAACGCATAGTTCACCACAGCGCTTCCGCTTACTCCGGTGCTGAAAGCCGGATTTTTATTTCCGCCGCCTCCCGTATTATCAGCCGTACTTCCGCCGCCGCTGTTTCCGGAATTGCCGGAAGTATTGCTGTTCCTGTTGGCGGCCGCCGCTGCTGCCGCTGCCGCAGCTTCTTCCGCTTCGCGACGTTCCCGCTCAATCCGTTCATTTTCCTGAGCAATAATGGTATTCTGGGCATTGATGGTGTCCTGATATTTTGCTGCCAGCGTCCGGGCCTCCTCCATCATGCCGCTGAAATTATCCACTTCATGTTCTTTCTGGGCAATGGTAGTCTCGAAATTCTCCTTTGCCACCTGAAATTCCTGCTGCTTTACTTCCAGTGCCTGAATCTCTTCCTCCTGCTGCTGTTCTAACATGGCCACCTGGTCTTTGGTGTTCTGATACTCTGTCAGCAGTTCTCTGTCATATTTGTAAACTTCGTTGACATATTCCACCCGGTTCAGCAGGTCCGCAATGCTGCCGGATTCCAGAATACTGGTGAGCATGGTGGAATTTCCCTTTTCATACATAAAGCGAATCCGCAGCTTCATGGCCTCGTACTGGTTCTTTTCATCCACTTTGGCCTGCTCCAGGTCTGCTTTTGTCTGTTCCAGCTCGTCCTGTTTCACTGCCAGTTCTTCTTCCAGCGTGGACAGCTCTATCATAACATTAACCAGTTCCGCATCCAGCCTGTCGATTTCGCCCCGCAGCTCCTGCTGCTGTTTTTCTATCTGATTTATCTCATTCTGTTTTGACTTTAAATTCGCTTCCGCTTCCTTTTTCTTCTGTTCCGCATCTGACTTCTTGTCCGCCAGCGCTATGGAAAACTGTGAAATTCCCATGACAATTACCAGCAATACTGCCACCAGCTTCTTTGACTTCATGCAAATCTCCTTTCTGAGTAAACTCATCACGCTCAGCCTGCCGACTGGTCATGATTTTTTTGTACAAAGTGATTATAACATCATCTTCCCATGATAGCAACCGGAGAACGTTTGTATCAAAAAAGGCAGCAAAAGTTTTTCATGCTTTTGCTGCCTTTTTCGGCCTTTTCCTATCCCACTGTTTTGATAATCAGTATTTTATCCCCTCCTTTTATCTGCTCGGAAGGCAACTGGTTGGTTTTCACAATTTCTGAAATGGTGGTATAATTTTCCCTGGCAATATTCCAGAGCTGGTCGCCTTCTTTGGCAATATAGCCGATAATGCCGGGACTTTCCTGAAGTTCTTCCATATTCAGAGGTTCTTCCTCCACTTCTTTTATCTTATGAATATTCTGCTGCTCAAACACAATGCAGTTCAGGTTCAGCACTGCTTTTACTTCCACCTGGCTGCTGTCTGTCATCACCGTGGTAAGCTGGTCGATTCCTGTCTGCAAATGATAACGGCAGGACCGGTTGATTTCCGGCACCTCAATCAGATAATGGAAGGGCAGAATGTCCTTCATGGAAGCCACCGGCATCCGGTCGTCTGCTGTCACATACAGTATATTAATCTGAAGGGTCCCTTCTACCTGAATGCCTCCTTCCACAATTTCTGTCTGTTCCACCACCGCAGTCCCTTCGCTGGCACAGATTTGCAGTATGGGCTCCTGATTTTTGTCCAGACTCATTTTTTCTGCAATTTTACATTTGGAAGCGTTGCGCAGCAGCAGCTTTTCAAAGACTGCCTCCTGATAAACGGGAGTCAGTTTCTCATTTACCGCATACAAATCTGCCACTACCTGGTCTTCGCCTTCGGTAAATACCTGTATTTCCAGATCCATCACCAGTTCCAGATGGAGCATACGTTCTTCTCCGTCATAATCGGGCTTCGCCTCCAGCTCAATTCCTGCAATATCGTACGACACATCACATACCATGTCGTCGCTGCAGCCATTGCAGTCAATCATCCCGTTAAACGGAAGGGCTGTCTCTATCCACTGTAAATGTTCTTCTTCCTCCTCCCCTTCATATAAGACAAATACAAGGGCCTCTCCCTTAATGTTAAGCTGACTGTCCATCAGGCGCATTTCCACACTGCGGAGCTGGACGCTTTTCCACAAAACCTGCCGGATATTCGGCTTGTTGGAGGGCAGCAGAATTTCTTCTTTAAAGCGCCAGGTATCCTTTTTGGCCAGAAACAGTTCCATGGCCGAAAGGGTCTGTTCCAGAAGCTGGATGCCGCCTTCCCGTTCTGCTCCTGTTATAATTTCCTCATCGTAAATCTCATCAATTTCCGCCTCCAGCGCCACCAGCGCCTTTACGCTGAGCTTTCTGGAATTGATAATGCCAATGGACAAATCTTCCATTTCCCACCGCATTTTGGCTGTATCATACTCGTTGGCCCCGTCAATGGCAAGGCTCTCCTGAAATGGAATTTCCCCGCTCATACTGTTAATCCGGCCTTCTTCCTGGTCGCTTCGGTATAACAGGGAAAATTTCAGAACGCCTTTCAGCCACACATGGTCCTGGGTGATGGTGGTTTCATCCAGCCGGATTTCTCCCTTATCCAGAATAATCCGTATCAGATCCGGTTTTGTGTCCGGCACATTGAAATCATCATCCAGGGTAATCTGTGTGGCAGCTTTTCCTTTTTCCCGATTCATATGTATATATTTTTTTGATAATTCCACAATAAAAACTCTCCAATCCTGAATATTTGTACATTTTATTCCGAATTGAAGAGTTTTATTCATTTTCCTTGTATTAACACAATTTCATTCTTATGTCTCTTGTCAGGACATCCGCATAGCTGAAAGAAAGTAACTGGGGTGGATTTTTCTCATTTTCATCGTCAACCAGTATGGTAAAAACAGAAGGATACGCTCCTTTGATCACACCTTCCTGAATGTCAACCCGGTTTCGGCCTCTGTCCAACTGAATCATGACCTTGTTACCCAACTGTCCTGAAACAGATGCACGAACTTTGTTAATATCTGCCTGTTGTACTGCCATTCTTTCCACCTCTATTCTGTTTATTCCCATGGACACTGAGCCAGGCAGGAACCTGTCTCTTCTATGGTACACTTGTTTAGTATATCACTATGTTAAAATATTGTCAAAGGGAAATATAGCCTGGATTTCGACAATTTCCGGGAATTCCTGATTTATCTTTTCATCAGAACATATATTTGGTATAATTGGCCTTGAGGAGGGGCCCGGCCTGCCGGGAGGAGTCCTGAAGGCTTGACAGGAGGGGCCCGGCCCCTCAGGAGGAATATTTATGGAACAGAGACTTATTTTTCATATTGATGTAAATTCCGCTTACCTTTCCTGGTCGGCGGTGGAAAAGTTAAAGAATGGCTCTCCGCTGGATTTGCGGGAAATTCCTGCCATTATCGGCGGCGACATGGCCAGCCGCCACGGAGTGGTTCTGGCAAAATCCATTCCTGCAAAAGCATACGGTATTTCCACAGGGGAACCTGTGGCTTACGCGCTCCGGAAATGCCCCGGCCTTCTGCTGGAGCCGCCGGATCACAACCTGTATGCCGCCTGCAGCCAGAGGCTGATGGAACTCCTGGTAACGTTCTGCCCGGCCATTGAACAGGTCAGTATTGACGAATGTTATATGGATTTTACTGATTATCGGAAAAATTATGAAAGCCCTGTGGCCGCCGCAGTCCAAATCAAAGACACGGTGCGGGATACCTTTGGTTTTACCGTTAATATCGGCATTTCCACCAATAAACTGCTGGCAAAAATGGCTTCTGATTTCCAGAAACCGGATAAGGTGCACACATTGTTCCCGGAGGAAATCCCTGCCAGAATGTGGCCCCTTCCCGTGCGGGATTTATTTATGGTAGGAAAATCCTCCGCCGCTGCTCTGAGCAAACTGGAAATCCGTACCATCGGGGACCTGGCCAGAACTGACGTCTCCATTCTGGAAAGCCATCTGAAAAGCCACGGGCGTTTAATCTGGGAATTCGCCAACGGGCTGGACGAATCTCCTGTACAGACAGAAGAAAGCGAACTGAAAGGCGTGGGGAACTCCACCACCCTGGCCAGAGACGCCGAAACCTCCGCAGACGCCAGAAAAGTACTACAGAGCCTCTGCCATCAGGTTTCCGGACGGCTGAAACGCTATGGCCAGCTCGCAGGCATGGTCAGTACGGAAATCCGCTATGCCTCCTTTATCCGGGTATCCCATCAGATGCAGCTTCCTGTCAGCACAGACAACGAACAGATTCTGTACCATCATGCCTGTCTTCTGTTTGACGAGCTGTGGAACGGAGAACCTGTCCGTCTTCTTGGTGTGCGTACCTCCCGGCTGACCACAGAGCCGGAACCGGTACAGATGTCTCTGTTCGATTTGCCCAAAACTCAGAAAGAGCTTCGGGCTGAAAAAGCCATGGAAGAACTGCAGGCAAAATTCGGAAAAGATATCATTAAAAAAGGTTTTTAAACCGGAGGATTTTCCTGCTTCATACTATACGGCAAACTGGCTGTTATAAAGTTCGGAATAAAATCCCTCTTTCTTCAGAAGTTCCTCATGGCTGCCCTGCTCCAGAATATGTCCGTCTTTCATTACCAGAATAATATCCGCCTCCTGAATGGTGGACAGGCGATGGGCTACGATAAAACTGGTCCGTCCCTGCATCATTTTCGCAAAAGCATTCTGAATCTTCATTTCTGTTCTGGTATCAATGGAGGATGTGGCTTCGTCCAGAATCAGCATGGGCGGCAGGCAGAGCATTACTCTGGCAATACAAAGAAGCTGTTTCTGTCCGGCAGACAGGCTTCCTCCCTCCTCGCCGATTACCGTGTCATAGCCCTGGGGAAGTCGTTTGATAAAGCTGTGGGCATGAGCCGCTTTTGCCGCCTCCCTGATTTCTTCCTCCGTGGCGTCTGGCCTGCCCATAATCAGGTTTTCCCGGATAGTTCCCGCTTTCAGCCAGGTTTCCTGCAATACCATCCCGTAGCTTTCCCGCAGACTCTTTCTGGTAACTTCCCGGATATCCTGATGTTCCACCTGAATGCTCCCGCTGTCCACGTCATAAAAACGCATCAGCAAATTGATCATGGTGGTTTTTCCGCACCCGGTAGGCCCCACAATGGCCACCCGCTGCCCCGGCTTTATATTCAGATTGAAATCTTCTATCAGCTTTTTCTCCGGTGTATAGGAGAAATACACATGTTCCAGATCCACGGTTCCCTTTACATCTGTTAAAACTTTCACATGTTCCGGCTCCGGTATCTGGGCTTCTTCTTCAATCAGACTGAAAATCCGCTCTGCACAGGCAAGGGCATTCTGCAGCTCCGTCACCACGCCGGAAATCTCATTAAAAGGCCTGGTATACTGGTTGGCATAGCTGAGAAAGCAGGAAAGCTGGCCTACGGTCAGCATACCTTTCATGGCAGAAAACGCGCCCACCAGTCCAACTCCCGTATACACCAGGCTGTTGACAAACCGGGTGGTGGGATTGGTCAGAGAAGAAAAAAATGTAGCCTGCAGAGAAGCCTTCTCCAGCCTTCCGTTAATCTCGTCAAAGGTTTCCAGTACCTTTTCCTCTCTGGAAAATGCCTGCACCACCTTCTGGTTTTCTATCATTTCATTAATTAATGCCGTCTGTTCTCCGCGGGTGGAGGACTGCAGCATAAACATGGAAAAAGTACGTTTTGCAATAAAGCTGGCCACAAACAGGGAAACCGGTGTAATCAGCACCACCACCAGCGTAATCTTCACATTGATACTCAGCATAAACAGCAGCGTACCCAGAATGGTAACCACTCCTGTAAACAACTGGGAAAATCCCATCAGCAGTCCGTCCGCAAACTGGTCCACATCCGCAATTACCCGGCTGACCAGCTCTCCGTGGGAATGACCGTCAATAAATTTCAGGGGCAGGATTTCGATTTTGGCAAAGGCTTCCCGCCGGATATCCTGAATCACTTCGTAAGTAATCTTATTGTTGCACACATTCATCAGCCACTGGGCCAGCGCTGTCAGGCCTGTGATGATTCCCATTTTCCCCAGAAGCCTGAAAATAATGGGAAATTCCACCTGCTCCGGCCCCAGAATATGGTCGATGACCTGCCCGGTGAGCACCGGAATATACAGGGTGGAGGCCACGGTGCCCACTGCAAAAAGCAGTGACAATACCAGAAAAATTTTATAATGTTCAATGTAGTTCAGGACTTTTTTCAAAGTCTCTGTCTGCTGTCTTTTTTTGATTTTTTCCATGATACATCAGATTCCTTTCCCATGTTCCGTCCATGTATTCATCCGGCGGCTTCCTGCTGCTTTTTATACTGAGACTCATAAATTTCCCGGTAAACGCTGCAGGTTTCCAGCAGATTTTCATGGGTTCCCATACCGGCAATTTCTCCGTCTTCCAGTACAATAATTTTATCCGCATGTTGAATGGAGGACGTGCGCTGAGACACGAGAAAAACCGTGGGATTTCCTTCCATTTCCCGGATGGATTTCCGCAGTCTGGCGTCCGTGGCATAATCCAGAGCCGAGGCACTGTCGTCCAGAATCAGGATTTCCGGTTTCCTTACCAGCGCCCGCGCAATGGTAAGCCGCTGCCGCTGTCCGCCGGAAAAGTTCTTCCCGCCCTGTTCCACCAGGGCGTCCAGCCTTCCGTCCTTTCCCTCTACCACTTCTTTTGCCTGGGCAATGCCCAATGCCTCCGCCAGTTCTTCCTCTGTGGCATCCTCTTTGCCCCAGCAGAGATTCTCCCGAATCGTTCCTTTGAACAGCACCGCCTTTTGCATAACAATTCCCACCTTCTGGCGCAGCTCCTCCAGAGAATATTCTTTCACATTTCTTCCATTAATTAATACTTCTCCCCTGGTGGCGTCATAAAACCGGGGAATCAGATGTACCAGGGATGTTTTGCCGGAACCGGTACCGCCGATAATGCCTACGGTTTCTCCCTGATTTACGGAAAAATCAATATCAGACAGGCTTTCTGCCCCGGCCTTTTCATAAGTCAGTCCCACATGGGAAAACTGTACTGCCGGCGGATTTCCCTGCTTCCCGGAATTCCTTTCCTTTCCGGATTCTGAAAATGACTGGCCATCCGTTTTTTCCCTCCGGGAAGAAAGCTCCTGCCCGGATACCGGCATGGTGCTCTGAATTTCCAGAACGGATTCCACACGGTTGCCACAGGCTACAGCCTTTGTGATGGTCACAATCAGGTTGGCCAGCTTAATCAGCTCCACCAGAATCTGAGACATATAGTTGACCAGCGCCACCACTTCTCCCTGGGTAAGGGTTCCTGCATCCACCTGCAATGCTCCCGTATACAGCAGAAAAATCGTTGCACCGTTGATGATAACATAGGTGACGGGGTTCAGAAAAGCACTGATTCTGCCCACATGATTCTGCATGGCAGTAAGATTCTCCAGCCCTTCCTCAAACCTGCTCTTTTCTTCCTCTTCTTTATGAAATGCCCGGATTACCCTTGCGCCCGTAAGATTTTCACGGGTAATACCGAGAACTCTGTCCAGACGCTCCTGCACCTTCCGGTACAGAGGAATGCTGACCGCCATTACGCCAAATACCACCAGAGACAGCAGGGGAATGGTCACCACAAAAATCAGCGCCGCCTTCACATCAATGGTAAAGGCCATAACCATGGCGCCAAACACAATAAAAGGCGAACGCAGAAAGAGACGCAGCACCATATTGACTCCGGACTGTACCTGATTGATGTCACTGGTCATCCGGGTAATCAGCGTTGCTGTTCCCACCTGGTCAATTTCGGAAAAAGAAAATGTCTGAATATGAGAAAACAGGCTGTGACGCACCCTGGCGCCGAATCCTGCCGCTGCTTTTGCGGCAAAATACTGGGCTGTTACGGAGCACAGCAGCCCAATCAGGCCCAGGGCTACCATCACCAGACACATCTTTAAAATATAACTGCTGTCCCGCTCCGCAATTCCCACATCAATGATAGCGGTTACCACCAGCGGCACAATCAGTTCAAAGGAGGCCTCCAGCATTTTAAACAGGGGGGCCAGAATACTTTCTTTTTTATAATCTTTCAGATATATCAGTAATTTCTTCATGGGGATTCCTCTTTTATCTCTTTTTCAGTTCCTGTTTCCAGTTTTTTTGCTTTTCTATTATAATACCAATAAATGTAATTGACAATCCCATATCTTTATCTTATACTTTTTGAACTCATACGACCCGATTTAAAAAGCAGGCTTGCAGATATTTTTCTCACAATTGGCAATTCTCATACCTTTCATCTGGAAGCTCAGATGACACAGGATAACCAGATTTTTTTACGTGTCTTTGAATACGGTTTCTATTATGCCATGTCTGCTCAGGAAACACCTGACTGTCTGAACTTCCCGGAACCTGTTATCATTTATCTGAACCATCAGGAACCTCTTCCGGAGGAAAGTATTCTCCATATTTCTTTTGGCAGTCAGGGGACCTTTGACTACCGAATCCGCAACTATTCCTGCCTGGCCCACGACGTCACACAACTGAATCAGCAAAACATGGCTGTTCTGATTCCCTTTCAGGTGCTCAGACTCCACAATTTCCTGGATGCACAGAATCTGTCAGAAAATGAAAATTCAAATTTTTCTCCGGAAGCATTCTTCCGGTTGCAGGAAGAAATTCAGAATGATATAATCAGAAGCATAGAGATGAATTTCCAACTGGGGAATCTTACCCTGGATGATGCCTCTCAGCTTCTGGAACTGTCAAACCAGTTGCATGAACACATCTGTTCCGATTTCCACAGGATTACGAAAGGAGCTGTTAAACACATGAAACCTTTACTTCCCGGCGCACTGGAACTTCCCAATGATAAATACCGTTTCCGTATTGATGAGCTGGAAAAAGAAATTAGCAGATATGCGGATGAAAATGCAAGATATGCAGACGAAAATGCAAGATTAAAAAAGAGAATTTCCGAACTGGAACACCGGCAGCTTCCCATATAGCCAGAAAACTCCCACTTTATTGAACTATAGTCAGAACCTGTATTTCGGCACTATTCGGAAACATTTAACAAAACTCTTCCAAAAATGTCATATTTTACCTCTCCCGGTTGTTATTATGATTGGAGAGTATAAATTAGCATATCCCCCTCAGAGCGCTGTCCCCTGAAAAGCTCTGAGGGGGTTTTTGTGTATTCATGAGCTAAACAGAACAAAACGGACATAATTATCTTATAAGAAGACGCTTTCACGCGTTAGCGTGGCAATGTATTCCTATAAGACAAAAAACCGGGAGACCACTGGCCTCCCGGATAAACAATCTGGTTTATTTTGCTTTTACTTTCTTTGCTGCGGATGCTGCGGATACGAAATCACCCTTCAGTCCGTTGGTACCAACAGCTACTACCTTGTAGTAATATGTCTTACCTTTCTTAACCTTGGTATCAGTATATGTTGTCTTATTCTTCTTGGTCACTCCAATCTTTTCGTAACCTTTGTTCTTCTTGGTAGAACGATAGATTTCATACTGTTTTGCACCAGTTACTTTAGCAACCTTAAGGGTTACTTTACCCTTTTTAATGGTAACTTTGCTGATAACCGGAGTAGCTTTGTAACAGATGCTTGCAGGTTTATTGAATCCTTTGGAGATTCTTGTACCATTCTCACTGTATGCAGCTACATAGTAGTAATAGGTTACACCTGTCTGCAGACGTGCGCGGTCTGTTGCTTTCGTTCCCACAACACTGCCGGATACATTCTTGTAATCTTTGTAGAATACATTGTCATAAGTCTCATCAGCATTGCTCTCTTTGGAAATCAGTGTAAAGTTATCATCATCCGGTCTGTAATATGTCTTGTTATCTGCATTGTAGTCTGCAACCGGGCTGGTGGAACGGAATACTTTGTAATATGCAGCGCCGGAAACTTTCTTCCAGGTAACCTTAACTGCTGTAGTCTTGGTCTTTCCGTCTGCCAGTGTTTCCGTAACTTCTTTTGCAGTTACATTTTTAGCCGCCGCAAGTTCACCGTTTGCTTTGGTATAGGTGACTGTATAAGTTGACCATTTCTTATCGCCGTATGCGCGTACCTGAACGTCAATCTTTCCGCCTTTTGCAATGTTCTTAATGGTGTAGTAATTCTTCTTGGTGGATTTTACGGTCCAGGTTAATTTCTCTGCTCTGTTTTCCGCATCGTATTTCTTATAACGAATCTGATACTTGGAAGCAAAGGTATCTTTATCCCATGTTACTTTTACATTGTTCTTGCTCAGTGTCAGTTTTACATTCTGAGGTGCGGTTGCCTTCATGATTACACTGTCAGAAGCCCAAATCTGTCTGGTAGCTGCTCCGGAAGCATAAGTAGCAACGATTCTGTAGGTATAGGATGTTCCCTTTTTCAGCTTCTTATCGGTAAAGGATGTGGTCTTTGCATTGGTAATGGTCTTAATTTTCTCCCATTTTGCATTGGACAGTGCATAAGCGCCATCGCCATATCCATAACCGGAGTTATTTTTCTGTGTATAGTTAGTGCTTGTACCTGTCATATAGCTTCTGTAAATCTCATACTGAGTTACGCCTGAAACCTTGGTCCATTTCAGTTTTACAGAATTCTTGCTCTGTTTGTTTACATTTAATTCAATAAATTTGTCATTGCCTGTCTCTGCTGAGAAGTATACATAATCGCTGTATGCGGTCTTTTTGGTATCCGGATTATAATAATATCCTCTTACCTGATAATCGTAAATGGTGTTTTCTTTCAGCTCTTTGTCTGCATACTGTGCAGAGTTAATGGTTGCAATCTTTTTGAATTTACCTTTGCTGTTCTTACGGTAAATCTGGTATCCTGTTACGTTTTCCGTCTTGTTGAAATACATGGTAACAGTAGTTTTGCCGGATTTTGTAGAAGGCTGTGTAATATTGATTGCAGGTGTTGCGGAAACTGTTTTGGAAGTTACAATGTCATTGTAGAAACCAAAACTTACATTATTTACTGCGCCCGGAACCTTTGCCACATTGGCAATATATTTGCCTGCTGCGGAACGGTCAGTACCATGATTAATACTGTCAACAGTTGCCACTACGAAGTAATATTTCTTGCCGACTTCCAGTTTTAACTGTGTGCTGGAAACCCGGTCAATACCTGTTCCTCTGTAAGTATCTACCTTTTTATTGATAATTGCAAGTTTATCCTGAAGTCCGAATACATCTGTCAGGCTGTATGTATTTCCTGCCGCATCTTTACCGGTTGCATTCAGATACTTATAGGTATATTCCGGTGTATCGAACATCTTCTTATCCTGAGAAGCAAAAATTACTACTGTTGCATCTTTGTCGATTTCATCCCATGTCAAATCGAATGAACCATCCATCTTCTGCTCAATCTGCAGGTTTTTGATTTCAGGAGTATTCTGTCTCTTGTCAAGACCTACTGCAACAACATTGGAATATGTACCATACAGTCTTGAATCATCTGTTTCCACATATGCACATACTCTGTAATATGTATATTCATCATCTGTTGCGCTGTTGGCAACATTGGTAACATCATAATGTGTAGTATTCGCACCTACTCTGGTGGAATTAGCACCATCAAATAACTCTCCATAAGCAGCCGGGTCAACCAGAGTATTGGAACTTACATATTCAATTTTATATCCATGTGCCTCTTTTGCTGCATTCCAGGAAAGTTCTCCCTTGCCAACACTCTTCTGAGTGAACTGCAGATTTGCCACTGCCGGTACGGAAGGCATGGACCATGCATAGGTAAAGGGCTCTGACCATGCACCTGTCTTAACGATTTCGTAAGTTGTTCCTGCATCTTTCTCATACGGCTGCTGTTCATAGTCTACGTCAGCCACATAATTTTCAGTCTCTGTGTAGTATACAGCTCTTACTTCAAACTTATTCTTCTCTGCTGCAGTATAGCCAATTGGAGTTGTATATGTGGTACCTCCGTAGATTGTCTGCAGACTACCGTTGTTGGATGCAACGTTGCCGGAAACAACATCCACATCATTCATCTTAATCTGATACCCAACATGTAACAGTTTGCCATTGCTGTCCACTTCTGTCTTATTGGTAACCGGATTCCATGAAATCTGCTGATATTTCTTATCCAGCGCAATCTCATTGTTCTTATATGCATATACGCTCTTTACAACATATTTTCCTGTTTCCGGATTAGTTGCAGTTCTGACATCGGTAATAGTTCTATACAGCTTTCCGTCAGTTCCTGCATAGCAGTCATATCCGGTCCGGGCAGCATCCAGCTTTCTGCCAAAAGCTGCGTCTACCGCTGTCCGCATATCGCCTGCATAATAATAGTCGTCTTCAAACTCTCCCGGTACGGTTCCCAGGACATTAACTTCATTATCATCACTTACATAACTTGCCAGATGTGTATATCCGGTAGTATTACCCTGCGCATCCTTCTGCACCTGGTCTGTTGAGTTCACATAAGCATAATATTTCCCGTTTACCACATAAAGTCCCGTGGTGGGATCCGGCTGTAATCCATCCACTACAACAGTTGCGGGTCCGGATAAACGGATCACTGACGGATTTACCATTGAAGCACTGGTATAATAACTTTCCCCGTTCTTGTACAGTGCGTCTCCAAATTTCATGGTTTCCAGTGTCTCTTTGGTTCCTGCCACATACACACTGTCACTGACTTTGTTCACATAACTATAAGGCGTCTCATAAGCAGTGCCGGGTGCCAGAACATCCCAGTCCGCTTCTCCCCGGAGTCCAATAACTTTGGACACACCATTCACTGCAGCTTTATCGTCAGTTTCCACTGTCAGATTTTCCGCAGCAAAAGTAGGAAGCACACTTGTCATGACCATGCTGGCCGCCAGTACAACGGCTGCAACACGTGCTGTCATTCCACTTTTTCTCATAAAAAAACTCCTTTCGTGAAATAAATAATAGTTTTTTTATCACCTGTGAGCGTTCCTGTAAAGAAGGTGCCATCTTTGAATCCCAAGGGGACGCAGGGATTCATAAAACTTTCATGCTTACTTCACATTTTCTTCACAAATGACCTTCTCTTATTTTAGTCCCCTTTATATAAAAAGTCAATTGTTGTTTCCATGTTTTTGACTTTTTGTGTAATTTGTACACTTTCTACTCCCCCGTTATTTTCAA
This sequence comes from Lachnospiraceae bacterium JLR.KK002, assembly GCA_036941025.1. Taxonomy (NCBI): domain Bacteria; kingdom Bacillati; phylum Bacillota; class Clostridia; order Lachnospirales; family Lachnospiraceae; species Lachnospiraceae bacterium JLR.KK002. The sequence goes on from JAYMNP010000001.1 coordinate 2,928,825, forward strand.
ACGTCTGGTAAGTTTTTCCTGTTATTTTCAGACTATTTCAGTTTTATTTTCCGGCAGATGGAATTTTCTATAAAAAGGGCATGAGGGAATGCAGAGATTTCGTACCCTGTTCTTCCATCAGGCGGGAGGCAATCTGTTTCAGTGTTTCATCATTCAGAAACGGATAGAGACTCACGCAGTTATCAATGTTCCCCTTTTCCATTGCCCCCAGCACAATCTCTCCCAGAGTTTCTTCCGAAAGAAACGGTGCAAGGGGCGTCAGGCTTTTGGGCTCCGCCTCTGTGTTCCGGGCAATTTTATCCAGAGTTTCTTCCGAGAGAAAAGGCGCAAGGACTGCCAGTTCTTTCATGCTTCCTTCTGATTCCAGCGCGATTTTATCCAGGGCTTTCTCTGAAAGAAAGGGCGCAAGGGCCGCCAGACTGTGCATATCACTCTGAATCCCGTATTTTTCCACCAGTTCTTCCAGATAATCTTCCTCCAGATAAGGCGCAAGAGCTGTCAGTTCTTTTATGGAAATTTTCTTTTTTTCTTCTCCGGAACCGTCTTCTCCCTGTTCCTCTTTGGATTCCACCACATGTTCCACCAGTTTTTTCGTCTGTTCCGGTTTCATCAGAGGCGCCACCTCTGCTATGGTTTCCATTTCTGTTTCCTGTTCTTCCAGAAATGTCTGTTCCGTCCCGGCAATCACATGTTCCACCAGCTCCGTTTCTTTGGATTTGCCCAGAATTTCATCCACGCTGGTTCCCAGAATCAGAGAGAGCTGAGGCAGTTTGGAGATATCCGGCATGGAATTGCCTCTCTCCCAGTTACTTACCGCCTGATAGCTGACGCCCATTTCGTCTGCCAGCTCCATCTGGGTTTTATTTTTTTCTTTTCTCAATGCTGCAATTTTCTTTCCGACTATTCTTGTATCAAACATAATTTTTCTCCTTTTCTCTCTTTCTCAGTTCAGGCAATTGCCTGCTATCTCAGTAACTGTTTCATCCGTTCCAGTTCCACTCCCGCAGTATGCCGCATGGTTCTGATGGATTCCTGTTCTGACACATTGTAATAAGCAATGCCCGTATCTTCTGTTATCATACCATGAATGGAATTTTTTGCCATACCTTTTCCAAATTTCCTGTTTAACGGTATTTTCTTCATCTTTTCCTCCTTTGAGACCTGTTTCTCTGCTGCTGAATCCATACTACCAAAACTGCGGGAATCCGGACAGCAAGCGGTGGTTGAGTATGCTCAAGGGGTGGTTGAAAAACAGCAGGCCTGCCTGTTCCCGGTTCCGGGACAGACTGCCTGCTGCAGTATTATCCTGTTAAAATTATTCTTCCTCCAGATATCGTTTCAGTTCTTTCACCAGTTTGTAAACCGTTGTACCAGGATCATATTCCGAGGGTTTCTTTCCGCTCTTTTCATACCCGGCCATCTGTTTTTCCGCATTTGCTATTGCGGTATCCACACCATCCTTTACCAACTGGTAAATATGGGTATCATTTTTCCTGTATTTTCCTCCTCCGATTTTATATTTCCTGAAAATTTCATCCAGCTTTGCCCGCCATTCATCCCGATGAAGGGCCGAATCACTGTAACAGAAATGCAGATATAACCAGTATTCAAAGGATTGATTGCTCCATGCAATCTTATATCCTTTTTCTTCTCCTGTACTTATGGCCTGGTCAAAATCCCGGAAATCGTCTTTATCAAAAACCACCCATACATTCTGATAGATAATCCGGGCTTCTTTTACAAGCCGGTCAGTAATTTCTATCAGCTTCCCTGTTCCGCAGCCTTCTCCCCGAATCTCAATCACCGGCGCCTCCACCACTTCAATATTTCCGCCTGTTTTTTCTTTTATCAGTTGCTGCATTCCTTTAAAGTATAAGGGCTCCGTTCTCTTTCCTTCCGTTACAATCAGAAAAGAATTGGCTTTCGGTTTCCTGTATTCGTGCTTTCTCTGCTTTCTGGCCGCCCTGCGCTTTTTAAAAATATCATCTGTCCCCACTTCATTCCCCCTCTTTCATTTCGAATTCTTTCAGAAGGGGAATCCCGCCATATACGCCGGCCAGATAATCTTTCTCAAAGGAAGCGTCTGATCTGACCTTAAAATCAGATAATGCCAGCAGCGTCGAATATCCGTATTCATCCTTCTGGACAAACCAGATCTGATCTCTCCGGAAAAACTTACGGTCCATCAGCGTTGTATCATGAGTGGTATAAATCAGTTGTGCAGTGGAATTCTGCTCATAAAATAAATCTACAATAAATTTCAGCAGCAAAGGATGCAGCTTTATATTGAGTTCATCCACAAACATCGCATAATTATGCAAAATCACCCTGCGGGCGTATATAAAAATCATGATACTCCTTATGGTTCCTTCCGATTCAGAAAAAAGATTCAGCGTGTAATCCTCCCCATCCTTTCCTCTGTGCGTGGTATAAAAATTAATGTTTTTTCCTTCTTCTTCATAAACAATATCTTTTATTCCCGTGTCAATGGCAGTTAAAAATTCCACCAGTTTTTCTTTCTCTTTGTCAATCATTTCCGGAAGGCGCTTTTTCAGCATTCCCGTGTCTTCCCAGAGACTGTCAGAAGCCACCAGGATATTAATAATTCCCATATACGCCGTTCTGAAAATTCCTGTTTTGAGTTTCAGTTTGTTAAAAAAAGAAAGCACCAGCGCGTCAGCCGGAATCTGTTCTTTGTATACATCGCATTCCTTTCTGACCACCGGTCCGAACACCACATCTTCTTCTGTCCGCTCAAAAACAGTTATCTGCCTGTTGGTTTTCAGACTTTTTCGATACAGCCATTCTGCCGCAATGAAATCCGCATTATATTCAAATCCATAAGTATACTCAAATCCATCCAGAATCACCACAATCTGAAATTCTGAATTTTCCTCATCATCTTCAAAAGAAAATGGAAAATAATACTTGTCAATCGCTGTCTCTCCATTCTCCACATTATTGAAGGAGCCAAAAATAATATTTTTAAAATACACCATGGCAAGATGAAGATTTGATTTCCCGCTTGCATTGGCACCGTAAATCGCCGCTACTCTGAGAAATTTTTCTTTTGTCCCATTATCAATCAAATTGCATTCATGTTCTTTATAGGCATTAATAGCTGTCATGTCCAAAATGGTTTCTTCTTTAAAAGACAGTACATTTCTTACCATAAACTGCACCAGCATATTTCCACCTCCTTTTCTTTATAATATACTTATTTTCGGAATCTATGTCAATTATTTTGAGATTTTTCCACAATATTTCACTCTCTGTTCAGTTTTTCCAGTCGTCTGACCAACACAGCCGCCAGCAGGCCAATCAACGCTCCGGCAATGGTTCCGGACAGCACCAGCACCGGCAGATAATACAGAAGCCTGGCATTTTCCACCACAGCAGCAGCAGCCAGAATCTGTCCCAGGTTGTGAAACACTCCCCCCAGTACGCTGACCCCCGTTACAGAAAACAGTTTCAGTTTCCGGGCGCCTGTCATCACCAGCAGGCTGAGCGCACCTCCCGCAAAGCTGTATATCATACCGGCAGGATTTCCAAAGGTAAGGCCCGTCAGCAGAATCCGAATCAGGGACAGGGTACAGGCTTCCCGGATTCCCATAATATACAGGGCCACAATGGTCACCAGATTAGCCAGTCCCAGTTTGACTCCGGGAATGCCCACATTGACAGGAATCAGAAATTCTATATAGGAAAATACAAAGGCCAGCGCTGTGAGCATTCCCATATATGCCGCTTTTTTTGCCATGATTTTCTCCTCTCTGTCTGATGAAATACCAGTCAATCGGGAAACTATCTGGTGGCGGCGTCCAGCTCCGCCTCCCCGCTGTTTTCAATCTCCACCACAACCCTGTTGGGCAGGCACACCAGGCTTTCCCCCAGGTGTTTCACCGGACGGTGATTTACACATATTTTATCGGGACAGGAAGCCTCTGTGATATCTGCTTTCCCGTCTTTGACTTCCAGCAGGTTGTAATTCCCGTTTTCTGCAGGTATTTCCAGGGACAGCTCCTGACTCAGGGGATAACGTCCCTGTTCCACGCCGTCCAGATAGACCACCGCTTCTCCATCTTCGGTATTTCCGGCAGAATACAGGTAAATCCCTCCAAAGGACGCCAGTGCCAGAACCAGAATTACCACAATTAAAACTACATCATTTTTCTTCATGAAATCCAAATCCGCCGGAACAGCGAATCCCTCCGTCTTCCAGAATCCACAGTGCTTCCACCCCCGGCACCGATTCCACAAGGGCAAGCCCTTCCTGGAATTCCATATTAAACAATGCGGTAGACCAGGCGTCCGCCAGACCGGAATCTTCTGCCAGTACGGATACCAGGGGAAAATGCTCCGGGGGCATTCCCGTATCCGGGTCAATAATATGACAGTACCGTTTTCCATCTACCACATAAAACCGCTGGTAGTCTCCGCTGGTTACTACAGAGGCTCCGGACAGTTCCAGGGTTCCCACATAGCTCTTATCACTCTCCAAATCAGGATTCTCAATTCCCACCTGCCAGGGCGTCCCGTCGGGTTTACTGCCCACTGCACACACATTGCCGCCCACGCTGAGCAGCAGATGTTCCATTCCAGCTTCTTTTGCATATTCCGCCAGGCGCTGCACTGCATAACCTTTTCCAATGCTCCCCACATCCAGAGACATTTCTCCGTCTTCCAGAAATACGGTAGAATCTTTCTCATTTATCACCAGTCGGGAAATATCCGTATGCTGTCCACGCTCGTTCCGCAAATTCTCCGGGGGCAATTGGGCATGTTCCGGCTCTGCCAGTCCCTGTTCCCGGTATTCATGCCACAGAGACAGCACGCTTCCATACGCAATGTTGATTTTCCCATCTGTCTTCTGATACATATCCACGCCAAGTTTCAGCATATTTATTAATTCCTGATTTACTTTTACAGCCTCTTTTCCTGCAGCGTCATTGATGGTTTTCACATTGTTGATTCCATCGTAACTGTGATAGATGTCAAACAGCTCATGATAATACCGGAGCTTTTCCTGCAACTGTCCGGCCTGTTTCTCAAATGCTTCCTGACTTTCTGCATACCCGGTAATCACCGTCACCGTATCGAAACTGTCAAAAAAAGTAGTTTCATACCGTTTCAGTTCACTGCTCCGCTCCTGTATCAGCACTATTCCTGCCAGCAATGCAACAGCCAGCAGAAGAATTCCCGCACTGTATGTCTTTTTCATGTTCCTCACCTTTTACAAAGGCTGCCGCATGAAAGATTTCAATGCGGCAGCCCTCTGTTTACCGTCTGCTCTGCTTACAGATTCTCTGTATTTTCACCGGATGCTGCGTCATCCTCATTTCCGCCGGATTCCGGGTTCTCTGCATTTTCCTCGGAACCTGTATTCTCCGTATTCTCCGTATTTTCCGTATTATCTGCATTTTCCTCGGAACCTGCACTGTCCGCGTTTTCTTCAGATTCCTGGGGTTCTTCCTGCTTCATGGTGAACAGGTCGTCGAATTTCACCTTTGCCCATTCTTTCTCATTCAGTTCAAATTTTGCGGCTTCTTTATACTTGTCGCATACCTCTTTGTAATGGTCATTTTTACGCTCAGTGACAATCTCGTCCTTTTTCTTTTCCGTAGCTTCTTCATCAAAGGTGCTGTCCATGCGGGCCACATAAAATGCTTCCTCTCCCGTGATAACGCCGGTCAGCTCTCCCTCTTTCAGCTTGTCCGCAGCTTCTGTCAGCACTTTTTCCAGAGATTCATCGTCCGCACCATAAGAGCTCTCTGAAACAGTATAGCCTGCCTTTTCCGCTGCCGCTTTAAAATCTTCTCCGGCGGAAGCAGCAAAGGTTTCCACCTCTTTTTTCAGATTTTCTTTTTCTTCCTCCGTATAATCTCTGGAATTCCCCTCTTCGTCTGTGGTTGACTTATTATTTACTTTTACATAGCTGATGGTTTTCTGAGCCGCTTCTTCATCAGAAACTTCCGTATCCACCTCTGCGTCTATGGCTTTCCGCATTTTCGTCTGAATGGTATTGAGCCGAAGCATTTCCTTTACATATTCCTGCGTAGCTCCCATCTGTTTCATGGCTTTCTCACTGTTGTCTTCCAGAAACTGTCTGGCTGCTTCTTCCATTTTGGCCAGTTCTTCTTCTGTAATCTCCACATTGTAATCTTTCATATGGTCTTCCAGCAGATACAGCGTCTCAATATTGTCCGCCACATTTTTCTTAACGGAAGTCTCCATGTCCGTCCCTTCGCCGAATAAATCCTGAGACCACATATCCGTGCCGAACATACCGGAAAACTGACCGTCGTAAACGGCCTGCTGATACCTTGCCATAAAATTCATAAATCCAAGGGAGATTTCCTCCCCGTCCAGAGTTGCACCTGCTTTCTTTTCGTCTATGGTGTTCCCGCAGCCTGCCAGAACAGAAATTCCCATTGCCGCCGCCAGTAACAGAGATATGATTTTCTTTCCTTTCATAACATCCTCCTGTGTATTCTTTCACCGTACTGATTCCCGTACGATATCATAACTTTACCTGAAATCCGAATCTGTTCAGGCACACTGCTGATATTATAATTCTTTTTTTCGCCTCTGGCAACTGTTTTCACAAGATTTTCAAACAGTTCAGCCATAGCCTGTATTCTGTGTGAATCATGCTTGCATGAATGAACGCAGAATGCTGGCTATGAGGGGAACGCCCCTCAAGCCTCAGACAGGAGCTGCTTCAGCAGCGGATAGCCTGCCTGCCAGGCGGTCTGGGGATTGTTAAAAGGGGCGTGGGCTGAACTGGTCTCTCAGACATAGCCATTCTCGTGGGCGATTCATGCTTGCATGAATGAGCACAGAATGCTGGCTATGAGCGGAACGCCCCTCAAGCCTCAGACAGGCGCTGCTTCTGCAGCGGATAGCCTGCCTGCCAGGCGGTCTGGGGATTGTTAAAAGGGGCGTGGGCTGAACTGGTCTCTCAGACATAGCCATTCTCGTGGGCGATTCATGCTTGCATGAATGAACGCAGAATGCTGGCTATGAGGGGAACGCCCCTCAAGCCTCAGACAGGAGCTGCTTCAGCAGCGGATAGCCTGCCTGCCAGGCGGTCCGGGGATTGTTAAAAGGGGCGTGGGCTGAACTGGTCTCTCAGACATAGCCATTCTCGTGGGCGATTCATGCGCCCGGCTGCAATTCCCCATGCTCCACCAGCAATTCCCAGGTATCCTCCAGAATACATCCCACCGTTTCCAGTGTGCCGGCGCCTTTCTGCCGGGTATTATGATTTTTCAGGTATTCAAAACCGGGCGTTTTGGCGTCCCGGATAAACTGCAGGGCCCCATGATACTTTTCCGTAAACTGTGCGATGCTGGCAGGGTTGATTTTAGCCTGAAAATAAAATGTAAATTTGATTTTTTCTCCCATCTCTTTCACTTCCGTGTAATAGCAGCTATGGGCTTTGGCTTTCAGCAGTGCGATGGCCAGCAGGTTTTCTACGGATTTGGGAGGCTCTCCGAACCGGTCAATCAGTTCTTCCAGCATTTCCTCCCGTTCTTCCTGATTTTCAATGACTGCAATCCGCTTGTATATATCCAGCTTCTGAAATTCATTGGGAATATAGGCAGGCGGGATAAAAGCGTCCACATCCAGCTCCAGTGTGGTGTCGAAGGGTTCTGCCTGCACCTCCCCTTTCAGGGATTTCACTGCTTCATTCAGCATTTTGCAGTACAAATCATACCCCACTGCTTCCATATGGCCATGCTGCCGGGCTCCCAGCAGGTTTCCGGCCCCGCGGATTTCCAGATCCCGCATGGCGATTTTAAACCCGCTGCCCAGCTCTGTGAATTCCTTTATGGCTGACAGCCGCTTTTCCGCCACTTCCTTCAGCATTTTGTTCTGACGGTACATGAGAAAGGCATAGGCTGTCCGGCTGGAACGCCCCACCCGGCCACGCAGCTGGTAAAGCTGAGACAGTCCCATGTTGTCCGCATCCTGAATAATCATGGTATTCACATTGGAAATATCAAGTCCTGTTTCAATAATTGTGGTAGACACCAGTACGTCAATCTCTCCGTTGATAAACTGATACATGATATTTTCCAGTTCCCGCTCCTTCATCTGGCCGTGGGCAAAAGCCACGTTTGCCTCCGGCACCAGACGGGCAATTCCGGAAGTCACCTCCACAATCTGATTTACCCGGTTGAACACATAATATACCTGTCCCTCCCTGGCCAGCTCCCGATTGATAGCTTCCCGCACAATCTCCTCATTGTATTCCATCACGTAAGTCTGGATGGGCATACGATCCATGGGAGGCTCCTCCAGTACGCTCATATCCCGGATGCCTATCAGGCTCATATGAAGGGTACGGGGAATAGGCGTGGCAGTCAGGGTGAGCACATCCACATTTTTCTTCATCTGCTTGATTTTTTCTTTATGAGCCACGCCGAACCGCTGTTCTTCGTCGATAATCAGGAGACCCAGATCTTTAAACACCACGTCTTTGGAAAGTACCCGGTGGGTGCCGATTACAATATCCACCATACCTTTCTTCAGGTCTTCCACCGTCTTCTTCATCTGCCCGGCTGTACAGAACCGGCACATCAGATCCACCCGCACCGGAAAATCCTTCATCCGCTGGACAAAGTTATTGTAATGCTGCTGGGCCAGAATCGTGGTGGGCACCAGGTATACCACCTGTTTTCCGTCCTGAATGGCCTTAAAGGCCGCCCGTATGGCAATTTCCGTCTTTCCGTATCCCACATCTCCGCAAATCAGCCGGTCCATAATCTTCCTGCTCTCCATATCCCGCTTGGTGGCTTCAATGGCAAGCTCCTGGTCCTCGGTCTCCTCAAAGGGAAACAGCTCTTCAAATTCCTTCTGCCACACGGTGTCTTCCCCGTAGGCAAAGCCTTCCGACTGCTGGCGCACGGCGTACAGTTCCACCAGTTCTTTTGCAATCTCCTGCACAGCCCCTTTCACCCGGCTTCTGGTTTTACTCCATTCCTGCCCGTCCAGACGGTTGATTTTCGGCTTTTTTGCCTCCGCTCCGGCGTATTTCTGAATGGCCTCCAGCTGAGTGGCCAGCACATACAGAGTGCTCCCCTTATCGTACTCGATTTTCACATAATCTTTGGCGGTTTTCTGAATTTCCACCTTTTCAATACCCCGGTAGACCCCTACCCCGTAACGCTCGTGCACCACATAATCTCCGATACTCAAATCCGTAAAGCTCTGGATTTTTTCTCCTTCATATACCCTGCGTTTTTTCCTGCGCTTCTGCTCTCCGCCGAAAATATCGCTTTCAGAAATCACCACAAACTTGATATCCGGATATTCAAAGCCCTTTTTCAGCTTGCCGTATGCCACCATCACCTCGCCCGGCTGCACCGGATGGTCATAATCCTGACTGCAAAAACAGTTCAGCCCTTCCTGCTGCAAATCCTCTGCCAGATGGCCCGCACGGGTTCTGGAACCGGACAGCAGGATTACCTGATATTTGTTTTTCCGATACTGCTGTAAATCCTTAATCAGCAGTTCAAAACTGCGGTTATAGGAATTTACGCTTCGGACGGAAACCGTATACCGATGGGCCGCCTCCAGTTCGCTGATTTTCATGTCAAGGGTGGTAAGGGCCACGCATCTTTTCCGCTGTATTCCTGCAAAAATCTCTTTTCCCGTATACAGCGCTTTCATCTGTCCCGGCAGAATATAGCCTTTTTCCAGCCGATGGCTCATACTTTCAGAAAATTCCTGCTCCACCACCCTGCCTTTTTCCGCCAGGCGGGCCGGCTCATCCAGAAACAGCAGCGTATGCTCCCAGTTGAAATAATCCAGAAAAGATACGGTTTCTTCCATGAAATACATGAGATAGCTATCCGCTCCCGTTCCCTGCCCCAGTTCTCTGATTTCTTCCGAAAAACCCTCCACCATGGTTTTCAGCCGGTGGGCTTCCTCTGTCTTCATTTCTTTCCGGAATATTTCATACAGCTCCTTTTTTTCTTTTTCCAGAGCTTTCAGGCCCCTCTCTGCCAGTTCCGGAAACAGCACCATTTCACTGGCAGGATAAATGCGCACCTGCTCCAGATTTTCAATAGAGCGCTGGCTCTCCACGTCAAATCTGCGCATGGAGTCAATTTCATCTCCCCACAGTTCAATACGGCAGGGATTTTCCTCCGTCAGAGGAAAAATATCCAGAATTCCGCCCCGCATGGCAAACTGTCCGGCGGCCTCCACCTGATAATTCCGCTCATAGCCCATCTGCACCAGACGTTTTTTCACTTCCTCCATGTCCAGAGTTTCCCCCAGGGAATATTCCAGAATGGCTCTGCGTATATGTGCAAGGGGCACAATTTTATCCATCAGAGCGTCAAAGGTGGTAATTACCGTCACTTTTTCCTGCTCCAGAATGGCTTTTACCGCTGTCAGACGTTCTCCCGTCAGCAGATTGCCCCGGATATCCGACTGGTAAAACAGCACATCTCTGGGGGGATAATACAATACCTGCCGGTCAAAGAACCGGTAACTCTCATACAGCTCCTTTGCCTTCTGCTCCTGAAAAGTCACAATCAGGCAGCTTTCCTGCTCCCGGAGCAGACTGTACATGAAATGAGGCTTCTGGGTATCTATGCACCCGGAAACCTGCACCACCTCTTTTCCTTTCTTCAATTGTGCCTTTAAGTCTTCATACTCTTTCAGCTCTGACAAAGGCTCTGTAAAACTTTTCATAATCGCCTCCATACCACATACTTATGGAACATGAGCACATACATACAGGTTCCCGCACATGCCTGTTTCTGCATTCAGTTAAACTGGTTCATGGCCCGGTCTGTCTCTCCCTGCACCATCAACGCCGCCGCGTCGCAGGCTTTTCCAAAGGCTTCTTCCACCTGCCTGCGCTCTTCTCCGGAAAACCGGCTCAGCACATAATCCGCCAGATCCCATCCCCGGGGCTTTTCTCCCACGCCGATTTTAATCCGCAGAAATTCCTGCGTTCCAACATGGCTTATAATATTTTTTATACCGTTGTGCCCTCCGGCACTGCCCTTTTTCCGGATTCTGAGCCTGCCTGGAGGAAGGCTGATATCATCATAGAGCACAATCAGGTTTGTCTCCGGCGGTATTTTATAAAAATTCAGGATTGCCCCGATACTCTCGCCGCTTAAGTTCATAAAGGTCTGAGGCTTCACCAGCAGCACCTTCTGCCCCTCCATGATTCCTGTTCCGCACAAAGCCCTGTGCTTTTTCTCATTTATTCTTATATTATATTTTTCCGCCAGCAAATCAATGACGTCAAATCCTACGTTGTGGCGGGTTTTCTCATATTTTCCGGTGGGATTTCCCAGGCCTGCGATGATAAACATGGGCGTCTCCTTTTCTCTTTGGGATTTCCGTAACGTCTGAAACCATTCTGCTATCATGGTGCAATCACTCCAAAGTACAGAAGTACCACCGCGCCCAGCGCAATCCGGTACCAGCCGAACACCTTAAAGTCATGCTTTTTGATATATCCCATCAGGAAACGGATGACCACAACGGACACGACAAAAGACACAACCATTCCGGTAAGCAGGATTCCCAGTTCCATGGAAGTAAAAGTTAAACCAAATTTTAATAATTTCAGAAGGCTTGCGCCGAACATTACAGGAATGGCGAGATAAAACGTAAATTCTGCCGCCACAGTCCGTGACACTCCAATCATCAGCGCACCGATAATTGTTGCGCCGGAGCGGGAAGTTCCCGGAAATACCGCCGCCACAAGCTGAAACATTCCAATCAGAAGGGCTACCCGGTAGTCCAGTTCATCGGTGGTGCGAATCACAGGCCTTACGCCCCGGTTCCGGTTCTCCACCACAATAAAAATAATTCCCACTGCTATCAGCATAACTGCCACTACCCAGAAATTATACAGATGTTCCTCCAGCCAGTCATCAAACAGTATTCCCACAATACCTGCCGGAATACATGCCACCAGAATCTTACCCCAGAGATTCATAATATTCCAGTCTATCCGAATCTGTCTTCTCCTGTTCCGCTTCAACGGAAAAATCCGGTTCCAGAACAGCAGAACCACAGCCAGAATTGCTCCAAGCTGCACTACCACCAGAAACATGTTCCAGAACTCCTGGGACACCTTCATGGGCATAATTTCTTCCAGCAGAATCATATGTCCGGTACTGCTCACCGGAAGCCATTCCGTAATTCCTTCTACGATTCCGTATACTATTGCTTTTAAAATTTCCAACATGACATTTATTCCTTTCTCAAATCGACTCCATACAGTATATCATATTATTGGAACATTTAGGAATAAATATGGTTAATTTTTTCTTAAAAGCAGAACATAAAAATATGTTATGATAAAAAGGCAACTATTGAAAACCCCATGCCGCAGACATTCCGGCTACGTTGTCACAAATTTCTGACAGAGCTTTTGTCTGTGGCTGACGGGATTACCACCTTTATGGAAACAAAAAGAATGCACACGAGGATATGATTTATGAATTTCACCCATTATGCGGCAACAAAATCTGCCACAATCCCCTACACCGTTGAACTCTGTCTCCGTACGCCGGCCCAATGCGCCGAATACGAGGACAAGACAACTTTTGACGCCCTCTGCAAAAACGGATGTCCAAATTATGCCCGTAAATGGTCATGCCCGCCCTTTGCCCCTTCCTTTGCAGATTTCACCGGCCACTGGAAGAATCTGTACGTTATCTTTATGCACACGGAACTGGCAGAATTCTCCTATATTAAAAACAGCTATCTGAAGGTGAAAGCCGCAAACAGCGTCCTGAAATCCAGAGCAGACCGGTTCACCCGCCGAATGGCAGAGCTGCACGGAAGCTATATATCAACAGGAAGCTGCCGCCTCTGCAAATCCTGCAAATGCAAGGGAGGAGCCCCCTGCGCACATCCGGCTTCCATGTCATACAGCTTTGAGGCTCTGGGCATTGACGTGAATCAGATGGTAACGGACTGTTTTCAGAAACCGCTGTTATGGTACCGGAAATCCTGTGCGCCCCGGTACACTTCCGTGGTCTGCGGCATTCTGACCAATGAGGAACTCTCCCTGGAATATTTGCGGGATGCGTGTCAAATGTATGTAATATCATAAAGTTTCTGCAAAATCAAAATACCGAACGTATAAGCCAGTGCAAAGTCTCCTCTGCACTGGCTTCCATTTTTACATTTCATAATTAATTTCGGTCTATGCTTCGACAGCTTCCATCTCCGTCCGGTACCTTTCAAGTATAATCTGCTGTATGGTCTCTCTGGTCTGGGAATTGATAGGATGGGCAATATCCCGATATTCACCGTCTGCTGCTTTCCTGCTGGGCATTGCAATGAACAGGCCCTTCTCACCTTCAATCACTTTAATATCATGTACCACAAATTCTTCGTCAATAGTTATGGAAACTACCGCCCGCATCTTTCCTTCCTTCTCTACCTTGCGGATTCTTACATCTGTTATCTGCATAAATCTCCTGCCCCCTTCATATGCCATTCAGACAAAATGTCAAATAACATACCTTTCGTTATGTTCATATACTACCTTGATTCCATCGCCGCCGCTGAAATAGGTGTTGGCGCGCAATGTATCCCGGCTCTCTACAATACAGTTCTCAATATGTGTATTATCTCCGATATATACGTCATTCAGAATAATCGAATTCTTAATAACGCAGTTCTTTCCTACAAAGGCTTTCTTAAACAGGATGGAATTCTCCACCTTGCTGTTGATGATACACCCGCTGGAAATCAGACTGTTGCGCACATCGGAACCCACATTGTACTTCGCCGGCGGAAGGTCGTCAATCTTGGAATAAATCTTGGGTTCATTTCGGAAATATCTCCGTACCTCCGGCTTCAGGAAATCCATATTTGTCCTGTAGTAGGATTCCACCGTAGCAATATTGCTCCAGTATTCCTCCATCTTATAGCCGTAAATACGCTTCATGTTCTTATAGCGGATTAAAATATCTGTTACAAAATCATGACGGTTCTCCTCGGCGCAGCGCTCCAGCATTTCAATCAGCTGTCTTCTGCGGATCACATAAATTCCGGCAGAAATAGTATTGGACTGGGCAACCATGGGCTTCTCCTCAAATTCCACAATTCTGGAATCTTCATTCATGCGTACCACGCCGAAGCGGCTCACATCTTCTCCCACCGGCATGTCCTTGCATACAATGGTAATGTCTGCCTTCTTCTCAATGTGATACTCCAGAATCCTGTTGTAGTCCATTTTGTATACACAGTCTCCGGCTGCAATTATTACATAGGGCTCATGGCTTCTTTTCAGAAAATCCAGGTTCCGGTACATGGCGTCTGCGGTTCCCCGATACCACCATGCATTGTCGGAGGTGACCGTAGGATTGAATACATACAGGCCGCCCTGTTTCCGGCCAAAATCCCACCATTTGGAGGAGCTTAAATGCTCGTTCAGACTTCTGGCATTGTACTGGGTAAGTACAGCCACCTTCTGAATATGGGAATTGCTCATATTACTGAGGGCAAAATCAATACACCGGTAACTTCCGCCTACCGGCATGGCTGCAATGGCTCTCTTATTGGAAAGCTCCTGCATCTTACTGTTATTTCCACCTGCTAATATAATCCCTAATGCCTTCATACTATGTCACCTGCCTTAATGATAGATTCTCCGCTTGCCAGAATGCCATTGGGGTAGTCTTCTGCCGCTGTCTCACCGGATATCGCCGTATTTTTTCCAATCTTAACATCCGGCGGAATCACGGAATTCTCTCCAATTGTCACAAGGCCGAAAGCATACACGCTGCTGTTCAGTTTGTTTTCAACCTCATCTCCTATGCCCAGCTCCACATTATTGCCGATTTTTACATTTTCCGCAATGATGGATTTGGTTACGGTAACATTGTCACCAATCACGGTTCCTTCCATTATAATGGAATCCCGTACCACAGAATTCTTACCGATAATGACACCCGGCCCAATCACCGAGCCGTAAATCTGACCGTTGATTTCACAGCCTTCCCCGATAATACAACGTTCTGTCACAGCCTCCGGTGAAATATACTGAGGCTCTATCACCTCAGTCTTGGTATAAATCTTCCAGTATTCCTCATACAGGTTGAATTCCGGAATCAGGTCAATCAGTTCCATATTGGCCTCCCAGTAAGAACCAAGGGTTCCCACATCCTTCCAGTATCCGTTATACTCATAGGCAAACAGTCGTCTGCCGTTTTCCCTGCAGTAAGGAATGATATGCTTGCCGAAATCACAGTTACTCTGTTCCGACATGGTAATCAGTGCTTCCTTTAACACACTCCAGGTAAAAATATAAATACCCATTGAGGCCAGATTGCTTCTTGGATTCGCCGGTTTCTCTTCAAACTCCTGAATCTGTTTGTTCTCATCGGTAATTACCAGTCCGAATCGGCTTGCCTCCTCCCATGGTACCGGCATGGCAGCAATCGTGACGTCTGCATTATTCTCTTTATGAAAATCAAGCATCACTTCATAATTCATCTTATAAATGTGATCCCCTGAGAGAATCAGTACATATTCCGGATGATAGCTTTCAATATAATTTAAATTCTGATAGATTGCATTGGCAGTACCAGTATACCATTCACTGTTATCGCTCTTTTCATAAGGAGGCAATACGGTGACTCCGCCATGATTGCGGTCCAAATCCCACGGAATACCAATCCCTATATGAGCATTTAACCGCAATGGCTGGTACTGCGTCAATACCCCTACGGTGTCTATCCCGGAGTTCACACAGTTACTCAACGGAAAATCAATAATTCGGTACTTGCCGCCAAATGCTACCGCAGGTTTTGCGACTTCAGAAGTCAGTACTCCCAGACGACTTCCCTGTCCTCCAGCCAGGAGCATGGCAATCATTTCTTTACGAATCATGTCTCTCACCTCTCGTCAATTAATTTCTTGTTTCCTGTAGACCAATTATATCACAAAAGAATCTTTTAGTACACATATTTCACAATTTTTTTCGCAAAAAATAGATATATTTGTCATTTCATACAATATTCATTCCTTTTCTCCCGGAGACTTCCATGATTTTCCTCTGAAACCTCCATATTTTCAATTTGCAAAATGCCTTATATTGGTATAAAATAAAAATGATTAATTAAAAGAGAGCGGCAGGTAAAATAATATGTACAAAATCAACTTCAAAAAACCAATCCATCTTCATTTTATCGGCATCGGGGGCATCAGCATGAGCGGCCTTGCCGAAATCCTGTTAAAAGAAAATTTCCGCATTTCCGGCTCCGACGCCAGAACTTCCGAACTGACAGAGAAACTGGAACGGCTGGGCGCGGAAATTTATCCGGGCCAGCGGGCCTCCAATATAAAAGAAGACATTGACGCAGTGGTATATACTGCGGCCATCCATGCGGACAATCCGGAATTAAAAGCTGCTGTGGACCGGCAGCTCCCCACTCTCACCAGAGCTGAACTTCTGGGCCAGATTATGGACAATTACCAGCAGTCCATCGCCGTATCCGGCACCCACGGCAAAACCACCACCACTTCCATGATTACCCAGATTCTCCTGGAAGCCTGCGCAGACCCCACCGTATCCGTGGGCGGTATCCTGAATTCCATTCAGGGAAATATCCGTGTGGGCGGCTCAGACGTATTTTTAACGGAAGCATGTGAATATACCAACAGTTTTCTGAACTTTTACCCCAGATATGCCCTCATATTAAATATAGAAGAAGATCATCTGGATTTCTTCCAGGATATTGATGATATCCGGCGCTCATTCCGGCGCTTTGCGGAAAATGTGCCTCCGGAAGGCACGCTGATAATCAATGGAGAAATTGAAAATATTCCGGAACTCACCGAAGGGCTTTCCTGCAGCATTGCCACTTATGGACTGGCCCCCTCTGATTCATATTATGCTGACAATATCGTTTTTAATACTCAGGGATGCGCAGACTTTACGTTAATGTACAAAAACAGGGCTCTTGGCCCCGTTTCCCTGAGCGTACCCGGCATTCACAATGTAAGCAACGCTCTGGCAGCCTGCGGCCTGGCTCTGGAACTGGGTATTTCTCTGGAACACATCCAGTCTGCCCTGGCAGGCTTTGAAGGCCCTGAGCGGCGGTTTGAATACAAGGGAAGCCTTGGCGGCATTACCATTATCGACGACTATGCCCACCACCCGGCTGAAATCACCGCTACCCTGACTGCAGCCCAGAATTACGGCAGCCACCGTATCATATGCGTGTTCCAGCCCCATACCTATACCCGCACCAGGGCATTTATGGACGAATTCGCCGCTTCCCTTTCCATGGCGGATGTGGTGGTTCTGGCGGATATTTATGCGGCACGGGAAACGGATACGCTGGGCATCAGTTCCCGCAACCTTCAGGAAAAGTTACAAAACCTCGGAAAGGAATGTTACTATTTTCCCTCTTTTGACGAAATTGAAAACTTTTTATTAAATAAATGTATAAACGGTGATTTGTTGATAACTATGGGTGCCGGAGACATTGTACAGGTGGGAGAACACCTGCTGGGGAAATAGTTATCCACTTTATCCACATTCAAACTGGATAACTTTTTCCAATTTGGATGTGGATTTTTAAGTTTACATAACATATTTTTCCCCGTTGAGAAGATTTCCGCATTTTTCCGGCTTTCCCGGATTTTCTTCTGTTACCATAAGATTTCCCGGTTCGCTTATCCACATTATCCACCCTTTCCACATTTACGCAATCCCTTGATTTTACTGGGTTTTCAGGAAAAATTTTGCTTCTCATTTTGATTTTTATGTGCTATACTTTAATCCACATTAAGAGATTCAGATTATGACAGGAAAGGAAATCATCACGGTCCGCCCTGTGACCAGTAACGGAAATTTACCTGGAGGATATTATGGCAAACATTACATTAGGCAAAGACAACAATCATTCTACAACGGAAATTCCCAACCGCTTCATTGACGAATACATGACCGGCGCCAACGGAGAATTTGTAAAAATATACTTATATCTGCTCCGCTGCATGAACGCGCCGGGATGCAGTTTTTCCATTTCCGCAACTGCGGACAGGTTCGACCACACGGAAAAAGATATTCAGCGGGCATTGAAATACTGGGAAAAAATGAATTTGCTGCGGCTGGAATACGGTGAGGACAAATCTATTTCCGGTATCTATTTCCTGGACTCTGACGCTGCCTCCCCCAAAGACGACGCAGTTCCCCTGAAGAAGGCAGCCACTTCCGCAATACAGAATCCGAAACAGGAAGAATACTTTTCCGAAGGCCAGAAAGCAGAATCTTCACGTCCTGCCCCCGCGCCCCAAAAGCCTTCTTATACCGCGGAGCACATGGCAGCCTTTCAGGAAAAGGAAGAAGTCCGGGAGCTTCTGTTTGTGGCGGAAAGTTATCTGGGCAGACCTCTGACTTCCACCGATATCCAGACGTTGCTTTACTGGTACGACGGCCTGGGCCTTTCTGCGGATTTAATCGTCTATCTTCTGGAGTACTGTATTGCCGGCGGCCATTCCAGCCTGCATTACATGGAGAAAATAGCTTTAAGCTGGAAAGATTCCGGCATTACAACCGTAACCCAGGCCAAGCAGAACATCAACACCCACAGCCAGCTTCACTATGCAGTTCTCAAATCCCTGGGTATTCAGGGACGGAACCTGATTCCTGCGGAATCCGCTTATCTGGATACCTGGAGTAAAGAGCTGGGATTCGGGCAGGATATGATTACCGAGGCCTGCAGCCGTACGATTCTGAATATTCATCAGCCTAATTTTGAATACACGGA
Organism: Lachnospiraceae bacterium JLR.KK002; assembly: GCA_036941025.1. NCBI lineage: Bacteria > Bacillati > Bacillota > Clostridia > Lachnospirales > Lachnospiraceae > Lachnospiraceae bacterium JLR.KK002. Next base: position 2,947,604 of record JAYMNP010000001.1, read on the forward strand.
CCGTATTCTGAGAAACTGGCACAGACAGAACATTCGTACTGCCGCTGACATCCGAAAGGCTGACGCCTCTTTCCAGGCTTCGAAAACTGCGGAAAAAGCAGCCAGGTCCACTCCCATACGGACAGCCGCCGCAAACCGGTTCAACAGTTTTCCCCAGCGCACCTATAATCTGGAGCAGCTGGAAGCGGAGCTGTTAAACAGTGCACAGTGAAAGCCTTAATCATTACATATTACCCAAAAGGAGGCTTCCATGGCTTTAAGCAATACACAGTACAATACTTTAATCCGGCGTTATGAAGACAGACAACTGGAAAACCGTCATATTGTGATGGAACGGATGGACAGGCTCTACCGTCAGTATCCAAGGCTGGCAGAAATTGATAAAACGATTTCTTCTGCTTCTGTGGCCCAGGCACGGAAACTGATGGAAGGGGATGACCAGGCTCTTTCCCGTCTGAAGGAAACCATTGCAGGCCTTACTGCCGAGAAAAAGCAGATACTGACAGACCATGGATATCCCGCTGATTATTTTGACCCTCCGTATCAGTGCCCGGACTGTAAAGACACCGGATATATCGGCAGGGAAAAATGCCACTGTTTCCGGCAGGCTGCCATAGACCTGGTCTATACCCAGTCTAATCTGCGGCAAATCCTGGAGCTGGAAAATTTTCAGAATTTAACTTATGATTATTATTCCGATACACGGAAAAACCCCTCTACCGGACTGACCAGTCTGGCCACTGCAAAGCAGGCGGTGGCTCTCTGTCTGGATTTTATCAGAAATTTTGACGAGGAGTTTCACAACCTGTTTTTCTATGGAGATACCGGTATCGGCAAGACTTTTCTGTCCAATTGTGTTGCAAAAGAACTTCTGGATTCCGGACATTCGGTTATCTACTTTACCGCCTCCTCTCTGTTCCGTATTTTTGAGAAAAATGTGTTTGGCAGAGAAACGGAGTACAGTGAGGACTACCGGAATATTTTTGACTGCGATTTGCTGATTCTGGATGATCTGGGCACGGAGCTTTCCAATGCTTTCACATCGTCTCAGTTATTCCTGTGTCTCAATGAGCGCATTCTGCGGCGGAAATCTACGATTATTTCCACCAACCTGAGTCTGAGTCAGCTTGTTGACACATACTCAGAGCGTACTTTTTCCAGAATTTCCAGCAAATACACCATGATAAAGCTGTTCGGAAATGACATCCGCCTGCAAAAAAAGCTGGGACACACCCGGCAGACAGGAACGTAACCCATCCCAACCGGGCTCACAGGTACACAAAAACATTTTCAATATATATTTATGGAGGACTTACCATGCAGCGTAACGAACGAAACTATGAAACTATCCCTACCGGCTCTCTGGGCATGATTCCCCTGGAAAGCTGCCGGGAACTTGGCGAAATGGTGAACCGCTACCTTGTACGGTTCCGTGCGGAACGGGAACACGAACATGAAAATGACATTGCGTTCCGGGGTTATCAGAGAGACACCTATCTGATGGAGTGCCACGCCCCCCGTTTCGGCACCGGCGAAGCAAAAGGCACCATCAAACACTCTGTCCGCGGTTACGATTTGTTCCTTATGGTAGATGTGACCAATTACAGCCTTACCTACACCGTATGCGGCCATGAGAACCATATGTCTCCCGACGACCATTATCAGGATCTGAAACGTATTATCGCCGCTGTAGGGGGAAAAGCCAGAAGAATCACCGTCATCATGCCCTTTCTCTACGAGAGCCGCCAGCACAGGCGCACCGGCAGAGAATCTCTGGACTGTGCCCTTGCACTTCAGGAATTAATCAGCATGGGTGTGGACAATATTATCACCTTTGACGCCCACGACCCCCGCGTGCAGAATGCCATCCCGCTTCATGGCTTTGAGACGGTACAGCCCGCTTATCAGTTTATCAAAAGCATTCTCCGGGAAACGGATGATCTGCAGATTGACAGCGATCACATGATGGTCATCAGCCCCGACGAAGGCGGAACCAACCGTGCGGTATATCTGGCAAATGTCCTGGGCCTTGATATGGGAATGTTCTACAAACGCCGGGATTACAGCAAGATTGTGGATGGCCGCAATCCTATTGTGGCTCATGAATTCCTTGGTTCTTCCGTTGCAGGCAAGGACGTGCTGATTATCGACGATATGATATCCTCCGGCGACAGCATGATTGACGTTGCCACAGAACTGAAAAAACGCCATGCAAACCGCATTTTCGTTGTGGCCACCTTCGGTCTGTTCACCAACGGGCTGGAGAAATTTGACAAGGCTGTGGAAGAAGGTATCATCTATAAAGTGGTAACCACCAACCTTACTTACCAGACGCCTGAATTATTAAGCAAGCCTTACTATATCGACTGCGATATGAGCAAATACATTGCCTACATTATTGATACCTTAAACCACGATACTTCCATCAGTGATTTGCTGGATCCCTACGAGAGAATTGAATCTCTGGTGAAACGGTATAAGGCGGGAGAAAAAGTCAGATAAAAAAGGGGGCTGCCGCACTAAGTAATTAGTGCGCAGCTCCTTTTTATGTCCGCATCAGTTCCTGTTCTTCTGATAAGAGCTCTTACTGACAGGAGGAAGGTTACTTACCTTTTGCCCCACACAATCTGGTAATAGGACCTGGCTGTCATGGTATACACAATCCCGTAAATCAGCGCGAATACTCCTGTCACAATCAGGGTACAGACTGCAAACAGTCCCGCATTCTGCATACTGAACAGCAGAAGCAGACGGTTTATCATGGGAAACGCCACTGCAAGATGAATACACGCCATCACCAGCGGCAGGAAAAATACTTTCAGAATCTGGCTGCGGATAGCGGATTTGGCCTCTTTGGGGCTCATACCCACCTTCTGCATAATTTCAAATCGGTCTTTGTCCTCATATCCCTCGGAAATCTGCTTGTAATAAATAATCAGCACTGTTGCCATCAGGAATACAAATCCCAGAAACAGTCCCAGAAACAGGAATCCGCCGCTGAGTACCAGAAAATTCTGTCTGGAATCCACCTGATTTTCTACTCTTACCGCAAGAGCATCCTGTTCTCCCTGACTCTGATTATACAGCTCTGCCTGCCCTTTGATATTGACGGCACATTCCCGAATCTGCTGCTCTGTGCCTGCAAGATCCGCATACAGATAATAATTGGGCGTGCTTGCCCGGTCTCCGTATACTTCCTGCTGGAGGGCAAACATTTCATTCATAACGTTCTGGTCCTTTACAATCACCATATAAGTGTCGTAAATCACATTATTATCCAGCCCCTCCAGATTTATTTCATCCAGATACGTTTTAATCCGGAAATTTTTGCCGTTAAAATTATAATTCCTGTCACCGGTTCCTCCCTGTCTGACAAACACCAGAATCTCATCTTCTTCCAGTTCCTCCTGTTTTCCGGTCAGACGCTGATATTCCTCCAGGGTTATAAATTCCACCACACTCAGGGTACCTTCAACCGTTGCATTTTGGGCGCTGTTCCTGATATTCATTTCCTCCCCATTTTTCCAGATGGTCACAGACAGGGCCGTATAGTATTTTTCCTCTTTTATGTCAAGGCCCATCTCCTGTACCGCCTGGTCCAGCATTCCGCTGACCGTATGTTTCTGTTCCTCATCCGTACAGCCATATACAGTGACAGAAATATCTCTGGGACACATATGCTGAACCACATCCTCTATCCCTGCATACAGAGACAGTGTTCCCGCAATCATGACCAGCACCATGGTACTCAGAATACAGATATTGGCAAGCCCCACCGCATTCTGTTTCATCCGGTAAATCATACCGGATACGGAAATAAAGTGGCTGGTCCGGTAATAATAGCTTTTTTTCCGGCGCATCAGCTTTAATACCGCCACACTGCCCGCTGTAAATAGACAGTAAGTTCCCAGAATCACCAGAATCACTGCAAGGAAAAACAACGCCAGCGTATCCACCGGGTTTTCCACCACAATGGCAATTCCGTATCCAATTCCCAATGCCACCAGTCCAACCAGGGTCATCAACCAGCGTGTTTTCGGTTCCGCTTCCCCCTGACTTGTGCTGTGAAGCAGCTCAATGGGTCTGGTTCTGCTCACCTGAAACAGATTATACAGCAATGTCACTGCAAAAATACCCAGAAAACAGCCTGCCATCCCAATCACTGCAGAAATGGAAACCTCAAATCCGAAGGGTATTTCCAGTCCGGTAATCCGAAGGAGCACCAGCATCACCAGCTTATACAGCAAAATTCCTGCTGCCAGACCGCCTCCCACACTGATGAAGGCTACCATGCAGGTTTCCCAGAACATCATTCTGCCGATATGCCGCTTTTCCATACCCAGAATGTGAAAGAGGCCAAATTCCTTTTTCCTGCGCTTCATAAGAAAACTGTTGGTATAAAACAACAGTACCACTGCAAACATGGTAATCACCACACAGCCCAGTCCCAGTATCATTTTCAGTTCCTGGGCGCCCATCATCATCTCGTCAATACCGTCGTCTCCGGTAATTGCCAGCATAATATAATACATGGCGCCGATGCCGACAGCCGCAACAATATAAGGCATATAAAGCCTTCCGTTTTTCTTTAAATTACTGAATGCCAGCCTGCCATAGAAAAACTTACTCATTTTTCCCACCACCTGTCGTAATTACTGTAAGAGTATCGGAAATCTTCTGATACATTTCCTCATCGGTACCGGAACCCTTGTAAAGCTGATGGAACACCTGACCGTCCTTAATAAACAGCACCCGTCTGGCACAGCTTGCTGCTTTGATGGAATGGGTCACCATCAGAATGGTCTGCCCTGCTTCATTGATTTCCTGAAACTGAGCCAGCAGGCTGTCAGCCGCTCTGGAATCCAGCGCCCCGGTAGGCTCATCCGCCAGAATCAGCTGAGGGTTGGTAATCAGCGCCCGCGCCACTGCCGCACGCTGTTTCTGCCCGCCGGAAACTTCATAGGGAAATTTATTTAAAATCTCATTGATTTTCAATTTTTCCGCAATGGGCATCAGGCGCACCCGCATTTCGTTATAATTTTTCCCCGCAAGAACCAGAGGCAGAAAAATATTGTCCTGCAGATTGAAATTATCCAGCAGATTGAAATCCTGAAATACAAACCCCAGGTTCTCTCTTCGGAAAGCAGACACTTCCGCGTCCCGGATGGCGGAAAGATTCTTGCCGTTCAGCAACACCAGACCGGAGGTCGCCTTATCCAGCGCCGCCAGAATATTTAACAGGGTAGTCTTGCCGGAACCTGATTCTCCCATAATCGCCACATATTCTCCTTTTTCCACGGAAAAACTTACATCACTCAATGCCTGCACCTGATTACCGCCAAATCTGGTGGTGTATATTTTTTTCACATTACTTACTTCCAGTATTGCCATTATGTCCTCCTTACTTATAATCTGTTTGCTGTTCTAAGGACAGTATACAGGAACAGACTTCTGTCTGCCTTAACTTTGGCTTACATTTCCGGGGGATTCCTTACAGTTTTGTAAGATTTGCGGTAAGATTTGCGGTAAGGAGGGGCCCACGCAGTGGGAAGATCCCTTATCGCCTTTTCGGAAACAGTTGACCGCTCCCGGCTCCCGTGTTATGATATGCCCTGAACACCCCGGTGACAACACAGCCCCTGAGAGAAAGGAATGAGCCATTATGAAACTGACCATCTGCACATCCGAATCACAGCTTGACCATCTGAAACGCCTTTATCTGGAAGCCTTTCCGGCTCCTGAGCGCAAGCCCTTTCCCCTTCTTCTGGCAAAAAGCCGGGAAGGCCTGGTGGAACTGCTGGCAGTGGAGGGAGAAGACGACAGATTCCTGGGTCTGGCTGTTACCGTCCTGCACAAAGACATGGTGCTGCTGGACTATTTTGCCATCGTTCCCGGTATGCGGGGACAGAATGCGGGCTCGAAAGCCCTTCGTTTGCTGAAAAAACGGTATCCGGACAGAAAACTGATTCTGGAAATTGAAGATCCGGAAGAAGAATCTGATAACAGAGAAGAACGTATGCGGAGAAAAGCATTTTATATAAGAAACAACATGGTAATCATGCCCTGCTCTCTGGAGCTGTTCGGCATAAAAATGCTGCTCCTGACCAGCGGAGACAGAATTACCTTTGGGGAATACCGTGAAATATATGAAGCGGTATTTCCGGGAACCATCGCCGATAACATAAAAGAACGGTGACAAATCCGGAATCAGAACAGCAGTTTTACTGTTGTCCCCGCTCCCGGTTCAGATTCCACCAGAATCTTATGGCCCAGTTTATGCAGTATCTTCTGCACCAGATACAGGCCGATACCGGAAGCCTTTTTATCGCTTCTGCCGTTATAACCGGTGTATCCCTTATCAAAAATCCGGGGCAAATCCTCCGGCAGGATTCCAATCCCCGTATCTTTTACAGTCAGGCAGCCGTTCTCCAGATAAATAAAAATATCTCCGGCAGCAGTATATTTAATGGCATTGCTCAGCATCTGTTCCAGCACAAACACCAGCCATTTTTCATCCGTTACCACTTTTACCTGAAGAGGTTCATAGCGGAGGGCGAGCTTTTTCCGGATAAACATGGGGGCGTATTTACGCACAGCCTGCCGGATGATATCATCCAGATCATACTCCTTCAACACAAAATCATTAATACTGCTGTTTAACCGCAGATACTGCAGCACCATTTCCACATACTGCTCAATCTTAAACAGCTCTGATTCAATTTCCCGTTTCTGCCGGTAATACTGCTCCTGGTCGGGAATCTCCTGTTGCAGCAGAAGTCCCATGGCAGCAATGGGGGTTTTAATCTGATGGCTCCACAGGGTAAAATAATCTGTAATCTCCCCTTTTTCCTTTTTAAGTTCCTCTATCTGACATATCCGTGCAAGCTGAACATTTTCCAGCAGTTCCTGATAGAGCTTCTCAATATCATCTGCCGGGCAGGGCAGTTTTTCCGTACCGTTTTTCACCGCTTCCATCTGCCATTCCAGTTCCGTTTTTTTCCGGCAGTAGCGCCTGCAGTCCACAGCCAGAACCAGAACGCCCACAGCCAGACACAGACTGATGGCATAGACTGCCGGCTCCATGGGCAGCCGGTACAGATATACCACTGCGGCAAACACCAGAGCAAACACCAGATAAAGCAGAATCCCCAGTCGGTGGCGGCGGATATATCCTTTCATTCCGTGCATTGTTATTTTCCTTATTTTCCTTTCCTGCAGTCTGTTTTCCTGCTGAACAATACCCTTCAGTCCAGCGTGTAGCCGATTCCCTTCCTGGTCCGTATCATATCCACAATACCGACCTCCTCCAGCTTTTTCCGCAGCCGGGCCACATTTACCGTGAGGGTATTATCGTCAATAAAATTATCAGACTCCCACAAACGTTCCATCAGTTTTTCTCTTGTAACTATTTTTCCCTTCTGCTCCAGCAGCGTCTTCAGAATTCCAATTTCATTTTTGGTAAGCTCCACCTGAAGGCCTTCGTAGAGCACTGTCCCTTTGCTGCCGTCAAAAATCATACCCCTGTGCTCCAGCAGATGACTTTCTCCGGCAAAATCATAAGTCCGACGCAGCATGGCCTGCACCTTTGCCTGCAGCACGTCCAAATCAAAAGGTTTGGCTACAAAATCGTCTCCGCCCATATTTACTGCCATCACAATGTTCATATTGTCCGAGGCCGAGGAAATGAATATGACCGGTACTCTGGAAATCTTCCGTATTTCATCACACCAGTGATACCCGTTGTAAAAGGGCAGGGAAATATCCATCAGTACAAGCTGCGGGCTCTGCTCCGCAAAAGTCTGCAGCACATCTTTAAAATCTTCCACGCAGACCGCCTCATAGCCCCATCCCTCCATATGTTTCTGAATGGTTTTGGCAATGACCTCGTCGTCTTCCACAATCAGCAGTTTGTACATGATACCATCTCTCCTCCCGCCTTCTTTATCCTCTGGAACTGTCAATTTTGTTGCGTATTTCCTGCATCCGGTAATCCAGCCGCTCAATGGAATCGGCGCATTTCTTTAACTGGCTTACAATCTCATCCGTGTCGTCCACATCTTTCTTGTATTTCAGTTTGTGCTCCAGGCTGGCCCAGAAATCCATGGCGATTGTACGGAACTGCACTTCCACTTTCATGTATACTTTTTTCTCTGACAGAAAAATCGGCACATTCAAAATGTGGTGCAGGCTTCGATATCCGTTGGGTTTGGGATTTTTAATATAGTCTTTCTCTCTTACCAGCGAAATATCGTCCTGCTTTATCAGCAGCTCTGACAGACGGTAAATATCATCCGGGAAAGAACAGATTACCCGGACTCCCGCCACATCCGTCAGATTTTCCCGGATACTTTCCACCGTCACCGGAAATTTTTTCCGCTCCAGTTTCTCATAAATGCTTTTGGGGGACTTGAGCCTGGTCTTAATGGACTCGAAAGGGTTCCTGTTATAGGCCTGGGAAAAATCCTCATTCAGCACTTTCAATTTCGTTTCCACTTCCATAATAGCCGCCCGGTATTCCATCATCAGCCGGTTAAAAGAGCCGGAACCTCTCAGTTCTTCTTCCTGTACTTCTATAATCCGGGACTGCTTTCTCAGGGCTTCCGCCTGTTCCTCCACCTTCTGCTCCAGTTGATTTTTACAGTCAAACAGCTCTATGGCGTTCTGAATTCTTTTGCAAACGATAGAACTCTCAAAAGGCTTGCGTATGAAATCTGACACCCCCAGCTCAAAACATCTGTTTTCCACTTCTACTCTGTGTTCTCCGCTTATAATCAGCACCGGGATTTTCCCCATCCATCCCTGCTGTCTCATTTCTTCCAGAACCTCAAAGCCATCCACCCCCGGCATCTGCAAATCCAGAAGAACCACTGCGGTCTCTTTCTGGTATTTCTGCAGCTTGCAAAGGGCCTGGCCTCCATCCTCCGCCATCTCCACCAGATAATCCGGCTCTAATATGTTGCGCAGCAATTCACGGTTTATTTCCACATCATCTACTACGATTATCCTTTGCATATCCTTCTCCCTTTTAAGGTATATAATGCTTTTTATCTTACAGGAAATTCATACACTTTAGCACTTCACAGTAACACGGGGTTTCCTGTAAGATAAAAAACCCACCTGCGCTTAAATAACAGGTGGATTCTGATTTTCGGCCATTATGTCCTGTCATGACATAATGAAATTGTTATAAAATTTTTCTGAAAACTTACAGTGTTACACCGCCTGCAATTTTCTCATTGATTACATAATAAGCCATATTTTCTTCCGGTTTGATATATAAGCGAATAGATTTGATGGACGATTCTCTGTGTCCTTCTGACACGTAAGCCTGTTTTGCTCTTTCCAGAATCTCTTTTGTAAAAATTTCCTGGCCATGGAACTGGAGATAAATTTCTTCTACTTTTTCTGCTTTGGCTTCGCTTTTCTTAGCGGGAGCTTTTTTCACAGTTTTTTTAGCGGGAGCTTCTTTTTTTACTGTCTCTTTTTTGGTTTCTGCGGTCTTCTGAGTCTCTTCTGCTTTTTCTGTCGTCTTTTTTGCCTCTTTCACTTCTGCATCAACAGCACTTTCTTTTACTTCCGCTGCCGGTTTTGCTGTTGTCTTTACCGGAGTTACTTTTGCCTCTTTCTTTTCGATTGCCATCCTGGTTTCCTCCCTGATTTTCTTACTGACAGACTAAAAATTTTTCCATTGCCAACAGAGCTTCCTCTTCATCGCTTCCATCAGCCACTATATTAACAGTCATTCCTTTTGACGGATTAAATGCCATGATTCCCATAATACTTTTTGCATTGATTCGCGCTTCGTTGTTCTCCAGCCTGATCTCGCTGTCAAACTGGCATGCCACCTGCACTAACTCTGCAATTGGATTGCTGTACTCTTTAGCTACATTAGATACAATAATTTTCTTCTCGCTCATCTTATCTCTCTTTCCCATGTAATACTATCATACCAGCCGTTTCCCTGTGCTATATACCTTTATAAATATACTCCATCGGCTTTTCTTTTTCAAGTGCTTTTCTGCAAAACTGGTAATTTCCACTGAACTGATATACTTTATCCGAGAAAAACTGAACAATTTTTCAGAAATTTTTTCCTTGACAATTCTGATTATCTCCCTAAAGTACCAGCTTTATCCCTGTTTGCAGTATGCTTTATCTACCTGTATTACCACATAATGGTTCTCTCCCAACAGAGCGCGGGCTCTTTTCTGTATCTGTTCTGTTAAATCTTCATCACTGATTTTATATTCATAGGGAACTACAACATCAAAAATCAGGTTGGTATGGGTAGGCCCTGTAACCACCCGGAAATCATGCATGGTAATCACATCATCCATATCATGAATCAGCTTTTCCACCGTATGTTTCAGTTCCAGAATATGCACATCTTCCGTAACGACCGGATCCATATGAATGACTGCATCACAGTTCAGATTTCTGCGCAGCTCACCCTCCGCGTTGTCCACCACGTCATGAAGTTCCAGAATATTTCCCTCGGCCGGAACTTCCGCATGAAGGGAGATCATCAGCCGGCCGGGACCGTAATCGTGCACCAGCAGGTCGTGAATTCCGCAGATTTCCGGATGGGACAATACGGTCTCCTCAATCTGGCTAACCAGCGCTTCGTCCGGCGCCTGCCCCAGCAGAGGATTCAGTGTTTCTCTGGCCGCGCTGACTCCTGCACAGAAAATAAAAATGCCCACCAGCACGCCGCAGTATCCGTCAATCTGAATATCCCATATTTCTCCCACAATGGCTGACAGCAGCACCACCGTCGTGGCACAGGTGTCGCTCAGGCTGTCCGTGGCTGTAGCCCGCATGGCCGCAGAATCCAGTTTTCTGCCGATTCTGTAATTATAATATGCCATATATAATTTTACCAGAATGGAAAAAAATAAAATTACTGCTGTCAGTACCTGAAATTCCACCGGTTTGGGATGAATAATCCTGGAAATGGAATTCTGAACCAGTTCAAATGCCATAATGATAATGGCGCCGGACACAATAAGCCCCGCAATATATTCTATTCTGCCATGTCCGAAAGGATGACCCACATCCGGTTTTGCCCCTGCCATTTTAAAGCCTGCCAGCGTCACACAGGAAGAACCGGCGTCAGACAGGTTGTTAAATGCGTCGGCAGTAATGGCAATGGAGCGGCTGAGGGTACCTGCCAGAAATTTCCCCAGAAACAGCAGAAGGTTCAGGAAAATTCCCACCATGCCGCAGAGCATTCCATACTGCTGGCGTACCTTTGGATTTTTTACGTCATCTTTGTTCTTTATGCACAGATTTATCAGTATCGTAACCATGTCTGCCCCCTGCAATTTTTCCAATCTGTCTGCCATCCTGCTTTATGGTTTCCTGTTATTATATGAAAACTTTGCTTATTGTATCATAAATAAATCAAAAGGAAAAGTATTTTTTCATAGTATTTTTGTAAAATACGTGTTATAATTACTTTCATATTTTTGGAAAAGGAGAGTAAATTCTATGTTGGAAAAATTTTTCAAACTGGAACAAAACAACACCACGGTAAAAACTGAAATTATCGCAGGATTTACCACTTTCATGACCATGGCATATATTCTGGCCGTGAATCCCAACATTTTGTCTGTTGCCGGCATGAATCCCAGTGCGGTACTGATTGCAACAGCTCTGGCGTCCTTTGCAGGTACGCTGCTGATGGCTTTGCTTGCCAATTACCCCTTTGCTCTGGCTCCCGGCATGGGACTGAATGCCTATTTTGCCTATACGGTTGTTGTCAGTATGGGATATACCTGGCAGGTAGCGCTGTTCGCTGTATTTGTGGAAGGTATCCTTTTTATTATTTTATCCCTCACCAACGTACGGGAAGCTATTTTCAACGCTATTCCCATGACCTTAAAATCCGCTGTAGGCGTGGGTATCGGCCTGTTTATCGCTTTTATCGGATTACAGGACGCCAAACTGATTGTACACAGCGACGCTACTCTGGTGACCTATCAGACCTTTAAGGGAGAAACTTTTCACTCCGTAGGCGTAGGCGCAATCCTTGCTCTGGTGGGCGTACTGATTACCGCTGTTTTGCTGGTAAAACAGATAAAAGGCGGTATCCTCCTCGGTATCCTGATTACCTGGATGCTCGGTATCCTCTGCGAACTTGCAGGTATTTATGTGCCCTCTCCTGACGCAGGCATGTATTCTGTCATCCCTTCCGGTATCGTAAGTCTTGACTTTTCTTCTTTTAAGGAAACTTTCGGCGCTGTATTTACCATAGATTTCAGCACCCTCGAAATCGGAAACTTTCTCATCGTCATGTTTTCTTTCCTGTTTGTGGATTTGTTTGATACCCTTGGAGCCTTAATCGGTGTTTCTTCCAAAGCGGACATGCTGGATGAAGACGGAAAACTTCCTCAGATTAAACCGGCTCTTCTGTCTGACGCTATCGCTACCTGTGTGGGCGCTCTGTTCGGAACCTCCACAACCACCACTTATGTGGAAAGTGCTTCCGGCGTAACAGCAGGCGGGCGTACCGGGCTGACCTCACTGACCACGGCATTACTGTTCCTGTTATCCGTTATTTTCTCCCCCTTGTTCTTAAGCATTCCGTCTTTTGCCATTGCGCCTGCTCTGATTATTGTGGGATTCTACATGATGGGTTCTGTCATGAAAATTGACTTTGAAGATATAGCCGAAGCGATTCCGGCGTTCCTGTGCATTATTGCAATGCCGCTGGCTTACAGCATTTCAGAGGGAATTTCCATCGGTGTGATTTCCTGGACTGTTATCAACCTGCTGACCGGAAAGGCCAAAGAAAAGAAAATCAGCATTCTGATGTATGTGCTGACGGTTCTGTTTATTCTGAAGTATATCTTCTTATAAGCACCTTTTTAGCACCTGAATCTTTATATGAAATCAAACCCCCGCAGCCTGTCCGCGGGGGTTTTTCATTTTTTCATTCCGCACCATAAATCTCCCAGGCCGGATAAGCCTGGTCAAAATGATACCCCAGCTTTTCTGCCAGCCCCACAGACCAGAGATTCTGAGCATCCCAGCTGGGATACCAGCCCCGGTCCAGACATTCCAGAATCAGCTTCGCGCCGCACACGGAAGCCAGCCCTTTTCTTCGGTGGGACTGCTCCGTTCCGATTTCCACTTCAATACCTCCCTGATACACCGTATAGGAGGAGGCTCCCGCCACCAGGTTCCCCTGCCGCACCACTGCCGCGCCCAGCCCCCGTCTGCGGTACTCCTCATAATCTGCATACTGAGAAGTAAAGTCCAAAGCCCAGGGCAGCTTACGGGTCTGCTCAAAGATTTCCTCATCTATGAGTTTCACTTCATAGCCTGGTTTCAGGCTGCTTACGATTGTTTCCAGCCTCTTCCTGTCGAAGATTCCCGGTTCCTTTTTGATGGCGTACCGTTCCACCTGTTTGCAGCGGCCTTCGTAAGCTGCCTCAATTTCCCTGGCCCAGCCTTCTCCCGTTTCATCCAGCGGCGGCACCATAATCAGAAATGCCCGGCTTTTACTTCCCACTTCCTCTGTTACCAGCTCCCGGTTGGGTCTGCCTGCAAAAAAGCAGAAATCCGCCAGCAGGATTCTGGCGGAAACAGGCTGTTCCGGGGAATCCGCCCAGGCCTCTCCCATGCAGCCCTGCAGGCAGGACCAGATGAGAGATTCCTGCCACCCTGCAAATAAGGGGCTGATGCGCTCCATATGGTCTTTTTCTATTTTGTAAATACTCATTTGCATACCCTTCCATATATATCAATTATCCGGCAATTGCTAACCTGTTCCATTATCAAAATTTCATGTACAATTACCACAATTGCTCTTAAATATTTTCATCATACAAAAGGTCGAAATGCCAGACGCACCGAGCATTCCAGCGAGCCTCTGAATACAAAGAATCATGTTCAGCAGAGGCTTCCATGCCTCTTTGAGTCTCGCTTCCATGGTGCTGAAATGCATTTCTCACCTTTTGTATGAGAAAATATCTGCACTCAAACTTTCCAAATTGTACATGAAATTAATATAGTTATTAAATTTCGCAATTACCTGTATCAATTATCCATGCTCTGTGAAACTTTTCACATATTCCAGTACAAAATCGGAAAAATACCCGTCCTTTTTCGGATAAAAAATATGCTCCTGACGAATCTGTTCAGCCGCCAGACTTTTCTCCGCCAGAGCAATGTCTGCTTCTTCCAGCATGGAAATGTCAAATCTGCTGTCTCCTGCTGCGATTGCCTGCCGGGGCTGTATCCGCTTCCGGAAACGTTTTACTGCTTCTCCTTTGCTGAGGCTCCTGGGAATCACATAGATTTTTACGCCATGGGAACAGATTTCCACCCGGCTTTCATCCAGGCGGGACTTCAGACCGGCCATGGTTCCTTCCGGCCGGGCGCTTTTGGTAAATACAAAAAGCCCTTCTATATTCCGGATTTCAAAGGTTACCTGGGTATCCTGCTCCAGAATCTGTTCTGCCAGCTTTAGTTCTTTCCGGCAGTCTGCAGTGAGGGCTCCGGATTCCTCATACCAGTCTTCGTCCTTTTTTCCATGTACCAGAAGAACGCCTCCGTTGCACACCAGTGCATATTCCGGCGGAGGCGTTCCAAATGTAATTCTCTGATACTGTTCTACCGTTCTGGTGGTGGCGGGCACAAACAGCGCCTGTCTGCGCACCTGCTGCAACAGGCTCCAGGACATTTCCGTCATAAAGGAAATGTCCCTGCCCTGATACTGTTCCACCCATGTTACGGGAGCATTGATTTCGCGCTTATAAGAATAAATCAGCGTGTTATCCAAATCTGCAAAAAATACTGTTTCAGCCTTCCCCGGCCATGTATGAGAGTTTTTCATCTCATTACCCTTCCACAATGGCTTTCCGCACCAGATCCACAGGAATCATGGTAACTGCCAGAAGGATTACAGCCACCCATCCGGTAATGCCAAAGGGCACGCAGCTGAACATGTTTCCAATCCAGGTAAAGGCTTCAAAAGGTATCAGCGCCGCATTTACAATGACAGCCTGTACCAGAATAATGATAAAAAATACCTTCAGGAACCCGGTATTTTCATTAAGCCCCCGGAAAATGGCAAATTTCTCATCTCTCACGTTAAATCCGTTGAACAGGGCGCTGACAATAAACAGCACAAAATAACCTGTCAGATGCTGTTCTTCCGTTTCAAACAGATTCTGGAAGAAAGGCAGCTTCAGATACAGAAAGCTGAGAATCACAAGCCAGGCCCCCATGGTTACAATCTGGGCCATCATCTTTTTGCTGACAATGCTCTCGTCTCTCCTTCTGGGTTTCTCACTCATATATTTCTTAAGGGCCGGCTCATTGCCAAGCATAATAGCTCCCAGTCCGTCCATGACCAGATTTACAAACAGCAGGTGAGTTACTTTCAGAGGTTCCTCCACCCCAAAGAAAGGCGCGATGGCGCTGACTACCACGGCCGCCACGTTAATCACAAGCTGGAACTTACAGAATTTCAGGATGTTATGGTAAATGGTTCTGCCATACCAGATAGCGTCCTTGATGGATTTAAAGTTATCATCCAGGATTACAATTTTTCCGGCTTCCTTGGCTGCTTCCGTTCCGCTTCCCATGGCAAATCCCACGTCGGCCCGCTTCAGGGCCGGAGAATCGTTGACGCCGTCTCCGGTCATACCCACCACCAGATTCATTTCCTGGCAGAGGCGTACCATTCTGGACTTATCCGTAGGCAGTGCTCTGGCAATGACCCGGATATGAGGAATAATTTTCTTCACTTCCTCATCGGACATTTCATTTAACTGGGCGGAAGAAAGGGCTCTGTCCGAATCTGAGCGCAGCAGTCCCGCGTCTTTTGCAATGGCAACAGCAGTTTCCAGACGGTCTCCGGTTATCATAACCACCTGAATTCCGGCTTTCTGCACTTCCTCGATGGCCTCCCTTGCCTCCGGCCTCACATCGTCCCGGATGCCCACCAGTCCGATAATCACAATATCTTCATTGATTTTATTTTCCACCAGCTCCTGTTCGGAATAACCGAATGCCAGCACACGCATGGCTTTGGAAGCCAGTTCGTCAATCTTCTTATCCAGAACAGCCTTGTCCATATCCCGGAGTGTTCCGTTTCCGTCCAGATATTTTCCGGCGAAGGCCAGCAGACGTTCCGGAGCTCCTTTGTAAAAGGTTTTGCCCACACTGTCAATTCTGGCCTGGCTGAATTTATTGGTGGAATTGAAGCCCTGGGATTTGGATACGGAACGCTCTTTGTCCGCCTCCAGTGTCCGGAAGGTTTCTTCTCCGATAAATTTCATCAGAGCCTGGTCGGTGGCATTTCCTCCGATAACCCGGTGTTCCCCGTCAAACATGGACTGGGTATTTTTTCCGATAGCAAGATTCAGCAAATCTTTCACATTCTGATGGCTGTCCAGCTCCGCAATGGGAATAGACGTTCCGTCGGCGGTAAAGAAATCCACCACTTCCAGCATACCTTTGGTAATGGTTCCTGTCTTGTCGCTGAACAGAATGTTCAGGGAGCCGGCTGTCTCAATACCTTCCGCTTTTCTCACCAGTACGTTATGGTCCAGCATTTTGCTGGTATTCTGCATAAGCACCAGAGAAATCATCAGGGGCAGGCCTTCCGGTACGGCACAGACAATGATTACCACCGCCAGGGAAACCGCGTTGACAATATCTTTGATAATTACTTCAAATCCGGAAGCGAAATATTCAGATACGCCGCCTGCGGATACGATAAAGTAAATAAAATACAGCACTGCTATCACAATGGCGCCGATATAGCCGAAGGTGGAAATCTGTTTCGCCAGTTTGGCCAGCTTTACCTTCAGCGGGGAATCCGGCTCGCTTTCCTGCATTTCCTCAGCCATCTTGCCCATCATGGTTTTCAGGCCCACTTTGCGCACATCCAGTACGCCTTCTCCGTCAAACACCACAGCGCCCCGGAACAGGGAATAAGAATCCACAAAGGTATCTCCTGTGATATCTTCTGCCAGAGCAGTGTCTGCAGAAGTTTCCTTTTTCTTACACTCTTCCGCCTCTCCGTTCAGAGCGGAGTTGTCCACGCTTAAGGCTCCTGAAACGAGAATTCCGTCTGCGGGAATCTTGTCTCCGGACTGAAGCAGTACCTTGTCGCCAACCACCACGTCGTCCACGTCAATCACTGTAATTATGTCGTTCCGGTGTACTTTACACTTGTCCTTTTTGGTACTGTCTTTTAATTCCCGGTATTTGGTATCGCTGGCAACTCCGGTTTTGGCTGACACTACAGCCACAATCAATACGGCCACAATCGTTCCCAGGGGTTCATAAATTTCCGCATATCCAAAGAAAAACATCACAATCATAAGTGCTGCAATGGCCAGCAGTATCTTAATCATGGGGTCTCCGAAGGTTTCCTTAAACTCCTCCCAGAAGGTGGTGGGTTCGGAATCCGGAATCTCATTGGAACCGTGCTGCTCTCTGGAAAGTTCCACTTCCTTATCTGTAAGTCCTTTAAACTTCATTCTGTATCTCCATTTTCTTTTTTAATATTTTCATTAAAAGAATGCGTTTGCACATTCTCCGCGCGCAAGCGGATTGCATGACAATAAATTTCAGCTCCGCAGGCTGCGTATATTTGTTTTTCTCTCATAGGAAGTCCATATAATTTAACACTTCACAGTAACATAGTATCCCCTGCAAGAGAAGAAACAGTCATGGGCCCCTTTTACCTCAGGCTCCATGACTGCATGGTTCATATCATGTTTACATATACCGGTTGGCCAGTTCTCCGATTCCTGTATCGCCGGTTCCCTGTCCGATGGCGTTGAATTTCCACTCGCCGTTATGGCGGTAAACTTCCCCGAAAATCATGGCGGTCATTCCGGAATAGTCCTCAGTCAGATTGTACCGGCACATTTCCTTATTATTTCTTCCGTCCACCAGGCGGCAGAACGCATTCTGAATCATGCCGAAATGCTGTTTTCTCTGTACTGCCTGATAAATGTTGACCACAATCACAATTCTGTCGTACTGCTGAGGCACGCGGGACAAATCCACCACAATCTGCTCGTCGTCCCCGTCTCCGGCCCCGGTGAGATTATCGCCCATATGGAGCACCCCACCGGATTTGTGCTGAAGATTGCCGAAGAATACCACATCTTCTTTGCCCGCCAGTTTTCCGTTGCTTAACAGCAGTGCGGAGGCATCGCAGTCTATTTCCTGCGGCTTGGGCGCAAACAGTCCCTTCTTTTTGCGCTGCACCTCATCCCAGCCCAATCCTATCAGTATTTTGGAAAGTCCTGCATTCTCTTTCGACAGGCTGACTTTCTGTCCTTTCTGTAAACTAATCGACATCTGTTTTCCTCCTTGTCCCGGATCTGTCGCCAGTTTTATGCAACTTCAATACCATAATGGCCGCACAGTGCGGCAAGCCCGCCCTGGAATCCGCTTCCGATGGCATTGAATTTCCACTCGCCGCCATGGCGGTACAGTTCTCCTACCACCACTGCTGTCTCAATGGAGAAATCCTCCCCCAAATCATAGCGAATCAGTTCCTGACCCGTGGCGTCGTCCACAATCCGGATAAAGGAATTGGATACCTGTCCGAAGTTCTGGCGTCTCGTCTCGGAATCATAAATGGTTACGGTAAACGCAATTTTGTCGATTCCCATGGGCACCTGAGACAAATCAATTAAAATTTCCTCGTCGTCTCCATCACCCTCTCCGGTCAGGTTATCACCCATATGTTTTACGGAACCGCTGGAGTGTTCCAGATTACTGTAGAAAATAAATTCTTTCTCGCTGGGACATTTTCCGTTGGGCCCTAACAGAAACGCCGCTGCGTCCAGATCAAAATCCGCACCGGAATCGAACGCGTTCACATCCCATCCCAGTCCTACCATAATGCTCTTTAATCCGGGATTTCCTTTGGTTAAATCAACTTTCTGTCCTTTTGTCAAATTAATTGGCATGGTACAAATCCTCCTTTACTCTGTTCAGTTTTTCTTGTCCGGCATATGATACATCCTGTGGAACTCCGTTTTGATACCTTCAAGCCTTATCTGATCCTGCTGCCGCTGCTTTCTGGCATTTTCCTGAATCTGTCTGGTCTCGTCAATACCGTTCACAATGGTCTTCCAGGTTGTTTCCAGTGTTTCAATTTTGATGGAGCTTCCGGAAGCAAGCTGTGCTGTCATTTTAGACTGCTCCACCGTATTTCTGGCGTTTTTCACCAGCATTTCATTGGTCTTTTCATCCAGCGCGGACATGGCGTCTGCCTGAATTCTCTGTCTCTTCAGCATAATTGCCTGTGCCAGCGCCTGTTTAAACACCGGAAGGGTAATAATAAATGCTGAATTAATTTTTCTTACCAGGTTCATATTGCTGAATTCCATGGTTCTTATCATGGGAATGGACTGCATGGCCACGCTTTCCGCAGTCCGCAGGTCCTGGGTTCTCTGCTCTAACATCATCAGCGCCTGCTGCAGACTCTGGAGCTCAAACTGAATGGAATTGTCTCCGGTGGCCTCAAAATCTGCCTGCCGGCTGGCAATGTATTCCTCCAGCTCCCGGCAGCCCTGCTCGCCCGCCAGAATATATTTTACCAGATCATGATAATAATTTACATTGGCCTCAAACATCTGCTCCAGTTTCCGATTGGACTGTTTAATTTCCGATTCATACTGTTTTAACTGCACATAGATTTTATCTACTTCATCTCCCATAGTATGATACTTGGCCAGAATTTTATCCAGCTGCTTTCTCAGATTTCCAAACATTTTGCCGAACAGCCCCGGATTCTCCTTCAGCTCTTCAATATCGAATTTGTCCATCACTTTTGCCAGGGTATTCAGCATTTCGCTGGAATCATCAAGCTGCGACATGTTCATGCTGTTTAACACCACATCGGAAGCCTTGGAAATTTCCTCTGCCGCTTCCGCACCGAAGGAAACAATGGTCTCCAGATTATGCACCTCAATGGTGCTGACCAGGGCGTCCACCTCCACAGAATTGGTCAGGGTATCATTCATCTGCTGACGGTCCGCCGCAATGTCGTACTGCTCCACCACTTCAATTTCATTTCTGGTGCCCGGTACGGTTACAGGCTGCTGCACTGCAGGTTTACTAAAATCAAGTCCCATATTCAACTACCTCTCTTAAATATTCTGTCGCGCCAGGACTGACGCGGGTTAGATGGAAGCCTTCCAAAATCCGGTATCTGCAAATCATACATATACTCGCCTGTCTGGTGTTCTTCCATGAGTTTCCTGTTAAAATACTTCTCGATACACTGATAGCCTGTGGGAATAAAAAATATCACATCGAATCCCGTCAGGTTCAGAAAGGATACCAGAATGGAATCCTCCAGGGAAATCATTTCCTCCGTTGTATTGATATATATAAATTTCGGATTTTTCCGGGTAAAATCAAATTTCTGTATCAGCCGGAGTATCTCTTTGTTCAGATTGAGAATGGTGGAAATAATAGTGTACTCCATTCCGTTCTCAAAGGTTCCTTTTATAATTCTCTGCTCAATCAGAAGCTGCAGCTTGTCCAGCATGTGTTCCTGAATCTCTTCCCGCAGAAACCCGTAAGGATAATGGGGATGATTTTTGATTTTCTCTCTCCGGAGTTTCCCGTTCTTAAAGAACTCCGTCACATAAGGTTTCATGGGATTCAGATCTGTGGGGCTGATATAAGGCGCTTTCTTCACCACAAAGGCGTTGTCTGTGGCCAGCCTGCGGATGCTGCTCCAGTATGCGGAAGTTCCGTTTTTCACTCCGGATACTTTTGCATAAATGACCGGGAGACTGACCACCCCTTCTGTGACGCCGAAATTAGGCCTGTATTTCAGTTCCTGGTCCCACAGCAGCTCAATTTCCTCATACATGGTCTGCAGCGTCACCGCATTTGCCTTGCCATACTGCTGATTCCGGTAAAGTCCTGAATCCTGATACATGACGGTATCCAGTTCCCGCTCCGCATGATAGGCGGCAGTTCCCATCTGAACCTGAGAACTGTCCTGAGGAAACCGTTCCACTTTGAGGGATTCCGTATAGTGCACCTCACAGAGCCAGGAATCCTCCAGGTAGCATGTTGTGCTTAAATCAGGTTGTAAAATTAATACATCCAGGGGAAGTTCTGCCAGAAACCTCAGAAACATGGCTTCCTGTTCCGTTTTGCAGCCGCCCAGATAAATCACACAGCCAACCTCCGGCATGTGCCAGCGGGAAAATAACTGAGACTGGTATCTCTGAAGCCAGCACAGAAGATAAACCGCCTGCCCGGTCAGTTTATTCAGATTCCGGCCCGCCTGCCCGGTCTGACTGTTCCGGTTCTTCTCCTCCTGTCCGGTCTGATTCCCGGCCCCGTTCATCTGACGGGAGTTTCCCAGCATCACATTAAGAAATGCCCGGTGCATCAGCTTCTGAAGTTCCGGCTCTTTGCCGTATTTTATATTATGCAAAGACAAATCCAGCAGCATCTGCTCCTCATCTCTGTAAGTGTTTCTGCGTATCCCGCTGATTTCCTCCGGGGTGGGGGCGGGAATCCCATGTTCCAGAATCAGAAGGTTTCTGCCTCTGTTCTTTGCTTCCTGTCCGAACTGATACCACTCATTCAGATACGTCAGTTTGTCCTCAACTCCGGTAATCCGGCAGAAACAGTTGTAAAACAGCCCGGAATCCTTCCCCCGGCTCCCGGTATCCTTTCGGATATTCTCCGGTATCTCTCCTTCCATCCAGGCATTGGTACAGGGCAGAACCTGCGGAGGCGGCCCGTAAAGCCTCTGCATGTTCCTTTCCTGTTCCATCTGCCGGCGAAGATAACGAAGGGAAAAATCCTCCGGAAAGGGCCCCAGGTTCTGTGCCTGCCAGGCACGGGAGAATCTGGAAGCCGGATCCAGTTTCAGATAGTTCTCATCGCCCCGGTACTGCAGGAGCACAATATCGCAGCCTGCATGGGACAGTATATTCAGCAGTTTTAACTCGTAATTGCTGACTTCTCCCTCATAGAGTATTTTGGGAAGGCTGTTTTCTCCCAGACTGTTGACAATGCGTTCAAACTTATAGTAAAGCCAGCACATGAATTTGATATATGCATTTTTCAGCATATTTTCATTCTTGCCTTCCCTGCGCATGTCCTCCAGGGTATCATAAATGGACAGAGCCATCTGATTCCTCTGATAATCTCTCATCCTGGGAAGCCACTTCTTCAGGCTTGCGGAAATAAACCCCGTGCTCATCTGAAATTCCATTCCCATGATTTCCTCATAGTAATCCAGATTCCGCTCAGCCGGATTCGGAATTCTCCCCTCAATTACCACACCTGCAATTCTTGCCGCCTCGTAGTATTTCTGAATAAACGCCTGTATCTCACTGCTGTATCCGCTGATACGGCAGAAAAATACTGCCTGTGCTCCCCGGCTGTCCAGATTCAGAAAATAATCCTGTAAATCCTGAAGTTCTTTTTGTTCAAACATATATTTTCACAATCGCTTTCCGCTTCTCTTATCTGCTCTGCCTTTTACTGTAATTTGTCATTTTATTTTTATTCATCACATATCCCAGGGACGCTCCCACAATACCGCCCAGAATATGGGTCAGATTTGACACATTATCCTGTATAAAAATTCCCTGATATACCTGCTGACCGATATAGATAACCGCCACCAGCAGAAAGGTAATGGGAATGGCTCCGTCTTCCACACAGGTGATGGAGGACAGCAGAATCAGGGCAAACACCACGCCGCTGGCTCCCAGAAGCCCCACGCGGGGAAAGAAGATGAAATGTACCAGTCCGGTAGTCAGGGCAGTGGCCAGCATCACAAACAGCAGATTGGCCGAACCGTATTTTTCTTCCAGCAGCGGCCCTACCACCAGAATCAGCGTGATATTCCCAAAGAAATGCTCCCATCCTGCATGGCCCAGCACATGTCCGAAGAAACGCAGGTACGTCAGGGGACTCAGCAGAGAGGAGCGGTACACGCTGAATAACATGCGGTTGGTAATTCCCCCGGTCACATCATTCAGGAGCATGGCCAGAAAACAGATGATGGTAAAGCTCAGAATCACCGGGGAATTAAAAGACAATCTCAGTTTTTTATGTTCTGACATGGATTTGTCTCCTTTTCAGATTACAATTGAAGTATAAGTACTTTTATGCTATGATACATGCACGGAAAGTCAGAAAGCGTCCGGCGGCTTACCCTCTTCCAAAATGGAGGGATACCCCTTCCAGATTCCATCCTGTTATCGGGATAAGAAGAAAGGAGGGTGAACTTATGATTACATACACGGAGCTCATTCAGTTCGGTATTTTCATTGTTGCCCTTGTGGGACTGTGCCACACAGTCCCACAAGGGAAAAAATAGCCGCCACTACTGGGAATAGTGACGGCTAACCTTATAAAAGGTTTCATGCTGTTCTAGCTGTTCAGGGCAGGCCGCTGTTCTGGCTTTCCTTCTCTTCCCAATATAGCATATTATCTGTATCATTTCAGGTCTGCTTTTTATTATATATTTTTTCTACCGTTTTTTCAATGAATTTTGCAAATATTACAGAACAGTTCAGCCATAGCCTGTATTATGAGCGAATCATGCTCGCATGAATGAGCTCAGAATGTAGGTTATGGCTGAACTCAATATTACAGAAACCCCTGCACAAAATTCCGTATGTATTCATATCCCACCGCCAGATTGATATTCTGACCGTCATCAAATCCTGCCGTACTGATTCCGATTACCTCACCGTACATGTTAAGCACCGCTCCCCCGGAACTCCCGTGAGAAATGGGCGCTGTAAACTGAATCATATCCACCCCGTCGATTACCCGGAATCCGGAAATAATCCCGTCTGACACGGAATTAAACAGTCCCAGGGGGCTTCCAATGGCCACCACCTTCTGGCCTCTGGCCAGTTTTTTCTCTCCATTGTACAGGGGAATGGGCTCCAGCCTCCGCTGAATCCGCAGGACTGCCAGATCCAGTACGGAATGATATTTCACCAGTTCGTCTGTCCGGTATACCTGTTCGTCATCCTCAATGCGTACAGAATAATACTTTCCCCGGCAGGCCACATGGTTATTGGTGAGAATGTACCCGTCCCGGCCAATCATAATGCCGGAGCCGCCGCCCATCACATCGCCTCTGTCATTGTGTATCATAATCTGCACCACCGAAGAAGCCAGCATGGCCAGTTCTTCATAGGACAGTTCTGCAGGCTGTGTATGTTCTGTATGAGCTTTTTGCAAAACGCCTGCGGGCTGCCGGGAAACTGCCTGTTCTCTCCGGGCTCCTGCCATCGTCTGTTCTCTCCGGGTTCCTGTCACTGTCTGTTCCTGTCCAAAGTTCAGCATTTCCCTGGTTCTTCTGTCTCGTTCGGGCACTCTGGTATTTACCGTGACACGAACCATTCTGTATGTTTCCGGTACATATTCGGGAAGGGACAGGTCTGCCCTGGGCTCTGTCCTGCACGAAACAGACAGGCCTTCTTTCTCCAGTTCCCCGTCAATATCCTGAGAACTCTGGATGAGCAGCACATCAAAGCCCAGCAACGTCAGCAGATAGCAAAACAGATATTCCTGCTGCCTGCAGATATTTTCAAATACAGCCTTCCTGGTATCTCCCGGTCTCCAGTTCTCCAAAGCTGCCGGCACGGTATGGTCCAGCCAGTACAGAAGTTTTACCACAAAATTTTTCTCCATGGAAATGCTCAGGCCGGATTTGTGTTTTCGCAGCAAATTCAGTGCTTCTTCACATGCATGACTCAGAACAGAAGACAGCTCCGGATGATGTTCCGTGGATTTTATGGAAATTTTCTGCCACTCGTTCCTTTTCCACTCTTCATAACAGCCTCCATAATAATCCGCATCTTCCGGGGCTGCCAGCCCAGGCAGACTGCTCCGTCTGTAATAATACCCGTTTCCCGCCTGCATATGTTCTGTCAGAATTCTGTCCATGGCGGCTATTTCCTGAAGTACCTGCTGATTCAGCCCCACAATCCGTAAAAAACAAACATCTCTGCAGTTCTGGCTGCAGCTTCCTTTCGCATTCTGAAATTCCTCCACGGAGGACAATCTTATCATGTTTCTTCTGGTTTTGAAATTCTCCGTATGCATTTTCGTTCACCTTTTGTAAATTCCATCAGAAATTTGCAGTTACATTTTTAACCCCATAAGAATATATTCCGCTTCGTTAATCGTAACAAAATGATTTTTCGTCCAGAAAGCATAACTTTGCGGATTTCCCCTGTCAACGCCCAGCCGGATTTCTTTATAGCCCAGGGATTTCAGGTATACAGTAACTTCACCGATTATTTCCGAGCCGACACCTTTATTCTGATATTGGGTATTCACCATAAACAGGCCGATAAAAGCAGTTTCCTTTTCCGGATAACCGAGAATCAAATCCATAATTCCCGTCAGGGATTCCTTATCAAAATATCCAACATAACATTTATCATCCTCGCTCTTTCCCGGCGGTAAGGCAGCCATGTCTTCCAGTATACTCTCTCTGGTAACAAAAGGCGGGTGATACTGATAAAATATATGGTTTTTGCAGCTCATGTCATATATCATATCCACATCATTTTTATCCAGTTTGCGTACATAATACTTTTTTGATAAAGAATTTATCTCCACATCGGTTATCCTCCTCCCTGATATAGCTAAATTATACCATAATCACTTCGTGATATGGTATGGCACCTTTGCCCATTCGGGCGGTATAATATCTGTCGATATTATACCATAATCACTTCGTGATATGGTATGGCACCTTTGCCCATTCGGGCGGTATAATATCTGTCGATATTATACCATAATCACTTCGTGATATGGTATGGCACCTTTGCCCATTCGGGCGGTATAATATCTGTCGATATTATACCATAATCACTTCGTGATATGGTATGGCACCTTTGCCCATTCGGGCGGTATAATATCTGTCGATATTATACCATAATCACTTCGTGATATGGTATGGCACCTTTGCCCATTCGGGCGGTATAATATCTGTCGATATTATACCATGATTATCCTCCGTTTCTCAATCGGTATGTGAATAAAATTGTTTTGTATGTTATAATCTTCCTGAAGGAGGAACTTCATATGAATCAATCCATAAACCCTTATCAGGTTGGCCCGCTGCTCTATTGTCCCGCCAACAACGAAACCATTGTTCATTCACTGACCCATGAGAAATTCGGCAGACAGTTTTCCCTGGCTCTCTGCCTGGAAGACACCATACGGGACGACCGGGTGGCCGAAGCCGAGGAAACTCTGATTGCTTCCGTAAAAGTTCTGGCACAGGCCCAGTCCCGCCAGTCGTTTTTTATGCCAAAACTTTTTATCCGTGTTCGGAATTATGGACAAATCAAAAGCCTGCTGCAGCGGCTGGGAGACTTAAGAACGCTTATCACAGGATTTAATATACCGAAATTTTCTCCGGAAAATGCAGACGCATATATCCGGGCTGTCTGCGATATCAATGAAAATACAAATCAGACTTTTTACATGATGCCCATTCTGGAAAGCCCTGACCTCATTGATTTGCAAAACAGATACCGGATTCTGTATGAATTAAAGGACAAACTGGATTCTGTTTCTCAGTATGTGCTGAATATCCGGGTGGGAGGAAATGATTTATGCCATCGGTTCGGATTCCGCAGGCACAGCACGGAATCCATTCACAAAATCCGCCCCATTGGCAGTATTTTCTCTGATATTGTTACGGTGTTTGGTATGGACTATGTGATTTCCGGCCCTGTCTGGGAATATTACAATGGGAAAAACTGGGAAACGGGACTCATCCAGGAACTGAATGACGACAGGCTGTGCGGATTTATCGGTAAAACCGTCATTCATCCCCGGCAGATTCCGCTGGTAAATGAGGCTTACAAAGTACGGCTCAAAGACTACAATGACGCGAAAGCCATTCTGGACTGGGATACGGACTCCCCTTCTCTGGTTTCCGGCAGCATTGTGAAAGAACGTATGAATGAATACAAAACCCACAGCAACTGGGCTCTGCGGACCCTTCTGCTGGCAGAAGCCTACGGCCTGAAATAACATCAGGTATCTGCCAGCTTCTTTATGATTCCGCAGGCTTTATAATGTTCCAGGGGATAATATTCCACCGGAACCTGCTTTTCCTGGGCAAGTTTCAGAATATGGGCCAGGGAACGGTCTTCTCTGCAGCAGCTGCTGATTAATATTTTCCAGGGAATCCGCCGGAGAAGTACTCTGGTGGTTTCCCCGATTCCCGGTTTTATCAGGTTTATATCTGAAATGCCAAATTTTCGGCCGATGGCCCTGACTTCCTGAAGTCCGGCATTTTCCGCCCTTTTTCCTTCTGTGCTGCCATTGGGGCACAGTTTCCGGCTTACAGGTGCAGAATACTTCCAGTCCTCAGGAAAATTCTCTGTCTTCCCTTTTGCGGCCGAAGGATAACAGTCAAATTCCCTCTCTATGGCTTCGATAAAGTCATAGGACAGGTCTTCCCGCTCCATTTCTTCATAATAAACCGCTCCGTGAAAATCATGCGCTCCAATAATATCATCCCGCAGAAAAGTTCGGCTTACCAGTCCGGAAACGGTACCGTTCAGACAGGAACTGGGAATCAGAATATCTTCGTGGGTGCCGCACAGGTCTGTGACGCCGGCCGGGTCTGCCAGCACCGCAATCTCATCGGAGACACCGGGATATGCTGCCAGCTCCTTCTTAAGCTCTCCCAGTATGGCCCCTTTTCCAATCCATCCGTCCACAAACAGGAGACGCTTTGCCTCATATATTTCCAGCAGAAACTTCATGGCATTATGGTCAATACCTCTGCCCCGGATAATGGAAATGGAATAATGTTTTACCTCAGCCTGATATTTTCTTAAGATATAACGTTTCAGCAGGATTCCAACCGGCGTGCCTGCCCGCGCCAGGGAAACCAGCACCGCCTGGCTGCCTTTTTTCTCCATGATTTTATCCGCCAGAACTCCCACTGCCTGGGCGGTGGCCCCGGCATAGTGCGCAAGGCCTTCCCGGTACGCCTCCATATAAGCCGGAGTGGGAACGTATTCCAGGGGCAGCATTTCACAGTAATGGCGCCCCGCCTGGATTTCCCGTTCCCGCTCCTGGGCCGGCTGGGGCTTCACCATTCCGGTAATATCTTTCAGCAGAAATATCACGTCGTCTTCTCTGTAGGAACTTCTCATTTCAGCACCACCTGATTACCTGTATATTGTCGTTGCCTGCAAGGTGCAACGCCTGCCGCAGAGAGCGCAGCCCTTCTTCCGTTACCGCCGCGTCCGTGAGTACCAGTACCCGGTGGCAGGGAGATAAATCATAAATATATGTCACCCGCTCCGAATCGTAGAAACTGGCAAGCTGATACCGCTCATGGAGGGGATATTCCGGAGCGCTGCTGACTGCAATGGGGCTGCGGGTAGTAGCATGAAATCTTACCTGACGCCCCTGTTCCTGGAGTTTCCGGCCAAGGTAAAGACCTGGATACATAAATTCCTCGGTGCCCAGTACAAGAATATGTTCCTCGGCCCCGGTGGGAATTTCCCGGAAAATCTGCTCACACATCTCTTCACAGGCTGCCCGGTAAGTTTTTCCGTGATGGAGTTTTCTGGTATTCATATAACCGGAAATCTCCGTAATATGACAGAGGTTCCCGGCATGGCTCTCCTCAGAAAGTCCCTGGGAGCCTGAAGTCATACAGACAGAATCAACAGAATCAGAACCGGCGGCTTCCGTTTTGGAGCGGCAGTCATAATAAGTACCGTCGCCTCTGCAGGACTCTGCCCGCTCCGGGTAGCCGCTGTAATCTGCTTTCACAAGATAAACCAAATCTATTCCCTCTGCCTGATAAACACTTCGGGAATTTTCATCCATACCGTTTAACAGGGACGCCGCGGAAAACCTGAGGTGTTCCCCATAAGTTTCCCGCAGCAGCCTGATAATTTTCCTTATGGTATTTCCGGTGGTCACCTCGTCCTCTGCGAATATCACCCGGTCTGTGTGCTCCAGAATTTTATCCAGTTCATTTTTTACCAGCTTCTGCTCTGTGGCATGGCTGTGGGACTCGGAAAAATACAGATATTCCCCATGGGGAACCTTTTCTCTGGTGGTATGTATCCCATACGTATCCAGTTCTGCCGCCAGCGTTTCCCCGATGGCTGTGGCTGTCTCCGCAAATCCCACCACCAGCAGGCGTTCGTTCGGGTAACGCCGGCGCACCAGCTCCGCCAGTGCGGAAAACATGTCCAGCGCTTTTCCCGGAGATACGGGAATATGCTTTCCCTGATATTTATTTATCACCAGATAATTCCGTTTTGTATTATTTTCCCGTTTTGCCAGAGAAGCAATTTCTGCTGTATACATAACTTCCTCCCGTCCGGCTGCTCACCACAATCTGCCAGCTCCCCGGACGCCCTGATTTCAATTGAATCTGTCACACAAATTTTTTTACTTTTTCGTAGATTCCCTGACCGTCCAGTCCGTATTTTTCCAGCAGTTTTGCTGCAGGTCCGGACTCTCCGAATACGTCGTTGATACCGATTTTGCATACAGGTGTGGGGGCCTTTTCACACAGACAGTCGCAGACTGCGCTTCCCAGGCCGCCAATCACGGAATGTTCCTCTACGGTAATCACTTTTCCGGTTTTTTTCGCAGAACGGACAATCAGTTCCTCGTCCAGAGGCTTGATGGTATGAATATTGATGACTTCCGCCTGAATGCCTTCAGAAGCAAGTTTCTCCGCCGCTTCCAGAGAGGCTGCCACGCACAGGCCTGTTGCCGCAATGGTCACATCTGTTCCTTCCCGCAGCACTACCCCTTTTCCAATTTCAAATTTATAATCTTCCCGGTCGTTAATCACAGGCACTGCCAGACGCCCGAACCTCAGATATACCGGGCCCTCCATCTCATAGGCTGCCTTTACAGCTGCTCTGGCTTCCACATCATCGGCCGGATTGATAATGGTCATACCGGGAATGGTACGCATTAAGGCAATATCCTCGTTGCACTGATGGGTTGCACCGTCTTCCCCCACGGAAATTCCCGCGTGGGTGGCTCCTATTTTCACATTCAGATGGGGATAGCCGATGGAATTGCGCACCTGCTCAAAGGCTCTCCCTGCTGCAAACATGGCAAAAGAGCTTACAAAAGGCACTTTTCCCGTTGTGGCAATGCCTGCCGCAATGCCTGTCATATTACATTCTGCAATTCCGCAGTCCAGATGGCGCTCCGGAAATTCTTTCTGAAACAGTCCTGTTTTGGTGGCGGCGGCAAGATCCGCATCCAGCACTACCAGATTCTCATGCTCTCTGCCCAGTTCCACCAGCGCTTTCCCGTAACTTTCTCTGGTTGCAATTTTCTTTACTTCCGGCATAATGCTTCACCTGCTTTCTCCAGTTCTTTCATGGCAATTTCGTATTCTTCGTCGTTGGGAGCCTTACCATGCCATCCGGCCTGATTTTCCATATAGGAAACGCCTTTGCCTTTCAGTGTCTTCAACACAATGGCTGTGGGCTGCCCTTTCGTTGCCCGCGCTTCCTGAAAAGCTGCCCGCAGGGAATCAAAGTCATTTCCGTCCGCCACGTTAATCACATGGAACTGGAAAGCTCTGAATTTCTCATCAATGGGATAAGGGGAACATACGTCTTCGATTTTACCGTCAATCTGCAGGCCATTGTTGTCCACAATCACCACCAGATTGTCCAGCTTCTGGTGCCCTGCAAACATGGCCGCTTCCCACACCTGGCCTTCCTGCAGTTCCCCGTCGCCCAAAAGGGTGTACACCCGGTAACTGTCATTGCTTATCTGAGCGGACACCGCCATGCCCACTGCTGCGGAAATCCCCTGCCCCAGAGAGCCGCTGGACATATCAATACCCGGCGTATGCTGCAGGCAGGGATGCCCCTGTAAATGGGAACCGATATGACGCAGTGTTTTCAGATCTTCCACCGGAAAATAGCCTCTGTTGGCGAGAGCCGCATACAGTCCCGGAGCCGTATGGCCCTTGGAGAGTACAAACCGGTCCCGGTCCGGCTTTTTCGGGTTCTGAGGGTCAATATTCATTTCTTCAAAATACAGATACGTAAACACCTCTGCAGCGGAAAGGGAGCCGCCGGGATGGCCGGCTTTCGCCGCATGTACGGAAGTCAGAATTCCTTTGCGGACTTCATTGGCTGCTTTCTGAAGTTCTAAATTTTCCATATAATTTCTCCTTGTTGTGTAAAAAGAATGCGCTGTCTGTCTCTGCTCCGGAAACCGGAAAATTCCTGCACCGGAGACATTTTTCTGTCTGTTTCCCCTCATTCACCCCTTTTACTCCCCGAAAACTGCTCTGTAATCTTTCTGGAATTTCTCAATTCCCTGGTCTGTCAGAGGATGTTTCGTCATCTGCTCAATCACGCTCCAGGGAATGGTTGCAATATCTGCTCCGGCCAGCGCACAGTCATGGACATGGATGGTATTGCGGATGCTGGCCGCAATGATTTCCGTTTCCAGTCCGTAATTATCGAAAATGGTAACAATATCTTCAATTAACTGAATGCCGGGCTGGCTGATGTCGTCCAGCCGCCCCAGGAAAGGCGATACATAGGTGGCCCCTGCTCTGGCCGCCAGCAATGCCTGATTTGCTGTGAAAATCAGCGTCACATTGGTTTTAATCCCTTCTCCTGAAAGTACCTTAACGGCTTTCAGCCCTTCCACAGTCATGGGAATCTTCACAATCATATTGGGATGAATCGCCGCAATCTCCCGTCCCTCTTTTATCATGCCCTCTGCATCTGTTGTGGTTGCCTTTACTTCCCCGCTGATGGGTCCGTCCACGATAGCTGCAATCTCTCTGATTACTTCATTAAAATCTCTGCCCTCTTTTGCAATCAGAGAGGGGTTGGTGGTCACTCCGCAGATTACCCCCATATCATTTGCTTTGCGAATGTCATCCACATTGGCTGTGTCAATAAATAATTTCATTACCTTTCCTCCTTTTGTTTTCCGGACAAAACACTTCCTCCCTCATTCTACAGGAAATTTTCATTTCCTACAAGGTCTAACTGAATTTCCTTACAAGAATATCGCTTTTTTCCAGAAATTCTTCAATGGTATGAAATCCCAGCCTTCTTAAAAGTTCCGGTACGAAAGGATTTTCCAGCGGCGTCCGGTATTCCGCCGCCTCTCCGTAACGCTCCACATTTTTTCTGCCTTCTTCTTTGTCTATGATGATTTTCGGCCCTCCCACGCAGCCGCCCCGGCATCCCATCCCCTCAAAAAAATTGGCTTTCGTCTCTCCCCGTTTCAGCCGCTCTATCATTTCCCGGCAGGCCGGCACACCGTCTGCCTGTTCTGCCCGGACTTCAATGCTGCGCTCCGGCCTGAGCTGTTCCACCGTGGTCTTCACAGCCTCACTGACCCCTCCTGTTCTGGCATAAATCCGCCCTGCTCTGGAAGAATGCTCTTTATCGTCTTCTCCAAGCTGTTCCGGATGAATATCCGCCGCCTCAAACATGTCCTGCACTTCCTGAAAGGTCAGCACATAGTCCACTGCGTCGGCAATATCTCCTTCTCTGGCTTCCTGCTTCTTGGCCATGCAGGGACCGATAAATACGGTAACCGCATCCGGGTGGAGCTTTTTCACTACCCGTCCTGCCGCAATCATGGGAGATACGGCTCCCGGCACATGGGGCATCAGCTCCTGATATACTTTCCGTATCATGGCAATCCACACAGGACAGCAGCAGCTTGTAAGCTGATAATCCTGTTCTTCCCGGATATTAGCGTCAAACTCCAGCGCTTCCTTCAATGTTAAAATATCTGCAAATACAGCCACCTCTATCAGCCCCTGAAATCCCATGGCTTTAAAGGCCGCCCGCAGCTTTCCGGTGGTAACCTCCGGCCCGAACTGCCCCAGAAATGCCGGAGCCACCAGGGCATACACCTCCCGCTGTTTTCCTCTGACTGCCCGCAGCACCGGAACCACATCTTTATTGGCCACCAGTTTTTCCAGCCTGCACGCCTCCACACAGGCGCCGCAGCCCGTACATTTTTCTTTGTTAATATAGACCTTCCCGTTTTCGTCCTGCTCAAAGGCGTCAAAAATGCAGCTTCTCTCACAGGCTTTCTCATAGGCGCACTGCTGGCATTCTTCTGCAAATATCACAGGGGCGTGTTTCTCCGGATGAAGAAGGCAATCCATGTGATATAGATTATATTCTTCCTCCAGTACACGCCCCTTTCCTGCTTCCTGCTCTAAAATATCCAGATATAACTGATGAAATGTTTTCATGGTTTTTCCTCGTTTCTGTTTTTCCATTAGTATTGACAGAAACAGGAAAGGGCATACGCAGTATGCTGAACGTATCCCATTTAAACGCACTTGTGAAACAATATTTACCTTCTCTGCAGGCTGTGTATCCTGCCTGAAAGACTTTTCTATCAGGAAAGAGCACTTTTACGCATTAAGGCGACAAGTTCTTTCTCACAGGATAAAAAGCCCACAGTCACCACAAGAGCCAGCAGCTCCGCCGCCACAATGGCCAGCCAGATTCCGTCCATGCCAAAAAATACCGGCAGAATTGCCACCATCGCAATCTGGAACACATTCTGCAGCACAAAGGCAGTAAGCCCAAACGCCAGAATCCGGCTGTAGAGCACTGCTGATTCCAGCAATTCCCCTTCTGCTCCCAGTGCGGCGGCAATGGGCCTGGCAAACACAAATCCTGTCACGGACAGCAGCAGACTTAACCCGGTTGCAAAATACACCAGCATGGAAAAATACTGGTTTGCCTCTCCGGATTTTCCCTCGCCCAGAGTTTTGGAAATCACCGCACTGCCTCCCGTACCAATCATAATGCCCGTGGTACCAAAGGCCATGCAGACCAGCATAATCAGATTTACCGCTGCAAAGGGTGTCTTTCCCACATAATTGGACACAAAAAATCCGTCCACAATCTCGTACAGAGATGTGCAGATCATCATCAGTATCGGTGATATCACAAAACGCAGTAATTTTTTATAAGTAAAATGATCGGATAACTGTATTCTCATTTTGTCTTCTCCTGAAAAATACGGACATATTTCCTAGTGAGCCTTAACAGCTCTCTGCTTTCCTGTTCAGGCATTTCCTGAAAGGCGGCCTTTTCCATTTCCATCACCGGATATATATTTTTCTCCGCAAGCTGCTGCCCTGCAGGAGTCAGGTAAATATGCCTGTCCCGCCCGTTTCCCGGCTCCATGTCAATATAGCCTCTGGCTTTTAAATTCTGAATGGAAGAATTTACGGTCTGCCTGCTGATGGAATAGCGCTCTGCAATGTCTTTCTGCAGATATCCGTTTCCCATCTCCACAATGGCATACAGAATAAAAAAAGCGCTGTCGGACATTCCTGCCTTCACCGCAAGTTCGTGATAGATTCGGTCCATCTCCCGGTACAGACGGTTAAATTCCTCCAGATGTTCTCCCATATTAAATTTCATGGTTTCACCTCCCCGAATCCGAAATCGGATTATAAGATATTATAGTCCGATTTCAGATTCGAGTCAAGAACTTCCCTGCTATGAACTGCAATCATTTTAACGTTTCATTTTTATTCAGAATTTAACATTCGCAGTGCAATAAAGATAATTTTTTATAGTGTCCTTTTCCTGAAAATTCAATAAAACCTTTATCTCTTAAAACCTGCAGTTGCTGACGGATTTTTGCCTCAACATTATGATTATTTCTATGCTTTATTTGCAGAATTTCAGAATATGCATATATGTCCTGCAAGCAAAATTCCTCTGACTTTATATGATTAACACAATCAAGTACATCCAATAACCATGACCTGGAATCAATATTCCGGCTTTCCAGCTTTTTAACTTTGAAATAATGTTCTTTTACTTCGTTTACAGGCAAAACTGTCCCATTTTTGATAATATCTATTTTTCCCTGCTGCGGTATCTCAGAATATAAAATATTACATCCTGTCCAGCCTGCCCGACGTGCTTCAGGTGCAAGCGGTTTTCTTTTCTCTATCATTTGCGGAACCAGAAAAAATTTTGGAACCAGAACAAAATCTGTCACAATATAATCAGAAGAATACTGCATAACAAACAGTCCAGGATTTGTAATGCTTTTTATTCTTTCAATCATTGTTGAATAAGCACCATCATTAATTTTTTTTTCCTGTTTTACCCTGTTTACTTTTCAATTCAAAGATTTCACAGCAATTTTCACATTTCATATCAGCAACGGGCTCATTATTTTTTAATTTTAAAAGGCGTGGATTTCCACAACAGGGACAGAACATGTTTTTCTCAACCCAATTTTCACTCATTACTCTGATTTTCTGAGCCTTACTTTTATATTTCTCACCGGATGCCTTATCAAAATGTAAATCCATAAAAATTTAATATCCTCTCCTAATATATAAGTGTAGGGTTTCAGTACCCAACAGCCAGTTGAGACTTTTCCCTCCATTGTTTAGCTGTATAATGATCAGACATCGGTCTGACAGATTTCCCCCTGGACCATTTTGCGTCCGTAAAAAAACCCGTCAACCAGCCGCCATTTACAGCCGTTCGATTTATGCAGGTTGAACTACCATCATGTACGTTCGTTTAATACCCCAGGAGATTGAATAAGCAATGAGGAAAGCTGGAACCATGCAAATTTATATCCGGAGGTATGTAAGAATGTACAACGCAGCAGGTATTGATGTTTCAAAAGGCAAGAGCGCCGCAGCAGCCCTGCAGCACGGAGGTGTCGTTATTCGTAAGCCCTTTGATGTCCCCCATACATCAAAGAATCTCAGCCAGTTTTCGGAATACCCTGGCACACTGAATAGTGATACTAAAATTGTTATGGAGTGTACCGGCAGACACCATGATCCCATGGCAGATGACTTACATAAAGTCGGTCTGTTTGTTTCTATTGTCAATCCACACCTTATTAAAAATTTTGGCAACAACTCCCTGCGCAAAGTCAAAAAACCCACAAACAACATTTGTCTGTGGGTTTCCATATATCTCTGCTTGCAGATAACTGCTTATCTCTTACAGAACTACAAATCGCATAAAATAAGGCTTTGCAGACTATTTGTGTGCTACAAGTGTGTTACAAAAAACCATTTTCATCTATTTTTGAACACTTACAGACATTTTCTTTAATCCCACGTTAATTTATATTCCAACACATGGCTCAACAATTTTCTTGGTTCAACATTAAACTGCTTTGCTAATTGCTGCATTCTCTTATCCAGCAAATGAATATTTTCTTCCTCACATCTACGAATATCCGCTTCCTCATGCAACAAAAATTCTGAAATACCATTAGGTTCTGCCCCAGGTTTTTCAAATAATCTTTGTCCTGGATAATTTTCAACATCAATTCTCACACGAAATTTTAACATATTCAACCAATTCTTTATTTCATCTGACATAACGCTAATCGCCTTATATCCAATTCCTTTATATTTCCACTTATTCAAAATCTCTATCGCTATCTCCCATTGTTCATGCATAATATTCTTTATGCCACAGTATCCGGCATATTCACCATTCACGATTATCCAAAACATCAATGCTTTATACTCTATATGTTCATTTCTTAACATATTATAATAAGCTTCTTCTTTCATCATTGACTTAACAATATTAGCTTCTTATAAATCTTCTTCCCCATTTCATCCTTTGCAACAATATTATTGAAACGTTCTGACAGCAACATATTCTCTTTATCCTTGAGATAACTGATTGCTTCTTTCTTTTTTTCTTCAAAAGTTCTTCCATCTTCTTTTTCTATAATATCCATAACTTTATGGATTGAATCTTATATTAAAATTTTCATAATACCGGCAACTAATAATTGATTTTTCATCTCAACAACCTTTCCCACGAAATAATAATCTTTATTTTATTACAAAACCGCTTTTTACATATTTCAAAAATATGCCAGAATTGCAGCAGCCCATTATGAGCCCTGCCAGACAGTCCTTATTCCGCTTTTCATTCTTTTTTATATTTATAAAACATGTTCCCTGCAAGCCCTCCGGACGAAAAAAAGGAGGGCGATGCAATGATTACATATCAGGATTTCTTTTTATTCTGTACGTTTATTGTTACCCTTATCAACTTTTTAAGGACAAAAGAAAGGAACCGCAAACTATTCCCAGTAGCTGACGGCCGAATATTGTAAAATGTTTTAGTTTGCTATTGTGAGAGGGGTAGCCGTTTCCCTGGCTTTCCCTTTTCTATAATATAGCATATTCCCCAAACAAATTCAAAAAAATTCTGTTAATGTAAACCATTAGGAAAATGACAGCCTGCTGCCCTCTGTGACTCTACAGGCCTGGAATACTCGTCCAGGTTTTCTCCTGCTTCTATAATTCCTGTCTGCATTGCTCTATCCTCTGTAAAATTTCTTCAGCTCTCCCCGGTTGTCGCCATTACATTATCTAAAGAAAATACTCATGCTCATTAAAACCTGCTTCTTTTCTGCCTGTCCCGTCCGCAAGATCATTACAGACAGACATATTGAGATATTCATTGATACCTGCCCTTATTTCAGAACATATTCAAAAACGCAGGTATAAAGAAAACCCCTGAAAATACCGGACTTTCAAGGGTTTTACTAATTTCATTATTACGTTTGTAATTATCTCTTACATAACTCCGAACGCCGTAAATACGCTATTTTTAAGCTGTTTGTCAGTTACGTGTTCGTTACCCATATACGATCATATGTGCGCATACTGTCTCCAAACCATATATTATGCTATCTTTTCTGCCTCCATCGGTAAATCATACAGTGTATCCGGGTCAATATCCAAACACTTCGTATTATCTCGGTTTCCCCCGATATCCCATGCCAATGTATCATTCATCACTGTACAGGCCTCTTTAAAAACAGTGATATCTTTCAATGGACGAAATACCTCTTTCTCAATCATTTGAATCATATCATAACATACGATTTTACCATCTTCAAAGTATACATATACCGAATAATTTTCCATTGGTATTACCTGCACAACCTTCGGAAACATAATGTTCACCTCACTTTTAAACTAACGGGTTGATTCGGTTCATCGGTTTTCCTTCCGCATGGAAATGTGGAGGATTATGGTCATCATAATACATTGTAACCCTGATTCCGTAAAACAACGATATCTCTGGCATTATACTTCTCTCCTCATTTCATTCTGTCGCATATATAGTTGACTATATAGTGTCTGCTGATTAAGCAAATATTTGCAACTTCCAACTCTTACATCTGCTCCAGTTACACCAAAATCGGATCAGATACAAAAGAGCATAAAGTATTCGCCTCTGAATCTTGAATAGATTCATCACAAATACAGATAATGCGACAGAAGTTAACTGCGTTTCCTCCAGCTTGGTGGTAATACAGTCCATGCCATAGCAGCGTTTGCTTAAGCTAAAAGTACGTTCCACTTCGATTCTGTCAGTATTATCCTGATACTCTTGTTTTTTATCAACTTTTACTGCAGCACTTGGTCTGCCCAGTTTTGGTCCTGACAGACGGATCCCATGCTCTTTGCAATAACTCCTGTTTTCTCTGGTCCGGTATATCTGATCTGCCAGCACACGTTTCGGATAATAACCGGTGCGTTCCTTGAAGCGTTCTACCGCTTCAATCAGGCAGGTGCTCTCGTTATATGCTTCAAACGATATTTTTTCGATGCGTCCGTATCCTTCACTGTCAAGGCTTAGATCAAACTTTGCACCAAATTCAACTGGGGCTTTTACTTTCCCCCTGACAATAGGACGAAGCCATGGCTGCGAGATGCTTACGATACGATGTTCCACTGAGTGTACTTTGTTATCGTACATGTACTTCTGCTGCTCGTACAGCGTGATGATAGTCAGATACAAACTAATTTCTTTATCTGTCATCGCATATCCGTCGCTCATGAACTTTTCCAGATATCCGATGTCTCTTGCAACGTAACCAAGCTGTTTGCGCAGTGCCTTCCTGATTTTCTTTGCACTATGTTTTTTACTTTTGGCAAATGAAAGATAATCTTTTCTGGCACGTCTTCTATAGCGTCTTGGCAGTGGAAGACCATAGGATTTGCAAAAACGGTAAATGATGGTTTCCAGTTTCTCCCTTGCTTCGTTCAGGAGTGAAATATCCTGGGGATAACGGATGTCTGCCGGTGCACAGGTTGCGTCCAGTGTCAGTGTTCCTTTGTTTGTGTCTTCTTTCAAAGCGTCATTATCGCCGGAGTTTCCGGAAGATGGTGGTGTATTGTTGTCATCATCTTTGTGAGCAAGAAGATACTCATTTACTTCCATCAGCATTTCAGCAGAAATGCGTTTGCGAAAAAGAACCAGTGTGCTTGCATCAAACGGAGCTTCTTCCTGATAGCCGGGAAGTCCGATAAAGTACTGCAGATATGGATTCTCTGTGATCTGTTCCACGAGTTCACGATCAGAATACTGGAACTTGGTCTGGATGATCAGGGCTCCTAACGCCATCCGAAATGGCTTGGCAACATTACCCGTACCACTCGGGAACAGTCTGGCATATTTTACTTCAAATTCATCCCATGGGATTCGGTCAGCCAGTTTGATCCAGCGGTTATCCGAGTTCATGTGGAGTCCCATAGGCTGGTTGAAATCGAGAAACGAGTGGTGTAACTTGTTAATAGGTTTGTACATTGATTTAGCCCCTTTATACATAAAATATGCAGAATAACTGCAAGAAAAACGGTTTGATTTTATCAAAATCCTTGCAGGTATTATACCATAAAATGCGGTAAAAGTCGGTAAAATCAAGTGTTTTAAACCTAATCAGCAGACACTATATATACCTGACAATATAAGTTTACCACAGTTATCACTAAAAAAAACCCACAAACACGATGTTTGTGGGTTTACCATGCAATAAAATATGCAATTTCCTATCTCTTACTAAACTTCAAACCGCATAAAACAAGGCTTTACAGGCTATTTGTGTGCTACAAGTGTGTTACGAAAAACCATTTTCATCTATTTTTGAACACTTACAGACATTTTCTTTAATGCCACGTTAATTTATATTCCAACACATGGCTCAACAATTTTCTTGGTTCAACATTAAACTGCTTTGCTAATTGCTGCATTCTCTCATCCAGCAAATGAATATTCTCTTCCTCACATCTACGAATATCCGCTTCCTCATGCAACAAAAATTCTGAAATACAAATTTCCATCGCTATCTCCCATTGTTCATGCGTAGTATTCTTTATACCACAATATCCGGCATATTCATTATCCACAATTACCGAAAACATCAATGCTTTATACTCTATATGTTCATTCCATAACATATTACGATAAGCTTCTTCTTTCATCATTGACTTAACGATATTATTTTCCTTTTGCAATTCAATAAATATATCTTTATCCGAATCCTGTACTTTTCGCAATATAATTTCATTTCCTATAATAATACACTTTCCCATTGCCCAAAACTTCTTATAAATCTTTTTCCCCATTTCATCATTTGTAGCAATATCAATTAAACGTTCTGCCAGCAACGTATTCTCTTTATCCTTAAGAAAATTGATTGCTTCTTTCTTTTTTTCTTCAAAGGTTCTTCCATCTTCTTTTTCTATAATGTCCATAACTTTATGTATTGAATCTTCTATTGAAATTTTCATAACGTTAGCAGCTAATGATTGATTTTTCATCTTAACGACCTCTTCCATATAATGATAATTTTCATTTTATCACAAAACCGCCTTTTTGCACATTTCAAAAATATTTCAGAACGGCAACAGGACTAAGCCTTTTTGAAAATGCCCGGCAATTTGACACACTTACTACCCCTATGCGGCGTTTCCTATAAGACCCCCACGACATGGTATTTAAGGCAAAACAAAAGGGTATCTATGCAACTGATACCCTTAACAGTTCTATGTTATTATGCTGTTTCTTCTTTCAATTCTTTCTTATACTTGTAGTATGTTCCTTTTGATGTGTTGTGCAAATATTCCCTCAATATCTTAGCATCTGAATACTTACCGTCAAAGTCCTTTGATAAATCCTTTATCGTCTGTTTTATATGCTCCGCTTTATCTGTCTTTATATTACAGCTTCCTTCTGGCCTGCCCTGCTTCTTACTTGATGTAGCTTTGCCCTCCGTTACCCTTTTAATAAGGAACTGCCTTTCATGCTCTGCCTGTTCAAATGCAAGCCGGATATTATCTTTCAAGTTTTCCTGCTCAAACTCTGCCACAAGCTCCAGTATTCCATTTATGAGATTATCCATTTTCTTATTGCTGGATGATACTTTCTCTATATGCTTTTGCGTCCTGCGTCTATATTCATCTGTGTCTATATGCCGCTCTTTCAGAAACACAAGAGAAATACCCTTGCTCATAAGTTCCATATACAGAGAAAAGCCCTCATCAGCATTTCCTGACATTCTACTGACTTCATCAAATATTATTGTATCTCCTGGCTTTACCTTATTCAGCAGCTTCTTAAACTCCGCCCTGTTATCTATGTCTTTGCCAGATTGCTTTTCGGATATAATGATTACATCCCCATTGAATCCTATAATATTGTTTATCTGCCTTTCTACTTTCTGTTGGATTGTAGAAACTCTTACATAACCGTATATTTTACACATAATCTATTCCCTCTCTTTCTCCAAAACGGTTCAAAAATAATTACAAATAAATTTATACCAAAATTATACTTGTTGTTGCTGCTATTGTCAACAGAAAATGGTATAATTTAATTAATAATATTTTTAGACTATTCAAAAAGAAAAATAATACATGTGGGGAATCTGGGAATTGTCATAAAAGAAAGAATATGATAGAATATCAGAGAGGAACAAGCGTGTTGCAAGGTGGTAACCTCCCTAAACTTCACACCCGGTTTGCCGGAGTACATAAGAGGGGAGGTGGCGCAAATGACAGCTTTTGAAATCATTTCGATTTTCATAGGTATATTAGCTTTGCTGATTGCCTTTGGTAGTTTTGTTATAGCGTTGCTTGCCTTTCTCGATAAGAGGAACAAGCGAAAATAAATAAGCCTACCTTGTCACTTGGCCGGTGAAGGCAGGCTTATAACCTGGTCGGAGGTCAACCACTTTGTGGGCGGTTGTTTCCTCTTTTGTATCTATAATATAGCATAATCCCCGGATAAATTCAAGAATAAATTCCGTTAATGCAACCGTTAGGAAAGTAATAGACTGCTGCCCTCTGTGGCTCTAATATTTTCCTGTATCATATCAATATCTTTGTTCGTCACTATTAACCTCCGTTTCTGAAATACCGTTACAAAAACCGTAAAATTGCTTACATTCATTTTGTACACTTCAATTTACTAAAGTGCTTGAAACCCTTGATTTTACTGGATTTGTGCATTCTGTGTATTTCATATGTAAAACTCTAAAAATCAACTCTATATACCCTTACATACAGAATACACAGTTTGCACATTCGTCCTTTTTATCAATCAAACGGAAGTGGGATATCGTTATCTACTGCAACAAAATCATCTTCTGCTAGTTCATACCCCTTTACAACATTTCTTACAGTTCTTCCACCAACAGTTCCACTTGCCGCAAATATGCCCTTTACCTTTAATTCTGTAAAGAAATTTCCTTTGTTTTCTATTCCACATCCAGAAGCCGAACACCATTTTAAATAAGTTTCATAGACTGTCTTTGCGGATACATTCTTGTCAGACTTCACCAAACATTCAGAGACAAACCGCCCGATTTTGTCAGAATCACTTTCATATTCTTCTGTAGAACCCTGGACGGCAGCAGGCGGCGTTAATCCCTCCCGGCGATATAAGTATAGCCCCTCAATCATCCAGTTTAAAATTCCTGCTGATTCTGCTTTCAAATCGTCTTTTAACTTCTTATTTTGCTCACGCTCTCCAAAATGTTTATTAAAACTAACCACTCGTACACGTCCACTTTTAAAAATGGTATTATCTGTGATTGTCGGCAAATAATTTGTATTCAAAATCAACTTAAACTCAGGAGTAAAACTAAATTCATTCTGATGCAGAAATCCAGCTGTTACCCGGTCTCTTCCTGTCAGTGTTTTTACAAGCGAGGTGTCAAATATCATTCTCTTTGGCGGCTCCGATGCAATAACAAGCCTTGCCCCTGCCAATTTTGCGATATCCGGCGATGCCGTCCGACTGTCCTTATTTTGTTTGACTGCTAAAGTTTCTGGTGATATTGTCGCTCCATAGTCCGCCAATATAAATAAAGCTGATTCACAAACCGTACTTTTCCCATTTCCTGTAGAACCGCCAAAAAAGAAATATAATTCTTCCTCTGCTGTACATCCTGTTAGAGATACACCGAAGACTTTTTGCAGATACTTTATTTTTCCAATATCGTCCTCCATGATTTCAGAAATAGTCTTTTTCCATAGCGGACATTGGGCAGCAGGCTCATAACTGGCATTACAAACCTTTGACAATAATAAATCAGCACTATGCTTTAATATCGTTGGCTTATCTCCCGATAAATCTAAGACACAATTCTTGCAATTCAAGAGAAAATCTTCTTTGTCAAGTTCCTCATTTTCAAAATAATTCACGTCCTTTGCGTCATTTATCATTGTATTTCTATCACGATAATTCATTAAGCGTGATGCATATTTCAGATAGCTTTCTCTCTGTTTTTCATCTAATTCGGAATTACTGACCGCATAAGATAACAGAGTATCTGCTAATTCTTTAGCATTCCTTTTCGCCCTCATTCCTTCGGTATCTGCAACCCATTTAATACCGTTGTATCACATCCAATCCTTCTGCGTTGGATTATACCGGCTTACATCTTTAAATACAGTAGAAAACAGTTCTGCGCTCCCTTTGTCATTTGTTGCGTAGTTTTTAACCGCATCCAGTTCAATCAGTTTTTCTACGAGATTAGTTTTTCGGTTTTCTACATTCCTTACGGCTTCTTTAACGGTATTCTTATTGAGTGCATCTTCAATCAGCGTTTGTAAATCTTCCTTTGTGTGTTTCTTCATATAATCACTAATATCTCCCTTCTCTGGCACTTCCGGCGGTATAATCATGGTTGCAGTTCCTACCGTATTTAGTAATGCTGTAATACGCTTTGCATCCGCAATCCCGGCACTGTCGTTATCTCCAAATACCGCAAATCTACCACCTTTTAAATATGGTAATAAATCTTTTTTGAAAGTATTTGTACCCCCACAAGTGAAACTGATACAACCATTATTCCATAGGCATTTAGTGTCTTTTTCGTAAGCGTCAAATAAAA
Source organism: Lachnospiraceae bacterium JLR.KK002 (assembly GCA_036941025.1). NCBI lineage: Bacteria > Bacillati > Bacillota > Clostridia > Lachnospirales > Lachnospiraceae > Lachnospiraceae bacterium JLR.KK002. The sequence goes on from JAYMNP010000001.1 coordinate 2,991,839, forward strand.
TAGTGGATAGAAAAATAACCACCAGCCGCTTATACTAAAGGGGCAGTGGTTATCTTATCGGCACCGTTCCTGTACCATGGGATCCCATGGCAGATAGTCATCCAGATATTCCGGATTCTCAAGAAATCTACTCCCCGGCATATCTGACAGGATATATTTCAGATACTTCATTGGCACAAGACCATTTGCTTTGGCTGTTTCTACCAATGTATAAATTCCGGCACTTGCGGTGGCTCCTTTCGGACTGCCTGCAGACAGCAGTTTGGATTTTGGAAGTTCTGAGACGGCATTTTTTTCCACCCATGACCAAAAAGCCTCGAGAAGAGGCTTCTCGCGGATAAGACGTTCTTTTTTCTTTTGATCAGGCAGCAGTTCCTCCAGTTCTGCTTCTATATCAAACAGCTGGTTCAGCCAAAAAACCGCTCCCGCAGGTTTGGATGCTTCAGGGGTATGGACTTCCTCAGGAAGCGCACCCACAAATGCCCGGCGCAGATGGGTATAACAAAGACATCTTTTTACACCTGGGATTCCATTGTATCCGGAATAAGCATCCGGATGGATGCAGCCGTTATACCCGTCCGGAAATGCTTCCGGATATTTCCCACTCCGTCCCGGCTGATACTCGAAATACCGGATGGGAGTTTCTGCATTTTTCATGCTGCAGTAAACCCACATGTAAGAATCCGATGTATTCTTTCTCCCTGGTTCTTTCAGCACCTGTACACGGGTCTCATCGATATGCAGGTAATCCTGTTTCAGCAGTTCCTGCTTCAGGCGGCAGACCACATGGGAAATCCAGTCCCGAAAGACGACCAGAAGCCAGTTTGACATGGTCGCTCTGCCCACCAAACTGTACTTCGGTACGGACGAATTCTTCTCCAACCCTTACCATGGAGTTTCCGCATTTTTCGCAGACCTGTTCACTTTCATCTATGGTGTGAAGTACTTTGCTGTGCGGAAGGCCTTTGATGAGTTCTTCGCGCTGGCCGACATATTTTCTTTTGCGGAGATGTTTCTCAACTTCAACCAGTTTTGGTTCTTTTGCATTGGGGTCTGCAAAATATTCCGTCTCATTAAAAAGAGACATCTGTCCGTCAATATCAAGGGCGGATGTCTTTTCAGACTTTGTTCCATTAAGCGGAGATTCTACTTCTGGTTTCATGGTGAGAAGCAGCGTTGCCTGGGCAGGGATTTTTTTAACTGGCTTCCTGCCATTCCCCGATATGCTATGTATAAGTCAATTCTGCGTTGCATGAGCAGATAGAATACTGCCCGAAAAAAGAACATAAAAAAAACCTCCAAACTCTAAAACAGGTCTGGAGAGTGTCTGTTAAGTTTTTTGGGCATAGCAAAATCACCCACCATAACACCGTTTTTTTATATGGTGGGCGTTTGCCTTAAAATCTTATAAAACAAAACAGAGCCAGCGAACGGTAATTTCTCACTTGTTCATCAGCTCTGTATCTTTATCCATGTCTTTGCTATATTTCTTCTATGTATGTGAAAATTTTTGTTATAACTTGCTGCGTTTATGTTTATTCGCAGACGTTTTAGTAATCTACTCCTTTAAAGATATATGACCTGCAAAATGATTACTCGTTATTTTTCATTCCCATCATCTTTACTTTTTTCATTCCTAATCAATCCATGATAAAACAGCATAGCACAAACTGCTGATGTTGTACCTGTCGCTGTCTGGTCTAAGTGAATGTCATGCATATTACAAAACATATTGATTACCATTAAAGCAACCAATACCACCGCTGCTACAGCAGCTCCTTTTAATAAATGTTTCATAGCTCCTGTTTCCTTTCCAAAATAAATTTATGTACTGCAAAATAGTATACCAGAGAAAACAGCAATTCTTTCAAAACAGTCATGAAACGCCCTAATTCATGAATAAGTGCGTTTTTCTTTTTACAGAACACGCACTTATTCGTCATTTTTGCAGGGGGAGTTGATATAAAGAATGGTATAAGGTATAATCAGGGAAGTAAATATCGAAAGAAGGAATATATTGAAATGCTGCTATCTTTTTTTCGGCTTTCCCTTGCTATCCGCAATGTATGGCCTCAGCATATGAACTTCAAAGCGTTTAGCGTACTTTATATACTGCTGTTAGTTGCTGGAATGCCTGTAACGCTCCTCGCCTGTGTTCCATACGGTTTGTTCGGTATTCTGGTGGCGGTATGTATTTATGGGTTGCTTGCTTGCCGTGACACTGCGCCGCAGAATGTTTTTATGGGTGTGATTGGATGTATGCTTGCCGTTGTAACAGAGAATTTGCTGGCAAATTTTCTTTATATGCTGATTCCCTCACCTTTATCAAATCAGTGGTATTTTTCTTACGGCATTGATTTGATTTATACTTTGCTGTTTTATTGGATAACACTGCTTTGTGGCAAACTGCTGAAAAAAATATTCCTGTCTGGCAAAGGCATTTTGCGTCTTCCGCAGACATGGTATGTGATAGATGCTGCATTACTGCTCCTTATAACCATCTATCTGTTTGATAATTTGATTCCAGGACAAAACGGCTCTATCGGCAAAATGATATATAATAATGCCTTACATATTTCGGGGTATATGCTTGTGATGTGTTGTTTACTTCTGGCTATGCGCCGCTCTTATCTGGAACGGATACAGACCGAAGCAAAGCAGAAAGCTATGCAGGACTTACAGGACTACACACGGAATTTAGAAGCTATGTATAACAGCCTGCGCTCCTTTAAGCATGATTATGTTAATATTCTGCTCTCTTTATCTGGTTATATTGAAGAGGGTGATTTGGATAGGTTAAAGGATTTTTTTGAAAGCAAAATCTTCCCAACGAAGAATCTGATTACGGGGGAAGATTATAAACTGAACCAGCTTAGCAATATCAGTGTGTTGGAAATCAAAAGCCTGCTCTCAGCAAAAATGATTTACGCCCATGAATCGGGGATTGACGTCACCATTGATATTCCCGACAAAGTGGAAAGTTTTCTGATAGACACGGTAGACCTTGCCAGAATACTGGGAATCTTTTTGGACAATGCGATTGAAAGCACATTGGAGACAGAACAGCCGCAAATAGGCTTAAATATCATCCAGAATAAAACTGGCGTATCAATCATCATAAGCAACCGCTTTCGGGATAGCGGTCTAATGCTGCATAAATTAAAGCAAAAAGGCTTTAGCACAAAAATCGGGCATCAAGGAATCGGGCTTGAGAATGCCCGGAAAATCATCAGTTCTTATGACAACGTGCTATTAGAAACAACAATGAAATGCGACTATTTTACACAACATATAGAACTTACTGACAGAAAGGAATGACATCATATGTTGGATATCTTTGTATGCGAAGACAATGCCGCACAGCGGCGGACTGTTGTAAATATCATTCAAAATACTGTTCTGATAGAAGGATTAGATATGCAGCTTACTTTAGATACAGGAGACCCTTATATGTTGTTGGAAAAAATCAGGATCAGCCAGAACACAGGCATTTATTTCCTTGACATTGACTTGAACAGCAGCATGAATGGAATGAAGCTGGCACAGCAAATCAGATTGTATGACCCCCGTGGTTTCATCATATTCATAACAGCACATTCAGAACTGAGCTATATGACTTTTCAGTATCGGGTAGAGGCGATGGACTTTGTATTAAAAGACAACCCTGCCGAAGCGAAAGTGAAACTCAGAGAATGTCTGTTAAATGCAATGGAACGGCATACGCTCCAAACCAACAAAACACATAAAGTCTATACCCTTGAAGTTGGCGGACGAAAAATCAGCGTGGATTATGAGGATATTTTATTTTTTGAAACTTCCAGCAATATCCATAAAGTCATTCTCCATACAAAAGACCGCCAGATTGAATTTCCCAACACATTAAAAGAACTAACAGGCGTATTGGACAGCAATTTTGTGCGTTGCCATCGGGCATTTTTGGTAAACAAAAATAATATAAAAGAAGTTGACACTAAAAATCGAATTATCCATTTTGCCAATGGAGAAACTTGCCTGATGTCCACACGCATGATGAAAGGGCTTTAAAGCAATTTTCAATACTGTCATCTTCACATTGAAATTGTATTGTCTGACGAAAATAAGGGTGAGGTTTTCCCCACCCTTATCTTTTACATTTGAATAATTTCCTCGTTCACAATCTCCCTTGCACACGCCCTTATGTTGTTGAGCCGTCCTGTCCATTCTAAGGCGTTTTCTTCCTTTAGACGTTCCGTTATGCCCTGTGCCTGTTTCATGCCCTCTATGAGCCTGTGGGAGCGTTTCTGTGCCTGCCTGTCGATGTCGGCAAGGCAGGCGTTAAGCCTGCCGCTTGTGAGAAGATTGGTGTATGTAACCTTGCAGTACTGCTTCAGATAGTCCAGATGCCGCTGTCCCCATATGCCTGTCGGCTGTTCTTCTTCGGCGGGTAATCGTAAATCTGGAATAAAATATCCATTTTCTTCATGATATGTGCCGTCTAACTGTTCAAATAGCGATTTTATCATTTTGTAATTCCTCCAAACAAGATATTCACTCCACATATTTGTGGATGCTGTCTTAAACACATTTTTTGAGTTTTATCCTTATCTGGTTTCATTCATGTGTGCGTACCACAGAAGAGGATGTAGATGCGTTTGTGGAGCTACTTAGCGAACGATTGATCAGGGAATTGCGTAAAAGAGATTGTTCTATCGTGGCTTTGGCCCATGACTGCGGGTTATCTGACCGCGGCTTAGGCAAGATAATCTATAAAGATGTAGGGGATGGGCTTCGATTGTCAACCGTATTTAAAATATGCCGAAAAGTAACCGCTACCCTCATTTTGGATAACGTTTTCTCTTAATTAACGGCTTTCACATCACTTTTCTTTAGAAACTTTTACACCTAACAGAACATTTACTATCAGGGATACTAAGAACGCCATAAATAAAAATCTTTGTTTTTTCAAAGTTGTGCGAAGAATTTCAGTCGCTAAATTTTCTTGCTTTTTCATCATCTTTTACCACCTTTCCTTATTGATATTGAAATTATCTCATGAAAAAAGAATTTATAAAAGCTCATTATTGGTTCAATAACAGGTCAGTTATAGACACTTTATGGACACTTATTCACCCGAAAAATCCACCATATCTCCAAATCACTTAACGAATTACCGCTTATGCGTTTTCCTGATAATCCGCCGTACTTCTGATGTTTTCATGCAATGTATATTTCTGCTGCCTGTCACATCATTTACATAGCCCTTTTTCAGATAGATAAAATATCCCTCGTCTTTGGTATAGGATAAATCTTCTATCATTTCATAATATTTTCCTGGCACTTGCCACTTTTCAAGCATCCGCTCCTGTTCCTCACTAAAGCCCTGCTTTTTCTCTGCCATTCTGCTTGTACCGTCCGCAAGGTCATTACAGACAAGCATATAGAGATATTCATTGACACTTGCCTCTATTTCAGAACATATTTTCTTTATTCTGTCCTTTTCGCCTTTGGGAATAACAAAGTTTATTCTGTCGTAATGCTCTTTGATATGCCGGTTCTTATACGCTGTTCTATCCATGAAAACACCGCCCTTTTCTTAATAACCGCATTATACAAAAGTCTTACGCAAGACACAAGGTTTTTGCGCTCTCGTTTGTGTGCTACTATTCAAAATTCAGCACTTTTTACCACAATTTCAGAAAACGCAAGCATAAAGAAAACCCCTGAAAATACCGGACTTTCAAGGGTTTTATAATATCTCTTTTTTGTTTGGAATTATCGCTTGCTGAACTGCGGAGCACGGCGTGCTGCTTTGAGACCGTATTTCTTTCTCTCCTTCATTCTCGGATCACGTGTGAGAAATCCTGCTGATTTCAGAACCGGTCTGTAGTCTGCGTCTGCCTGCAGAAGCGCTCTGGAAATACCGTGACGAATGGCACCTGCCTGGCCGGTATATCCGCCGCCCTTTACATTTACCTTAACGTCAAATTTATCAACGGTATCTGTTGCCACCAGCGGCTGGCGCACGATAACCTTCAGAGTCTCCAGACCCAGATAATCGTCAATATCTCTTTTATTAATCGTAACCTTGCCAGTTCCCGGTACCAGGTATACTCTGGCAATTGATTTTTTTCTTCTTCCTGTTCCGTAATACTTTGTATCAGCCATCTTTTTCTACCTCCTGATTAAAATGTTAATGCTTCTGGTTTCTGAGCCTGATGTTTGTGTTCCGGTCCTGCATAGACGAATAATTTCTTATACATCTGTCTTCCCAAAGGTCCTTTCGGAAGCATTCCCTTCACAGCAAGTTCGATGACTCTTTCCGGTTTGTCTGCTAACATCTCTTTTAATGTGGTCTCTTTCATTCCGCCCACATATTCGGAGTGATGGTAATAAATCTTCTGGGCTAATTTCCTGCCGGTTACTTTCACCTTGTCCGCATTGACAACGATTACATAGTCCCCGGTGTCCATATGAGGAGTAAAGATGGGTTTGTGTTTACCCCTTAATACTCTTGCTACTTCTGATGCCAAACGTCCCAGTGTCTTTCCTTCAGCATCAACTACGTACCATTTTCTTTCAATTGTTGCCGGGCTGGCCATAAAAGTTTTCATCGAATGTTACCTCCTGGAATTTTACAATGTTACTCTGATATCCGGATGCCGTCCAGAAAATAGTAAGAAATTCATCCGAACTATCCTTTTCACACCATTTACATTTTTCTTTGTACATCAAAGCCAAAACGCTTCGCCGGAGAAAGGCTTGCATTTCTCACTTGCCATACTGCTCTATTATATTACAGAGATTTTCCGGTGTCAATTCCTTTTTTGGAATTTCTATTCTGAAACTGTAACAGTTCATTACTGTTTACACCCTACGGGTGTTCCGGTAACGGCATCCGGCCATTTAAAGTCACCTTCGGTGAGGGGCCGGATGCCCGGCAGCCACTACTTCTCTGGCCGGACACCGTGCAGCGTGGTGCACGGTGCCGTGTGAACAGCAACAACAGTTCAGCCCACGCCCCTTTTAACAATCCTCAGACCGCCTGCAACGCAGGCTATCCGCTGCTGACGCAGCTCCTGTCTGAGGCTTAGGGGGCGCTCCGCTCATAGCCTGTGTCCTGTGCTCATTCATGCGAGCATGATTCACACAGAAACAGGCTATGGCTGAACTGCTGTCTAAAATTTCCCTACCTTAAACTTCCGAATCAGATCCCGCAGAGATTCTGCCTGAGCGGTCATCTCCTGACTGGATACGGCACATTCTTCGGAAGTCTCCGAATTGGTCTGTACTACGTTGTTAATCTGGTCCACGCCATGGTTAATCTGTTCCACTGCGCTGGCCTGTTCCTTCGACGCCTCCGCAATCAGATTTACTTTTCGGATAATGGTTCTTGCTCCCTGTACCACATGCTGAAGCTGTTCCGCCGTCTCATTGGCAGTATCCATTCCGCTCTTTACCGCCCGCACAGATTCTTCAATCAATGTCGTAGATTCGGTAGCCGCCTCCGCACTCTGAGCTGCAAGAAGAGATACCTGATCTGCAACCACCGCAAATCCTTTTCCCGCTTCTCCTGCCCGCGCCGCTTCAATGGAAGCATTCAAAGCCAGCAGATTGGTCTGGCTTGCAATCTCATTGATTGTGGCAATAATTTTACTGATTTCACTGGAAGACTCTCCAATCCGGTTCATGGATTCCACCATTTCCTGCATCTTTCCATTGCTGTATTCCAGATCCTGTCCCACCCGCTGGACTTCCCTGCTGATATCAATAGCTTCCTTTGCATTTCGGTCAATCTGGCCGGAAACATTTTCAATCGTAGCCGAAAGTTCCTGGGTAACGCCCGCCTGCTCGGAGGCGCCTTCTGCCAGGTCTGTGGAATTTACGGAAATTCTCTCGGAAGCCTTTGTCACCTGATTTGCCACGGACTGGACGTTTTTCACCATATCCGCCATATTTTTCTCAAAATGCATAAAGGAATCTTCAATTCCCATAAAATCCCCACGATACTCCACATTGGCCTGTACGTCAAAATTTCCCTGGGAAAATTCTTTCATGGCCCGGTCAATATCCTCCACATAATCCCAGAGCCTTCCGATTGAACTTCTCAGAGCATGGGCCAGTTTACCGATTTCATCATCATTTCTGTATGTAATTTCCGTGTGAAGATTTCCTCTGGACAGATCAATGGCTGCTCCTTCAATTTCTTTCAGAGGCACCACAATGGTATCCACAATCCGATTTCCCACTTTCATGGCTGTAAAAACAGCAAGGCCCAGAATCAGCACCATAATCACAATAACCAACACAATTGTTCCTTTGACTGTGCTTATGGATGCTTCTTTCTGCAGATTGGTGGCGGCATCAATCTCTTTCGCAATTTCCACCGCCTCCCGGAGCATGGGGGTACATTCTGATACAATCAGTCTGATTCCTTCTTCTTTGTTTCCCGACTCCAGCTCTCCTATAATACGGTCGCCCATTTCCATCCAGCTGTGAATGGCGTCCTCATACTCCTGATTTAACTGGCTGTGAATAGCGTCTGATGCTTTCAGGTCCTTCAGCGCCTCTTCAATCGCTGCCATTCCTTCCTGCACATTTCCTTTGTATTCCTTAAACAATTCCGGATCATCGCTTAATGCCATTTCCCGAATATATCTTGCAGAAGTATTTGTCTCAATTCTGCAGTTTTTCACAGCAGTATCGGCGGCCTGGTCTCTATTAATATAAGAATTCATTTTTCCCTGCACAAGGAAAAGCCCCACAATGGCGCAGACTGTGATAATGACCATCAGACCGATTACCATACTGTATCCATACTGCAGCCTTTCCTTTATCTTCATCTTATCCATTTTTTTCAGCATGATATTTACGCTCCTTTCTCTTTTGGCCTTTTTTACAGACAATTGCGAAACAATTAAATTATCAAAATTTCATGTACAATTTCTGCACTTTCCATGAAATATTTTCATCATACAAAAAGGCCGAAATACATTTCTCCATCTTTTGTATGAGAAAATATTTGCATTCAAATTGCATATGAAATTTGTATAATTATTGAGTTTCGCAATTACCTGCTGGCATTTTTGCTGAATCAATTTATACAGCGGACGTTACACAATTACAAAAATTATATCTGCATATATTTCAAATTTCAATATCTTTTTTTATTTTCTTCTTCATTTTCTTCTGAAATATCGCTTTTATACACAATACCCAGCATGGTAAGCCCATGAGCCGGAGCCGTGGGCCCCGCCCCGCTCCGGTCTTTCCGCTCCAGTATTTTCGGTATGGCTTCCGGCAGCAGTTCTCCAACTCCCACGGAAATCAGCGTACCTGCAATAATTCTTACCATATTATAGAGGAATCCTGTTCCCGTTACCCGGATGGTAATGATATCCTCCGGCGATTTTTCCACCTGACAGGACAAAATCCGCCGCACGGTATTCTCCATCTCTGTTTTTGCGGAACAGAAGCTCCTGAAATCATGCTCGCCCACCAGGGAATCCGCAGCCTGCTGCATTTTCCTCACATCCAGATTACGATAATAAAAATAAGTATCCCGCCGCAGGGTAGGCACCGGGATTCTCCGGTTTAATATTTTATATTCGTAAGTCTTTTCACTGTAGCACCGGCGGGGATGGAAATCCTCTGCCACCTGACAGGAGCTTTGTACCACAATGTCCTCCGGCAGCCTCTGGTTCAGGGCAAAACAGATTTTATCCGGAGGAATTCTGGTCCCGGTGTCAAATACCGCCACATTTCCCAGAGAGTGCACGCCGGAATCCGTCCGGCTGGCTCCGGTCACCTGAATGTCCTCTCCAAGGAGCTCTGACAGGGTGCGGTTCAGCACTTCTTCTATGGTAATTACACCGGGCTGTATCTGCCAGCCGCAGTAAGCTGTGCCATCGTAGGCAACCACAAGTTTGATTCGTTTCACAATACTTCTCCTGCCGGGTAAAACCCGCTTCCGATTCTAAAATTTTTATAGCAATATCCTCAGCAGCAGGACACCTGTGAAATATCCCGCCATCACCAGATAAGCAGCGCCGTCCCTGCCCGTATATTTCAGCGGATTCATTTTCGTCCGTCCTGCTCCGCCCCGGTAACAGCGGGCTTCCATGGCCAGTGCAAGATCATTGGCCCGCCGGAAAGCGGAAATAAACAAAGGTACCAGAAGAGGCACCATAGCCTTTACTCTCCGAATCAGATTCCCCCTTTCAAAGTCCGCCCCTCTGGCAAGCTGAGCTTTCATAATCTTATCTGTTTCCTCAATTAAAATGGGAATAAACCGCAGAGCGATAGACATAATCATGGCAATTTCATGTACGGGAATCCGGACTTTATTCAAAGGCCTCAGAGCCTTTTCCAGTCCGTCCGTGAGCTGATTGGGCGTGGTGGTCAGTGTCAGCACGGAACTGCCCAGAATCAGAAAAGTCAGGCGGACTGCCATAAATCCGGCGCTTGTCAGCCCTTCCTCCGTAATACGGAATATCCAGAAGGACACAAGGGGTTCCCCCGGCGTCAGAAACAGATTGAACATTGCTGTCATAATCAGAATCACTGCAATGGCTTTCAGGCCTTTTACCATGTACCGGAAGGGCACATGGGACAGCTTAATCAGAGCAATCAGACCCAGGGTAACCGCCGCAAGTCCCGCCGGCCCCCGAAACAGGAACAGGGAAAGCACATATACCAGCGTTCCCATCAGTTTTACTCTGGGGTCCAGGCTGTGCAGAACGGAATTGGAAGGATAATATTGTCCGATGGTAATATCTCTTATCATAATCTTTTTCTCATAATCTTTTTCTCATAATCTTTTCAGAATATTTTCCTGGAATCTCAGTTCAAATCTTATTGTGTCCCCCTTATCATCTTCTCCGCTATCTTCCCTGCTGTTCCCTGCTGCCGCCCGGCCAGAACCTGCAAAATGGAATCCTTCGCTTCCTGAATGGTAATGGCGTCCACATTGACCGGAAACCCCCGTTCCTGCAGTTCATGCATAAGATATGTGACCTGAGGAGCTCCAAGGCCCACCGCCTCCAGTTCCCGGTAATGGCGGAACACTTCCTGAGGGGTACCGTCAAACAGAATACTTCCCCGATTCATCACAATCATGCGGTTTACATAATTCGCCACATCTTCCATGCTGTGGGACACCAGAATCACGGTCATTTTCAAATCCCGGTGCATGGCTGCCACCTGATTCAGAATCTCATCCCGGCCCCTGGGATCCAGTCCCGCTGTGGGTTCGTCCAGAATCAGCACCTCCGGTTTCATGGCAAGGACTCCGGCAATGGCTGCCCGGCGTTTCTGGCCTCCCGAAAGTTCAAAGGGAGAACGGTACCAGTATTCCTCCGGCACCCCCGCACTGCGCAATGCAGTGAAGGCCCGAAGTTCAGCTTCTCTGGAAGTCAGACCCATATTTTTCGGGCCGAAACACACGTCCGCAAACACCGTACTCTCAAAAAGCTGATGCTCCGGATACTGGAAAACAAGACCTGCCTTGCCCCGCAGTTCCTTTCTGTCATAATCTTCCTCGTAAATGTCCCGGCCATTGTAGTAAATCCCGCCGGAAGAAGCCCGCAGCAACCCGTTCAGATGCTGAATCAGCGTGGATTTCCCGGAGCCGGTATGGCCGATTAATCCGATAAATTCCCCGTCCTGGATTTTCAGATTAATATCTTTTAAGGCCTGCGTTTCATATGCGGTTTTCTCACCGTATACATAATTGACTTTATCTAATATAATTGACATAATGCTTCCACCAGCTCCTGTCCTGTGAGAATCCCTTCAGGTATCATCACCCCCGCTTTTCGCAGCTCATGTGCCAGCAGGGTAATCTGGGGCACATCCAGGCCATATGATTTCAAAGTATCCACCTTGGAAAAAATTTCACGGGGCGAGCCCTGCATAACCACTTTTCCATGATCCATCACATATACTTTGTGGGCACGGATTACTTCTTCCATGTAATGGGTAATCAGAATTACCGTCATGCCCTTTTCCCGGTTCAGCCTTTCCACCGCATCCAGCACTTCTTTTCTCCCATTTGGATCCAGCATGGCGGTGGGCTCATCCAGCACAATACATTTGGGCTCCATGGCCATGACTCCCGCAATGGCCACCCTCTGTTTCTGGCCGCCGGAAAGTTTGTTGGGAGAATGTTTCCGCCAGGAAAGCATTCCGGTGGACTTCAGGCTGTTTTCCACCCGGCTGTGAATTTCTCCGGAAGGAACCCCCAGATTCTCCGGCCCGAAAGCCACGTCTTCCTCCACCACACTGGCCACCATCTGATTATCAGGATTCTGAAATACCATCCCGGCAATCTTGCGGATTTCCCACAGATACTGCTGATCCCGTGCGTCCTTTCCGTCAATCCGGAGGGTTCCCTCTCCGGCCTGCAGCAACACGTTCAGATGTTTGGCCAAAGTGGACTTGCCGGAGCCGTTATGGCCCAGAACAGCCACAAATTCTCCCTGTTTTATGTCCAGATTCACACCGTCCAGGGCTGTGAGAATCCCCTCCACATTGTCGTCCTCGTCACGCCTGATATATTCATATACTAATTTTCTGGCTTCTATAAAATTCATGGGTCAGTCCTCCCAGTTCAGCCGGTGAAGTTCTCCCTGCAGTTTCAGATGAGCAAACTGATTCTGCCGCAATGCTTCATACAGGATAATTGCCGCGGAATTGGATAGATTCAGGGAACGGGTATCTCTCAGCATGGGAATCCGCACGCAGGTCTCCTGATATTCCTTCAGAATCTCTTCCGGAATTCCGGCGCTCTCTTTCCCGAACATAATGTAGCAGTCCGGCTCATAATGAACCTCCGTATAAATCTGACGGCTTTTTGTGGTGGCCATATAAATTCTGACTCCCGGATTCTTTACAAGAAAATCCTGCCAGTTGATATACCGGGTCACATCCAGTTCTTTCCAGTAATCCATGCCCGCCCGCCGGAGGGCCTTTTCCGTAAGCTGAAATCCCAGCGGTTCAATCAGGTGGAGCCTGGTTCCCGTAGCCGCGCAGGTACGGCCGATGTTTCCCGTATTGGCCGGAATTTCAGGCTCATAAAGGACAAGATTCAGCCCGGCCATCAGGAATTCCTTTCCCGCAGCTTCCGGATAAAGGACTCCATCCGGTCCAGCGCTTCCTTCAGGCTATCCAGAGAGTAGGCGTAGGAAATCCGCAAAAATCCTTCTCCGCAGTCTCCAAAAGCAGTTCCCGGCACCACCACCACCTTTTCTTCCTGCAGCATTCGGGTGGCAAATTCTTCGGAGGTCATGCCGAATTCCTGAATACAGGGGAAGGCATAAAAGGCTCCGTAAGGCTCAAAACATTTCAGTCCCATTTCCCGGAACCTGTGCATAAGATACCGGCGCCTTCCATTGTATTCTTCCCGCATGGCCGCCACATCCTCGTCTCCGTTCCGCACAGCGTCCACAGCCGCATACTGGCTGGTGGTGGGGGCGCACATAATGGCGTACTGGTGGATTTTCAGCATCTGTTCCAGTATGATTCCGGGAGCGCAGGCATACCCCAGACGCCAGCCCGTCATGGCATAGGCTTTGGAAAATCCGTTAATCAGCACGGTGCGTTCCCGCATACCTGGCAGGGAGGCAATGGTCACATGATCCCGTCCCTCCAGATAAGTGAGTTCTCCGTAAATCTCATCGCTCAGTACGAAAATATCATGCTTTTTAATCACTTCCGCAATGGCTTCCAAATCCTTCCTCTCCATGACGGCTCCCGTAGGATTGTTTGGAAAAGGCAGCACCAGCAGCTTTGTTCTTGGCGTAATGGCGTCCTCCAGTTCCTGGGCTGTGAGCCGGAAATCATGTTCCTCTTTTAAATTGATAATCACCGGAACTCCGTTGGCCAGTTCTGCGCAGGGCCCGTAGGAAACATAACTGGGCTGAGGCACCAGAACCTCATCTCCGGGATCCAGCATGGCGCGCATGGCAATGTCTATGGCCTCGCTGCCGCCCACCGTAACCATCATTTCCGTATTATAATCGTAAGATACCTGGAACCTCCGCTCCAGATATTTTGCAATTTCCATCTTCAGTTCTTTTAATCCCGCATTGGAAGTATAAGACGTCTGCCCTTTTTCCAGGGAATAAATTCCTTCATCCCGAATATGCCAGGGCGTGTCAAAATCCGGTTCTCCCACCCCCAGAGAAATCACGTCTTTCATCTCCGCCGCAATATCGAAAAATTTCCGGATTCCGGAAAAGGGAATTCCCACAATGCGTTCTGATAAGGGATTTCTCATTAGCTCACCAACATCCTTTCATCTTCCCTGGGTTTTGCAATCACGGTACCATGGTCTTTGTATTTCTTCAAAATAAAATTCGTCTTGGTACTCAGCACAGAATCCAGCGGAGAAAGTTTGTCGGACACAAACTGAGCCACCTCCCGCAATGTTTTCCCTTCCAGCGTTACCAGCAAATCATAGCCGCCGGAAATCAGGTATACCGCATTCACTTCCGGATAGTTATACACCCGCTCGGCAATGCTGTCGAATCCTCTCCCTCTCTGGGGCGTTACCCGCACCTCTATCAGGGCGTTTACTTTCTCAATACTGGTTTTCTCCCAGTCAATCAGGGTGTGGTATCCGCAGATAATCCGCTCCTCCTCCATGGCCGCCATTTCATTTGCCACAACTGTTTCATCCACCCCCAGCATAATGGCCAGCTCTTTCAAATCTACTCTGCTGTTTTTTTCTATAAAGGTTAAAATTTTCTCTCTCATCTCCATACCTCCATCCTTCCTATACCACTTTGTAGAGCTCGTCGGTTTTGGGCGGCTCCAGAAATCTTTTTTCTTCTTCATTCAGCAGAATACGGTCGTTGCCGGATACCGCCTTACCAATCACCGCCCCGTGGATTCCCCGTTTTTCCAGTTCTCTCACCAGCGTATTTCCGTCCGGCGACGCCATCAGCATACATCCGCTGGAAATCAGCTCATAGGGATTTATATTGAAAAATTCACAGATTTCTATGGTTTCCTGCTTTACAGGTATTTTTTTCAAATCTACTTCCAGTCCGACGCCGGAGCTTTCCGCCAGTTCCCAGAGGGCGCCGAAAATCCCTCCCTCTGTCACGTCATGCATGGCGCTGACGCCGGACTTCATGGCCGCGGCGGCCTCCGGCAGCACCGACAGATACCTGTCGAATTCCTGGGCTGTTTTCACCAGTTCTGCCGGGTAGCGGGTCAGAAGCTCCCGCTCCTTTTCCTTTGCAATGACAGAAGTTCCCTCCAGGCCAATCCATTTGCTGACCAGAATGTCATCGCCCGGCCGGGCTCCTGATGTAGACACCAGCTTTCCGTTTTTTGCTTTTCCCACGCCGCAGACGTTTACCAGCGGCTGTCTGACAGCTCTGGTGACTTCCGTATGTCCGCCCATAATCTGCACCCCGGCCTGAGCACAGACAACTTCCATCTGGCCCATAATCTTTTTCAACTCCCCTTCTTCCGATTCCTCCGGCAGAAGAATAGTGAGCATTACGCCCACAGGCTCAGCCCCCGCTGACGCCAGATCATTCATGGTAATATGAATGGCCAGATTTCCGATATCTGTGGTAGTCCCCGTTATGGGATCTGTGGAAATTACAAAGACCTCGTCTTCTTCCAGTTTCACTGCGGCGCAGTCTTCTCCTACGCCGGCTCCCAGCACAACTTCTTTTCGCTTTGTATGGATTTGTTTCAGTACGGAACGTTTCAATACGCTTTCCGGAATTTTTCCTGCCTTCATGTCCTCAACCCTTCTGACCACGATAAGGCTGTCTCACTACTGAAACAGCCTTATCGTTCACTATGCTATCTTCGATTATTCTTCGTCGTCCCCGGTATCATCATCTCCGTCGTCTCCGCCGTCATCGTCATTTTTTTCTTTATCTTTGTCCTTATCCTTGTCTTTATCCTTATCTTTGTCTTTATCCTTATCTTTATCTTTGTCTTTTTCCTGCTCCTGCTGTTGCTGCTGAGCCGCCGCTGCCGCCGCTGCATCTGCCTCAGCCTGCTGCTGGGCTGCCACTGCCGCATCATTCCACTGAGCCGCTGCTGCATTGATAGCCCCTTCATCCTGAGAACCAATGGCTGCGTTCATGGCATTTACCGCGTCAGGACTGGCGGAAGCTGTTCCCACTGCCACAATTCTGGGAGAAGCCTTATAAGTACTCTTATTAAAAATCTCCCTGCTCTGTTCCACACCGTTTACTGTGACAACTTTCCACAACTGAGCCGTATATCCGGTATGGGAAGACTGGGTCTGGCTCATGTAACCGATGGGCTGTCCCGGAGCCGCCTGATACTGGGTTCCCGGCTCTGTAGTGGACAATGTTTCGCTGACAAAACTGATTTCCCGGCCGGGATCTCTGGTTTCCTCTCCGAAAATATTAAAATAAATGGACCTTCCGGAGGTATAACCCTCAATATAAATGGGGGCTTTTGTATTATTGACAAATTTTAAATCCTTGTATGTTCCTGCAATAGCCGCGTCAGCAGAAGGGTCCACATAACTTACAATCATGGAATGATTGAACCGCTCGGTCACTTCCAGCTCTGCACGGATTACCGCATTGTACAGGGTGGTGGATACCTGACAGATACCGCCGCCATATGTTTCCACTGTGGTTCCATTCTCATAGGAACCTGCCAGTTCATATCCGTTTTCCGCATCAAAGGGGCTCACCGCCTCATATACGGAGAAGCTGTCTCCCGGATAAATCACGGAACCGTTAATCCTGGAAGCTCCGTTTTCCACATTTTTGGAACGTCCCGCACCGGAACTTGCATAAGAAGTGCTGAAGCCGCCCAACAGGTCTTTTACCTTGCCAAGTTCCTCCTCGGTTCCCTTCGGGTCCACCACGTCCGCTGCAATCTCAACGCTTCCGGATTCCCCTTTCCACTCCAGAGAAAAATATTTCTCCAGAATTTTCACAGATTCCTCCACATTCACAGTAACGCCCTGGCTTCCCGGAATCACCGTAAAGGAATTGTTTTCCCTGGTAAGGCCTGCGTTTTCTGCTTCCGTATTCAGCAGTTCCGCATTATTTTCCAGAACCTTTTCCACCATCTGTGTGTCTACCTGAAAGGCCAGTTCATACTTCTTATCTTCATTTTCCAGATCCTTCATGGCCTTATAACGGGTAATCAGATTACCGCTTTTGCCCAGAGATACCGCTTCCGTTACGATATCCGGATTCCCCCAGGAAATCCCCATCTGGGAAACAGGTACCTGCACGGTATTCTTACCGGCCTGAAGGGTAACGGTTTCACTGTTCAGTTCATCCACATACTCTTCCACCGCCGCTTTGGCTTCTTCCTGGGTCATGCCGCCCACAGCGATATCACCAAAATACACACGGCCAGGAATAGTATCCGTCTCTTTTGTCTCCGCATCCACCGGAACCGTAATGACTGCAACCAGTGTCAGCACCAGAGCAGCACCGGCAACGGAAAGATACTTTTTCCAATTTCTTTTCATAATCTATTCTCCTGCTATCCTGCTTCGTTAAATTTCTACCTTTCTCATTCTATCACACAAAAATGCAATTTTTCAAGGTACGAAACCACGAATTTCATTGACATAATACCGCTCTTTCTGTATATTATGAACAGGTGAACAATTATACAAATGCAGAAAGAAATACGGATATTACCATAGACGCCACCAGAATCAGAGCGACAACTGCGGCAAAGGTTTTTTTCGTTTTCGGATTATTAAAATTCAACATCAGGTTCACCTCCATTTTTATATTGTAATTATTTCCTGAATAAAAAGAAAGGACGTATTATGGGACTCCCGATTATCCTTGGATGGACTTTAATCTTTATGCTTGTAGTTTCCTGGAAACGCCGGAAAGCAAGCCACGGCGACCCGGAGCTTGCATTCTGGGAACGCGAGAATGCTGCCAACGCCACCAGAAAGCAGGACATTTCCAGCCTGAACTATGTGGATTTTACCGGCGTCGCCCTGCCCTTTGCCCGGTTCCAGGATGATTTTCTGAAACAGTGCGAGGAACAGGTGCTGAAACTGAAAGATGAAAAGATTCTGAATCTCACCGGTATCAGCAACACAGAGCTGAAATTAAACTACGGGGCCGCAAATTTGCCCCAGCTGACTCAGTACGACCAGAATTTTACCCTGCTGGTGCGGACCCTGAACTCCTGGGGCCATCGTCTGCAGGAGCTTTCCCATCCGGAAGAAGCCACCTCGGTACTGGCATTCGCCGTGTCTGTGGGAAGCGATATGAAAGCCACCTACCAGCTCCTGGCCGAGCTTTATCAGCAGGCGGGAAATACAGAGGGTATCCGCACCATGCAGCGCAGCGCCTCCTGCCTGAATTCTCTGATGAGAGAACCCATTCTGTCCATGCTTGACCATATGGCTGCACCGGAACTTCCCGCTTCTTCCGGTGAATCCCTTCCCGGATAACCGTATACTATTCCGGAATCTTTCCATAAGCTGCCAGAATCCTGTCTGTGATTCTGGAGGCCTCATTTCTGGTCAGGCTGTCCAATTCCACCTGCAGCTTGATATTATGCCAGCGGGCCAGTTCTTCCAGATGTTTTTTCTGCCTGGAAGAAGCCGGGCCCTGCTTTTTTACTTTATAAAGCAAAGGCCGGGGCCGGAATGATTCCGGCTCCTGGGCTTCGAACCTTTCCTGTAAATATCGGAACAATTCTGCCGTAGCTTTAGCGTCTTCCAGGGCCCGATGATTCCGGCTCCTGGGAATCTGAAGAAATTCACAGAGATAATCCAGTGTTTTTTTCTCTGCTTCCGGCAGAAATTTCCGGGCCAGCTTCAATGTATCAATGCCTTCTTTTTCAAAAGTTCCGCCAGAATTTGCAATATGCTGTTTCAGAAAGCTGTAATCAAAGAGGATATTATGGCCCACCAGAGGCGCCCCTTCTGCAAATTCCTGAAATGCTTTCACCGCTTCTTCTGTTTCACAGCCCTCTCTGGCCATTTCACCGGTAATTCCTGTCAGCAGCGTGATTTCTTCCGGCAGTTCCATGCGGGGATTCACCATACGGTGAAAGGTACGGTTCTCCCGCCCTTTTTCCACTTTTACTCCGCCAATCTCCAGGATTCGGTCTGTGCGGGCTCTCAGCCCGGTCATCTCCAAATCCACCACCACATAGCATTCGGGCATTCTCCCCTTCCTCCCCTCTGTCAGCGCTTTTTGTCATCTGCCCTGCACAAATCACTCAGAAAGCATTCGCTGCATTTGGGATTTCTGGCGGTGCAGATACTTCTTCCCAGGGTAATAATCTGGATATTGTATAAAATCCAGTGGTCTTTGGGAAGGGCTTCCATCAAATCATATTCCACTTTCACCGGATCTTCTTCTTTCGTCAGTCCCAGCCGCCTGGAAATCCGTTTCACATGGGTATCCACAACCACGCTGGGTTCATGGTACACATTGCCCCGGATTACATTTGCGGTTTTCCTGCCCACTCCCGGCAGAGAAGTGAGGTCCTCCAGGCGTTCCGGCACCTGACCGTCAAATTCCTCCACCAGTTTCCGGGCGCAGAGAATAATATTTCTGGCCTTATTATGGTAAAAACCAATGGAATGGATATCCTGTTCCAGTTCTTCAATATCCGCTGCCGCAAATTTTTCCAGCGTGTCATATTTCCGGAACAATTCTTCCGTCACAATATTTACCCTGGCGTCGGTGCACTGGGCGCTCATAATCACCGCAATCAGAAGCTGCCAGGGCGTGTCATGGTTCAGATAGCAGCGGTATTCCCGGCCATAGGCCTCATCCAGCCGGGCCAGGATTTCTTTTGTTCGTTTCGTCATAATTCCTCCGTATTTTTTAACAGCGCGTCTTCCGGCAGTTTCCTCACTCCGGCCTGCCTGCTCAGAGGATTTCGCTCCTCGTAGGAAAACAGCCAGAGCTGTCCTGCCGGCGTTCTGGGCGGATAAGCAGTAAGGCTTCGGTTCTTCAGAATTACTTCCATATCATACCAGAAAGGCTCCAGATGGGACATTTTGCCTTTTTTACAGTATTTCCGGGTCAGCTCCCGGCAGAGCGGCCGTTCTTTTGCCCAGCAGGGACGTGTCTTGCAGTTCTCCCGGTAATACAAATCAAAGATCAGGGTTTCCTGATAAAGCTCTGCATGTTCCCCATCCTGCTCCTCTGCAAATTCCAGCAGCAGTTCACAGCGCCTCATGCGAGAATGGCTGACTGCCAGCAGGCCCCGCTGTTCGTAGAACTTTCCCAAATCCAGATAGAGTTCCATGGGATTTTCCCAAATCAGCTCCAGGACCTTTATGGTCATCTCGAACTGGCCGCTGTTGTAATACACTTCCAGCATTTCTTCCACCAGCTTCAAATCCAGTATTTCTTCATAGGAAATCCAGTTGGTCGCCAGCACTTCATAAGGCGGATGTTCCCGGTAAAGTAGTCCGTATTTCTCCTGATTCTCCCCCAAAGGGGAGCCTTTCAGCACTTTCAGAAATCCGAGCTGAAGCTGCTGAGGTTTCCACCGGTATACCTGACAGAAAGATTCCCCGAACGTTCGGAAATCTTCTTCGGGCAGTCCTGCAATCAAATCCAGGTGCTGATGAATATTTCCGGCCTGCCCCAGGGCCCTGACCGCCTGCTCCAGCCGGTTCATATCCGTGGTTCGGCAGATTTCCCTGAGAGTGGGCCCGTGGGTGGACTGCACTCCGATTTCAAGCTGAATCAGTCCAGGCCGCATGGAAGCTATCAGTTCCAGTTCTTCTTCCGTCAGCAAATCTGCAGCTATCTCAAAATGGAAATTCGTCTTCCCGTTGTCGTGGTCTTTCAGATACTGCCAGATGTTCATGGCATGGCGATGGCTGCAGTTAAAGGTTCGGTCCACGAATTTCACCTGGGGTACCTGATGATCCAGGAAAAACTGCAGTTCCTGCTTCACAAGGGAAAAAGAACGGAACCGCAGTTTTTTTTCCACAGAAGAAAGGCAGTAGCTGCAGGAAAAAGGGCAGCCCCTGCTGGTCTCATAATAAATGATTCTGTGTTCAAAATCCTCCGGATGTTCATAACAGAACGGAAGCTCATCCATGGGCAGAATCTCCCGTTCCGGCGTCTGTTCCAGCCTGTGCGCCGGCGTTCGGAATATCAGCCCCGGTATCTGTTCCAGGGAAGACGCCCCGTTTCCCAGATAATAGCCGCACAGTTCCCGGAAAGTTCCTTCCCCTTCGCCCCGCATAACCCCGGTAACCATGGGATATTTCGAAAGGAATCCTTTTGCATCATACGAAACTTCCGGCCCTCCGGCCCAGATTGCCATGTCCGGCAGCAGCCGGTGCAAATCCGGAATCAGCTCCTGTACACAGGAAAAATTCCAGATATAGCAGGAAAAGCACAGCACATCCGGTTTCTGCCTGTAAATTTCCTGGAGAATATAATCTGTCCGGTGGTTGATGGTATATTCCGCAAGACTGATGTGTTCTTCATATTCTTTCGCAAAGGATTTCAGACTGTAAACCGCAAGGTTGGAATGAATGTATTTTGCATTGATGGCCGCTAACAGAATCTTCATGTTATTTTCCTCCGAAATCCCGATATGGGATTACTATAACATCAATTCTGCCGGACAGCAAGAGGAAACAAAGGGAAACAGCTTCTTTACGAAGTTGTTTCCCTTTGCGTATTCTTCTTATTCGTTATCTTATGCCTGAACAAATGCCGGTGTATCTGCCGGAGCGTCCAGATATTTCTTCAGTTCGTCATCCAGCTTCAGCAGTGTTACGGAATAGCCTGCCATGTCAATGGATGTCATGAAGTTGCCTACCAGTGTTTTTGCAACTTTAATCTTCTTATCTGCCAGCACTTCCGATACTCTCAGATTTGCGAGATATAATTCCTGTAACGGAGTTCCGCCCAGTCCGTTTACCATAACAGCAACTTCGTCTCCTTCATGATAAAGGTCTTCTGCAAAAATTTTCTCCAGCAGCGTATCGGTGGTTTCTTTTACCGTGCGGATTTCTTCTCTGTGGGTTCCCGGCTCGCCATGAATTCCCATTCCGATTTCCACTTCATTTTCGCCCAGTTCAAAGCTCGGTTTGCCTGCTGCGGGAACGGTACAGGGTGCAATTGCCATACCCATGGTGCGGACATTTGCAATAACCTTCTCTGCAACTGCCTTTACTGTCTGTAAATCTCCGCCTGCTTCTGCACATGCGCCTGCAATCTTATGTACAAAAATCGTACCTGCAATACCTCTTCTTCCGGTGGTCCATGTGCTGTTTTCCACTGCAACATCGTCGTTTACCACAACTTTTTCCACTTCAATGCCTTCGTCGCCGGCCATGTCTGCCGCCATTTCAAAGTTCATTACATCACCGGTATAATTCTTGATAACCAGAAGAACACCTTTGCCGCCGTTACATGCTTTGATTGCTTCGTATACCTGATCCGGTGTAGGTGAGGTAAACATAGCTCCTGCAACTGCTGCGTCAAGCATTCCTTTTCCAACATAACCGCCGTGTGCCGGTTCATGTCCGCTTCCGCCTCCGCTTACCAGCGCTACTTTCCCCTGAGAGCCACCGGCTCTTACCAGAACGTCACATCCGTCCACTCTTTTTACATATTCCGGGTGTGCTGCTACAATCCCCTGTAACATTTCCTCTACTACGTCATCCGGTTTGTTAATCATTTTTTTCAAAGCAATTTCCTCCTTCTCCTTGTGCCATGCCTTATATATCGCAAAGCGATTATATTATTATACAGAGCAAAATTCATGCCAGTTTTATCCTTTTACAGACAGCAGGATTTCCCTCTGCAGGTTCCACTTATTGATATTTGTTGATACTTTTTATCATTTTGATACTTTTTACCATGTTGATATTATTTACCAGGTGCCCTGTCCATATTTCCCAGCTTTTTTCCGGCACGCTGCCATTTCAGACCAGATTTCACTGCACAATTTTTTCCAGATAAGCGCGAACCTCCTCCGTATCTGAACATGACAGCAGTTCTTCCAGATTGCACCGGTCGGAATCCAGATTCCGAATCTGTTCTTTTACAGCCGGAGCCTGAGACGCACTCATACTCAGTTCATCCATGCCCGCTGCTGTCAGGAAAGGCATGGCCAGACGGTCTCCCGCCATTTCACCGCACATACCCACCCAGATTCCGGCTTCGTGGGCGGCTTTCACCACCTGATAAATGGAATGTATCACTGCCGGATTAAAGTAATCATAAATATAATTTACCGTCTGATTTCCCCGGTCCACCGCCAGCGTATACTGCACCAGATCATTGGTACCGATACTGAAAAAATCCACATGACGTGCAAATACAGGCGCCATCACCACCGAGGCCGGTGTCTCCACCATGATTCCCAGCGGAACATTTTCATCAAAAGGAGTCTGAGCTGCTCTCAGTTCTTCTTTTGCTTCTTCCAGCAGTTTTCTGGCTTCCGTGATTTCCGAAAGCATGGTCACCATGGGAAGCATAATTCCAACTTTCCCATAAGCGCCGGCTCTCAGAATAGCCCGAAGCTGAGCCTTAAACATATCTTTGTTCTGCAGGCAGATTCGGATTGCCCGGAAACCCAGGAAAGGATTTTCTTCTTCTGGCAGGTCCAGGCAGCCGCAGTGCTTGTCACCGCCGATATCCAGCGTTCTTATGACGCACAAAGCCCCTTTTGCCTGCTCTGCCACAGATTTATAAGATTCAAACTGTTTCTCTTCCGACGGAAGTTCCTGAGATTCCATAAAGAAAAATTCTGTCCGGTACAGTCCGACGCCCTGGCAGCCGTACTCGGAAATTTTCTCCATTTCTTCCGGACTGCTGATATTGGCAGCCACCAGAACTTCTTTCCCATCTCTGGTACAGGCCGGAAATCCGGCGCGCTCCATCAGAACGGCGCGCTCCTGTTCCTGCTTTTGGACTTTTTCCTGAAATTCCCGTATCTGCTCCGGAGAAGGCTGCAATGTCACTTCGCCTCTGACCGCGTCCACCAGAACCGTCTCCCCCTGGGCTGCCATCTGAGGGGTCAGTTCCACGCCAACCATGGTCACAAATCCTTTCGCCCTGGCGATAATCACCGTATGGGAAGTCCTGCTCCCGTTTTCCAGAAGTACCGCCTTCACTTTTCCCTCCGGAAGCCCCGCCATAATGGAGGGTTCCAGATCTCTGGCGCACAGAACTACCTGATCTCCTTCTACGGAAAATTCATCCAGCCCCAGTATTTTTCGAACCAGGCGGTTTCCCACATCCGCCACATCATTCTGTCGTTCCTTAATGTAGGGGTCGTCAATGGCGTCAAACATGGCCTTAAAGTCAGAAACTGCCTGTAAAACTGCTGCCGGCGCCGTCAGTTCCTGCTGTATATACTGAGTGATTGCTTCCACAAACGCCATATCCTCCAGCAGCATCTGGTGGGCCCCCATAATCTCCCTTTCACTTTCGGAAAGGTTCTCTCCTGCTTCCAGCATGGTTTCCAGATCTTTTTTTGCCCTGGCCAGCGCGCCTTCATATTTCGCTGTTTCGGCTTCCGGCCCTCCGGCTATGTAAGACTGCAGATGTTTTTCATAATCCATATTCAGAAACTGGATGGCTCCAACCGCAACCCCTTCCACTACAACATTTCCACGTACCAGCATATTTTTCTCTCCTATTCCTCATAAAATCCATGAGTGAACATGTCGTCTAACTGTGCAAACACTTCTTCTTCATCCTCACCGGAAACGGTTACGGTTACCTCCGCTCCTTTTTTCGCTCCCAGTGCGGTAATCATCAGTACACTCTTTCCATTGGCCTTTTTCGCACCGCTGGTAAGGGTCACTTCACTCTTATGTTTCCCGGCAAATCTCGCAATATCCGCTGCAGGCCTTGCATGGATTCCCAGCGTATTTTTCACGGTATAAGTTGCTGTTTTCATGATTTCCTCCGTATTATTCTAATTTGGACAACTGTTTTGCCAGTTCTGCCGCTTCCGCAACCTCCGCCATGGTTCCGCCTATGGCTGCCTGTACGGCTGCGCTGACTGCTCCCTCTAAAATGGGCGCGTCTGCAATCACCACTTCGATATCTTCTTCCAGCAAATCTATGGCCATCTGAGAACTTAGAATACCGCTGCCCAAATCCGCCAGAATAACCACGCCGTCTCCGTCACTGGCATCCATAATACCCTGACGAATCCGAAGTGCGTCTGTTCCGATACTGCCGTCTTCCATACCTCCCACTGCCACCACACGATGATCTTTTCCCGCCATCTGTACCGCCAGCTCATAAATTCCTTCGGCTGCTTTTTTGCTGTGGGATACAATCAATAATCCTACCATATTAACCTCACTTTATGTTTTCCAGATAAAATGCACGAATTGCTTCCAGTGTAATCAGGGATGACGTTGCTCCCGGATCCTGATGTCCGATACTTCTGTCTCCAAGATAGCTTGCACGTCCTTTGGTAGCACGGATGGTTTTGGTAAATTCCACCCCTTCTTTTGCCGCGTCGCACATATGGTTCAGACAGTCTTCCGCACTTTCTCCCGCTTCGATTCCTTTTGTAAGAGCTTCCAGGGCCGGTTCCAGGGCATCCAGCATGGTCTTTTCTCCTCTCTCTGCCTTGCCCCGCATTTTAATACCGCCGATTACCGCTGTCATCATCTCTTTTGCATCTTCCAGCGTAATCTCCTTTTTACCGTTCACAGCTCCTGCTGCTTTCATATATGCAGTACCGTACAGAGGGCCGGAAGCTCCTCCCACCTTGGATAACAGTACCATACCGGTTTTCTTCAGAACCGCACTGATATCCTCTTCTTCCTGGGGAAGCTGCTGCAGTACTTCCGTAAATCCTCTGGCCATGTTAATCCCATGATCCGCATCACCGATTGCGGAATCCAGATCTGTCAGAAATTCTTTGTTTGCAATGATGTCCTCTCCGATTTTCTGCATACATTGATATATTTTGGTTGCCATAAGAATCCTCCTGTCTCTTGTTATATTTATCTGGCATGTATCGGGGAAATTTCCCCAATCGCTTATAATTATATATAAGCAAATTCTGTGCCAGTTTATTTAACCGTTTTTGTTTCCAGATGATATTTCCGGGCTTTGGCCGCCACGGTTTTATGGGTCAGGCCCAGCGCTTTTCCCGCTGCATTAAAACTTCCGTATGTTTCCAGAGCCCGGCGGATAATTTCTTTTTCATAATATGCAAAAGGGTGTACTTCTTCCCCTTCCCACCGGCTGTCCCCCGGAAGGCTTCGGCTGTCCCGGACGGGAATATCATAAGCCTCCGGACTGCTTTCTTTCTGTTTTTCACCGGAAAAAATATTTTCACTGATATAATGGGGCAGGTCTTTTCGCCGCACCTGGAATCCGTCGGCCAGGATATTCACCCGCTCCATCACATTTTCCAGTTCCCGTATATTCCCCGGCCAGGAATACTGAAGAATGGCCTCCATGGCCTCCGGCGTTAAATACTTGGGCTCCCGGTTTAAATCCGCCGCAATTTTATTCAGGAAATGTTCGGCCAGCACAGGAATATCCTCCCGGCGTTCCCGCAGAGGCGGCAGCCAGATGGGGATTACATTGAGACGGTAATACAAATCCTCCCGGAATTCTCCCTGTTCCACCAGTTCTTCCAGATTCCGGTTGGTGGCTGCAATAATCCTGGCGTCCACCCGAATCGTTCTGTCATCCCCCACCCGCTGAAATTCTTTTTTCTGAATTACCCGCAGCATTTTGGCCTGCATGGACCTATCCAGTTCTCCAATTTCATCCAGAAAAATCGTGCCTTTGTGGGCCAGCTCAAATTTACCGATTTTCGTCTTAATGGCTCCTGTGTAGGCCCCTTTTACATGGCCGAACATCTCGCTTTCCAGCAGATTCTCCGGTATGGCCGCACAGTTTACCCGGATAAAATCATGACTGGCCCGCTCGCTGGAATAATGGATGGCTTCTGCTATCAGCTCTTTTCCCGTACCGCTTTCTCCCCGTATCAGCACGTTAAAATTATTGTCCGCTGTCTTCGCCGCAAGCTGCATGGCGTCATAAAGTTTGCTGCTGATACCCACAATCCGGTTAAACGCCGGGTTCAGCTTGTTGCGCCGGTTCAGTTCTTCCTCCAGATATTCCGTTTTGGCTGACAGATGGTGAATCCGCTCCACCAGTTCCTGCACCTCGCTCAGGCTTTTCACCACGGAAATACCGCCCATAATCTGCTGATTTACAATGATGGGAACCACATTCAGCACCAGATTTTTCCCATTCTTTTTCTGACAGATGGTGCCCATAATTTTCTGGCCCTTTTCCAGTACTCTGGCGGCGCTTCCTCCGTCGTCAAAAGCCAGTATGTCGTCGCCTTCCCGTACCTGTTCTCCGGTGATATCCTCCCAGGCCCCGTTTACATAGGTGACAGCCCCTTTCTGGTCGAACACGCAGATTCCGTCCTGCACAGCCTCCAGAATCTGGTAATATTTCTCTTTCAGTTCTTTTACCTCTTCAAATTCCCAGCTAATCCGCACCAGCTGGGACACGTCTTCCAGAGTGGTAATGGTTCCCTTTATTTCTCCGTTTTCCAGAATGGGCCTGGTATTTCCCACCATGGTAGAGGTTCCGATGGTCTGGGTATAGACAGTCACGGGCTCCCTGTCCCGTATGGCCCGCAGCATTTTACTTCCCGCAAACACATCTTCCGCCCTGCGGCCCAGCGCCTCCATTTCCGGAATCCCCAGCAGCTTTTCCGCCTCCCGGTTGTAAATAATCACGGTTTCCTGTTTGTCCGTCACCACCAGCCCGCTGGCAATGCTGCTGTATATATTTTCCGCAGTGATTACATGTTCCTGCAGCAGGGTATCCACCTGGCTGAGTTCCGCCTGATTCAGGTTCAGATCGTGTTCCAGAAAATCACCTTCCAGAAAATCCTGCATTTCCAGCGAGGCTTCCTCTGCCTGTTCTCCCTGGGTAATCAGAATAATTTCCTCACCCTTTTTGATTTTCATGGAAGTAACCAGCAGAAGGCTGGTCAGAGGCACGTCATGAAATCCTTTCCGCCGGATATGGAAATTCACATGGTATTTCCGCCGGAGCCTTTCTGCCTTCTGCACCAGCATGGCTGCAATTCTGACATGGAGCCCCTTTTCACTGTGAATTTTCACCACCGCTTCTGTTCTGTCTTCTCTCATCATGATTTCCTTCTTCCTGAACTTCAGTGATACTCTTTCCGCTGGCGGACATTGGGAATCTGAAGCTGTTCCCGGTATTTCACCACCGTCCGCCTGGAAATGCCTATTCCCATTTTTTCCAGTTCCCGGACAATCCCGGAATCACTGAGGGGATTGCTCTTATCTTCTTCCCGGACAATTTTTTCTATACAGGAACGGGCATCTTTTTCTGCTCCTTTATTGGAAAAAAAATATTTCAGCTCAAATATTCCCCAGCGGCATTCCAGATATTTATCTTTCAGAGCCCGGCTTACCGTGGATTCATGCATACCGATATCCTGTGCAATATCAGCCAGATTCATAGGGCTTAAGCAGATTTTTCCTTTTTCAAAAAATGCTTCCTGCCGTTCCACAACAGCTTCCGCCACTCTGCGCAGAGTTTCCTCTCTCCGCTCAATATTCTTCAGAAAAGTCCTGGCCTCCCGGTACTGCTCCTGCAGATATTCGTAGTCTGCTCCCAGGTTTTCCCGGTTCAAAAGGGGCAGATAATCCTGATTAATTCTGGGAAATGTACTCCTTTCCCGGTTCATAATAATCTGATACGCCCCGTTATTGCTCCGGACCGTAATATCAGGGTAAATAAATTCCCCCTGGGTTCCGGTTCCATACCCCTGTCCCGGCACAGGTTCCAGCTCTTTGATACGGGCAATCAGCCCCAGCACCTTTTCTCTGCTCCATCCGGTTTCCCGGCAGATTCGGGGTATTCTGTTATGTATGATTTCGTCCGTACAGTTTGCCACCAGCCGGTACAGGTCGTTGTTATCCCCCTCCAGCTCTGCAATCTGCAGCAGCAGACATTCCCGCAGATTCCGGGCAAAAACGCCGCAGGGCTCCAGCTTCTGCAGGCTGAGGATTTCTGCTTCCACCTCCTGCTCCGTCACTCCCAGTATACGGGAAATTTCCGAACTGCTCATTTTCAGGTATCCGGATTCTTCCATACATTCTATCAGATATTCCGCCAGATTCTGTCTGTCAGGCTTTAAATTCCAGGTGCAGAGCTGCATTCTGAGATGTTCTTTCAGACTGGTTCCACAGCTTTTTTCATCCACCAGCCCATTGATATACTCCTGGTCCCGTGCCGGCACATACTGTTCCCCGGACGCATAATACGTCTTTCTTTCCCATCCCGGCGAAGGTTCTGCTTCCGGTTCTTCTCTTTCCCCGTCTTCCGGTTCCTGGCAGGTCAGCATGGGATTGGACAGCACGGTATCTTCCATATACTGTTCCAGCTCCGGCCCGCCCATCTGCAGTATGGACAGGGACTGTTCCATCTGAGGCGTTAAAGCCAGTTTCTGGGTCTGTTTCATTGTAAGTTCCAAATCCATGCTGCAGTGTCACCTCCTTCAGTTCCTCCGGGCGTATTATATGTAACCGGGCAGCTTGTCCGAACTGTTACTATTATATCATATTATAAATGCATTTGTTGCTTTTTTCTGTTGATGTGAAAGATTTTTAACGGTATAATCAGTTAGAGAGAAAGATACGTCCGGAAAAGCCGGACCCGAACGAAAGGAATTTTCATGAACCAGAAAGAATTTGAAGAACTTGCAGAATTATTTAAAATATTCGGAACTCCAACCAGACTCCAGATTATGTACGCTCTGGTGAATAAGGAAAAGTGCGTCTATGACATCGCAGAGGAACTGGGCATGTCCCAGAGCGCCATCTCCCACCAGCTCAGTATCCTGAAACAGAACCGGCTGGTCAAAAACCGCAGAGACGGAAAAACCATTTATTACTCTCTGCTGGATTCCCATGTACTCACCATTATTGACCAGGGACTGGAGCATATCCGTGAATAAAGAGCCCGCGCTCCGGCTATGATACGGGGCCCTGTTCCTGGCTGTTGAAATGTCGGTATGTATACTCGTTATTGCTTCCCTTTTTCCAGCCCCGGCAGACGGTCCTGTTTTTCCCGGTCTGTTTTGCCTCATATAACGCCGAATCCACTTCCTTAAACAGCAGGATACTGTTTTTGTCCTGAGGCTGTATTTCTGTCATGCCCAGAGAAATGGTTATTTTCCCGGTAACTCCTTCCACCGTAACCTGTTCTACCTCCCGGCGAATCCGTTCCGCCATATTATAGGCTTCCATCTCTCCTTTTCCCACCAGAATCAGGCCAAACTCCTCGCCGCCGTATCTTGCGGCTATATCTGCTTCGCCGATGTTTTTCTGAATCAGGGAAACAATTTTCAGAATTACATTATCTCCTGTGGCATGGCCAAACGTATCATTGATTCTCTTAAAGTTATCAATATCAATAATAATCAGTGACAGAGGGCAGTCCTTGTCACATTTCTGAAGATATTCATTCAGTTTGTCATAAAAAATCTTATGATTATAAAGGCCGGTCATGGAGTCCCGCTGGGAAATTTCCAGTATTTCTTCTTTTTCCTGATGGATTTTCTGATTTTCCTTCTCAAAATTCACCACCACGGAAGTCAGCACTTTACTGAAGGAAAAGGCCACTATGGTAAAGCCGATAAAGATAACCAGAAGTACCTCTTTGCTGTTATCCGGTTTAAATTCCGTAGACGGAATCATCCCGTAATTGATTCCTGCATAAACCAGAATCGCCATGACAAAAGCCACATACCGGAAGTATTTTTCCCGGTACACATTGGCAAAAATCACCGGATAGGTCAGTGTCATGCACATATAGGGCACGGAACTGTGCACTGACACTACGGTTCCCAGAAGCAGGAACTGCATGAACAGAAACAGTACCGTTATCACCTGTTCCCCAAGAACTTTTCCAAGACAGCGGAAAATCAGTTCCATAACGCCGGCTTCCAGTACCATCATAACACTGGGCTTCAAAATAAAGGTCTCCCAGTATTCTCTTTTGCTGCACTCCGGCACCGGCTGATAAAAAATAAACAGCAGCACTTCAATAAAAACAACCAGACCTATACTGATCCAGATAAAGCGCATTACCTTTTTATTCCATTCTGTTATGCTTACATATGCAATATTGCGGTTATTATCCATAATTATATTTCAGGCCTCTCCTGTTCTGTAATTTCTTTTATTCTATCATGAAACGACGGTTATCGCCACTGTTTATTTTATCAGAATTTACACTCTTGACATCTTTCTTTTTTCTGTATAAAATAGTAATAATTACTGATATTATTTTATACAAATGTAAAGGAGGAAGCACATGGCAGTTTACAAATGCAGTATTTGCGGAGCAATTTTTGACGAGGAAAAAGAAGGGAAGAAGCTGGAAGAACTGGAGGCCTGTCCGGTCTGCAAACAGCCCATATCCAAATTTGAAAAAATTTCAGAGGATGACGGCACAGAGGAAGCAGCCTCTTTTGACGGAGAGCTGGCTTACGACGCCCGGTTTGAACGCCACGACAAATCGGCCCGGTATATGGAAGAAATCCATGAAATGGCTGTCACCGGCAGAAGTATCGGCGGCTCCATGGGAACACAGATGGCCATGCCGGGATGGGATGATATTTTATTACCGGGCGCTCAGCTTGCCCGATTTCCGCTGAACGAAGAAGACCCGGTGGATACCCGCACCGTCATCGGCAAACATGCGAAACAGCCCATGATACTGGAACACCCGGTCTACATATCCCACATGTCTTTCGGCGCTCTCTCCAGAGAAATCAAGATTGCTCTGGCCAAAGGGTCCTGCATGGCCAGAACCGCCATGTGCAGCGGAGAAGGCGGCATACTGCCCGAAGAACAGGAAGCGGCTTACAAATATATTTTTGAATATATTCCCAACAAATACAGCGTAACCGATGAAAATCTGAGAAAAGCCGATGCGATAGAAATCAAAATCGGCCAGGGCACCAAACCTGGCATG
Source organism: Lachnospiraceae bacterium JLR.KK002 (assembly GCA_036941025.1). Taxonomy (NCBI): domain Bacteria; kingdom Bacillati; phylum Bacillota; class Clostridia; order Lachnospirales; family Lachnospiraceae; species Lachnospiraceae bacterium JLR.KK002. The sequence continues at coordinate 3,023,827 of JAYMNP010000001.1, forward strand.
GGCGGCCATCTTCCCGGTGAAAAAGTTACGGAAGAAATTGCCGCACTCCGGGGAAAAAAGACGGGAGAGGATATCCAGAGCCCCAGCAAATTCCCGGAGCTCAATTCCAGAGAGGATTTGAAGCAGATGGTAGATATGCTCCGGGAGCGTTCGGAAGGCCGCCCCATCGGCATTAAGATTGCAGCCGGAAATATTGAAATGGATCTGGCTCAGTGTGTCTATGCCGCTCCTGATTTTGTCACCATTGACGGCCGTGGAGGGGCTACCGGTTCCAGTCCGCTGTTTTTGAGGGAAGCTACCAGTATTCCCACCATCTACGCCTTGCACCGGGCCAGAACATATCTGGATTCTGTTCATTCCGATATGGAACTGGTAATTACCGGAGGGCTGCGCGTTTCTTCCGACTTTGCAAAAGCACTGGCCATGGGGGCAGATGCAGTTGCCATTGCCAGCGCAGGGCTGATAGCCGCAGCCTGCCAGCAGTACCGCATCTGCGGAAGCGGCAACTGCCCTGTGGGAATTGCCACACAGGATCCGGAACTTCGTTCCCGGCTGCATATTGACGCGGCGGCACAGCGCACGGCTAATTTCCTGAATGTGTCACTGGAAGAACTGAAGACTTTTGCAAGGATTACCGGACACAGCTCTGTTCATGATTTAAACAGGTCTGACCTGGTTACCCTGAACCGGGACATTGAAGCATATACGGGAATTCTTCATGCAGGAAAACCCCGGCAGGAATTCTGAAACGGATAATTTTGCCCTGCCGTTCAGACTGCGAAAAGGGGCCGAAAAATCTGTTCATGATTTTTCGGCCCCTTTTCCGGTATCATCCTGCTTTCTATATCAATTCCCATATGTGGCTGATTATTACATTCATTCCTCCCACAACCAGCAGAAATCCGCCGGCCAGATAGGCTTTTATCTTATGCTCAAATCCCAGCCGGTAACCGGTATACATACCAAATACCGTAACCAGAACGGTCATAATGGTAATGAGTATCAGGATAATCCACATGCTGCTTTCCAGAAATCCAAAGGCAAGACCGGTGAGCAGGGTGAAGATACTGGTTCTTGCATAAAGTCTGACAAACTCCAGAACATCAAACTTTTCTTCCCTGCGCTCTACAATCCGCTCATTCCGCCAGGCTTTCAGAAACAGCCTGGCGCCCAGGCAGAGGAAGATTGCAGCCGCAATGACCTGCCCCAGGAAAACTTCCCCCTCTTTTCCCATGCTTCTGCACAGGAGCACGGAAATGAAATCTCCGATTCCCAGAGCAAGCACCTGCCCTGCCACCAGAATCCCGCAGAATGCCAGCAGTTGCTTTCGCTCTACTTTTGCAACCAGCGACCCCTGGCATTCCATCACTGCAAAGATATCCAGAGATATTCCCAATATAATAATCAGCTCTTCCACAACACTCATAACTCCGCTCCCGCCTTTGTTCTAAAGGTCTGCTTATTCTTCTTCTCCTTCTTCGGACTTGATTCCCTCAGTACGAAGAACGAATTTCACAGAGCCTTTTGTTCCGTCTGCAACCTTTGTAAAGGTCTGGTATTCCTTACCTGCCTCCACTACTGCTTCCAGCCTGCTTAACAGCTCCTTAACGTCTCCGTTATAGGCATCCAGCAGTTTCTGGATTCCTTCTTCATCAAACTGAATCATACCGTCCATCAGTTTGTCAGAACCTTCTGCCAGTTTATCCACGCCATCTTCAATCTGTCCCGTTGCTGTTGAGAGTTTTCCTGCTCCCTCCACCAGCGCTCCGTTGTTGGAAACCAGAGTTGCAGCTCCGCTGGTCAGCTGCGAGATGCCTGCCGTCAGCGCCGGAATATTGTCGCTCATGGTCTGTGTCCCGTTGCTCAATGCCTGCATACCGCTTACCAGGCTGTATCCGCTGCTCTTGTCTTTGGCGTTGATTGCCTCGGAAATCTGTGCTTTTGTTCCTGCCACTGCGGTGAGTGTTGCTGCTTCCGCTGCTGTTTTGGCTGCTGTTTTGGCAGTATCTGCCACTGCGGAACCTACGGTGTCCTTTGCCCCTGCTGCAATTCCCGTTACAATCTGGGAAGCGGTGGAAGTCATACCGGCTTTTAAGGTTTCATTGCCCATGGCTGTCGCTACGGTAGAAGAAGTAAGCTGGGAAGCGGTGGCCTGAATCTGAGCCTGGCTTTCCGCAGACTGAAGTCCTGCGTCTACCTGAGCTTCCAGCCCGGCCATGGTCTGGCTGGCAATGGCTTCCTTCTGACCATCCACATTCGCCATAACTCCTGCATAAATATCCGGATTTGCTCCCACCGCTGCACCTGCCTGCTGACAGGCATCGTTTATCATGGCCTGCAAAGCAGTTTCATCTAATTGACCCGCACTAACCGCCGCTATAATCTGTGGCGCTTTTTCTGACAGACCGGCAGATATGGCATTTGCAGTCACCTCCGCTGTCTTCGCCTGTGTCTCTTTTTCAACCGTATCAGCGACTCCCACAACAGCCTGCTGAATGGCTGCCGGTGCATACTGTACCATCGCCTGGTTTTTCGCTCCCTGAGCTGCCGCCTGGCTGAAGGCCTGACTCAGCACCGTATTCAGAACGGTTTCCGTATAGGTGTTCAGTCCTGCTGCCACCTGGGCTTTTGCCCCTTCATTGTTGGCAAGGCTGTCATAGAATACGGAGGAAGCCTGATTCCGGATGGCTTCTGTTCCGGTCTCTCCGCTCTTAAAAGTAGCCTCGATGGCGTCGTCTGCCTGTTTAACCAGAGAATTTTTCTCCTCTTTTGTCATTTTGGCTTTCAGGGTCTTATCCAGTTCTGCCACACCCTGATTCAAAGTTGCTGCGCTGCTGTTTAATGTTCCCACGCCCTCTGTCAGAGTACCGGAGGAATTTGCCAGCGTGTTAATTCCGTCATTTAACTGGGAAGCACCGTTGGTATAGTTGGTAATACCGTCTTTCAGAGTGCCCACACCGGAGGCAAATTCTTTCATGCTGTCTTTCAGAGTGCCGAGTCCTTTTGACAGTTCCTTGCTTCCATCTATCAGCTTACCGGAAGCGTCTGTCAATGTATCCAGCTCCTCATCCAGGCTGCTCAGGTCAAACCCTTCTCCCAGGTTGGCCTGACCTACCAGATCATTCATGATAATGGACATGGTCATTTCCAGAGAGAAATTCTCCACATCTGCAGTTACTTCCACGTATTCCGGAATCTCAAGATCTCCGTCCAGATCCCCTTCTTCAATACCAAGACTCTCTTTCAGACCGGGCATTGCCATGCCCACAACTACCTTTTTATCCCCGTCGGAAATCACTTTTCCGTTGGTTACTTCCACATTTGCATAATCTTCCGGTAAAATCATACCTGTCATAACGGTGAAAGGCACATACACTTCATGTTCTTCTCCGTCAATAACCTGCGTGGTTTTTTCATTATTGGTATAATCAAAACGGATGGTTGCCTTACCGCTCTTTCCGGCCATCTCCTCCGGAGACATTTCCTTTCCGTCCATGAAATACGTTACTTTTTCCGTGACCGGAAGGTCTTTGTCCGTGGTTCCCTGATAATAGATATCCTTACCGTCCGCCTGCCAGGTAATCTTATCCCCGTTCTGCTCAAAGGTTTCATCGCCTTTTACATTTTCAATGTCTTTCAAATCAGAGGTATCTTCCAGGGTTGCGGCTCCGTCTTTATTTTTCAGCCATTCACTTACAATCACATTTTTTGTGGAACCGTCGGGATTAGCCACCACGTAAACGGTTTCTTCTTTTCCCGCTTCTTCATTTTCTTCTCCCACAGACAGGGCTTTCTCCAGGGTTGCTTTTGCCTTTTCAACCGTATCGTCTTCTTCGTCCTGGGTTTCCTGCACAGTTTCCTGTTTTTCCGCCCGCACGGTATAAGCGCTTACTCCGGCGCTGGTTCCGATTACCGCAACGGTAACCACTCCTGCTGCCACACGAATCACGTATTTATTTCTAAATTTTTTCTTTAACTCCAGATTTTTCATGTTATTTCCTCCTGCAATTTCATTACACTGTTTTTACAGTTGCTGCTGATTCTTTTTTATGATTGCCAAATCCCATACTTGATTTACAGATAATCTTATCAAATACCATGAACATTGCCGGCAAAATGAAGATTACCACAAACATACTGATTATCGCGCCTCTTGCCATCAGGATACACAGTGAGCTGATCATGTCGATATTGGAGTACATGCCAACACCAAAGGTTGCCGCGAAGAAGCTCAGTGCGCTGACGAATACGGACTGTACCGATGTGGAGAGGGCAATGGTGACGGAAGTCTTTTTGTCTTCGCCCCGGTTCCGCTCTTTCTTATAACGGTTGGTCATCAGGATTGCATAGTCAACGGTTGCGCCCAGCTGAATCGTTCCGATTACGATGGAAGCGATAAAGGGCAGTGTAGTTCCTGTATATGCCGGAATACCCATATTGATGAAAATTGCAAATTCAATGACGGATACCAGAATAATCGGCAGTGAAATGGATTTGAACACCAGCAGGATAATCACAAAGATTGCTCCGATGGACACAACGCTTACGGTCTGGAAATCCGTATTTGTTATGGAAATCAAATCTCTGGTACAGGGCGCCTCGCCAATCAGCATGGCTTTTTTATCATACTTCTTAATTACTTTATTCAAATCATCAATCTGAGCATTTACTTCATCAGAAGCAATGGCATATTCGGAACTTACCAGCATAAGCTGATAATTTTCATCCATCAGCGCTTCTTTGATATCGTCCGGTATCATTTCCTTTGGAAAAGCCGGGCCCACAATGGAATCCATGCCCATCACGGTTTTCACACCGTCCACCGCTTTCATTTCCTCTATCATGGAAGTGGCGTCCTTGCTGGAAAGGCTGCTGTCCGCCAGCACCATATGGGTGGAATTCATTTCGTATTTATCTTCCAGTTTCTCTTTGGCCTGGATACTTGCCAGATCTTTGGGTAGTGTGCCTGCCAAATCGTAATACACATCCGTATGAGTATACCCGTAAATTGCCGGCCCCAGTACCAGCAGGAATACTACAATAAATATGGGGAACCGTTTTGTTACAAAGTTTCCGATTCCTCCCAAATCCGGAATAATGGGTTTGTGTTTTGTCTTTTCAATGGCCTTATCAAAAATCAGTATCATGGACGGAAGAATGGTTACGCAGCCAATCACGCCGAATACCACGCCTTTTGCCATTACCACGCCAAGGTCCATACCGAGCGTAAAACTCATGAAACACAGAGCCACGAAACCGGCTACCGTTGTAATAGAACTTGCCACCACAGAGGTCAGGGTATTGGACACCGCATGGGCCATGGCCCGGTTCTTATCTCCCGGATAACGCTCCCGGTTTTCCTCGTAGCTGTGCCACAGGAAAATGGAATAGTCCATGGTAACTCCAAGCTGAAGCACTGCGCTTAAGGCTTTGGTCACGTAGGAAATTTCTCCCAGGAATATGTTACTTCCCAGATTATACAGAATTGCCATTCCGATACTCAACAGGAAGAACACCGGCGCCAGGAAAGAATCCATGGTCAATGCCAGTACCAGGGAAGATAACAGCACTGCAATCAGTACATAAATGGGCGTTTCTTTGTTGGACAGGTTCTTGATGTCCGTTACCACTGCCGACATACCGCTGACAAAACATCCTTTGTCTGCCAGACCGCGAATTTCTTCGATGGCGTCCATGGTCTCATCCGCCGACATGGAGGTTTCAAACAGGATGGCCATCAGTGTGGTTCCTTCGGAATTGAATTTATCCACCAGGTCTTCCGGCAAAAATTCCATGGGAAGTGATAAATCTGCAACGGAGTCGTACCAGACAACTGCCTTTACATGGTCAACTTCCTCGATTTGAGCCTTCAAATCCACAACATCTTTGTTCTCCATGCCTTCTATCACGCACATGGAAAATGCTCCCGTACCAAAATCATTTACCAGAATGTCCTGGCCTATCATAGTTTCAATATCTTTTGGCAGATAAGTCAGAATATCGTAATTGACTCTGGTGGTTATCATACCGAATGCTGCCGGAATCAAAAGCAGTAAACTGATAATGAAAATCGGTACTCTTAACTTTACGACTCCTTTTCCAAATTTAATCATCTTTCTTCCTCTCGCTCCTCTTTCAATATTTTTTAGCTCATACAGAGTATAAAAAAAAGGATTGAATAATGAAATATTCAATCCTTTTACTCTGTATCATTCAATCATACATTTTACATGATTTGTAGCTTTTGAAAAACACAAACAGCATTTTGTATCTGACTCTGACGTTAAAACCGGCTCTGACGTCACAGTTCTTCGATTACCTGGCTCATGGAACGGGTAATCATATAATTATAGATATCCGTGATCTCCTCCGGCTCCACGGTCATTCCGCCTTTTATCCAGCTGATTACCACAAAACACATGGACTGAGCATAATACCGGGCAATATGCTCCGGCGTCAGCCAGGGATGCCTTTGCCGGGCAGAGGAACTTTTGCTCCGGATTACCTCCAGCAGAATATCCTCCACACACTTTTTCACAATATCCTCAAAGGAATTCTGGCCTTCCAGACGCACGGCTTTTTCATAAAATTCTTTTTCCTTCTTTAATAAAGTAAAAATCAGTATCAGCGCCTCATCCACCATTCCCGCGTGAATCAGGGGCCGGATTGGCTCCAGAATCTGAACCTGGATAATCCATTCCAGCAATTCGTATTTATCCTGAAAATGATTGTAAAAAGTGGGACGGATAACTCCCGCTTTGTCTGTAATCGCCTTAATTGTTATCTTTTCAATGGGCTGCTGACATGCCAGCTCCTTGAAACTTTCTGCCAGCAGGGTATCCATGGTTTCTTTCTGTATCGCCACACTCTCACTTCCCGTTGCTTTTTGCCTGTTACATGAACAATTCCGAAATTGCCAGTTCCTTTCCTTCCTTACCGGACTCCAAATCCAGCACTTCTCCTTCCGGCAGCACTTTTACAATGGGCCGCAACGGTGATTCCGGATGGTTTTCCCATACCACCGCCCTCCGGCCATCTGACAGAGACACCTCGCATCCCACCGGATATACAGCAATTTTCCGTGTAAAAATCTCCGCCAGATCCGGGTCAAATTCCGCCCAGGTATTGGACAGAATATAGTCCACCGCACCGGAAGGGGAAATGGGGTCATGATAGGGGAGCCTGGAAGTCAGGGCGTCAAACACGTCCGCCACTTTGATAATTCTGGCATAATAGGAAATCTCATCTCCGGACCTGCGCATGGGATAACCGCAGCCATTATACCATTCATGGTGTTCCAGCACCCCCGTACAGATTTCCGGAGAAAAATCGTAATGCTCCCGCAGGAAATCATAGCTCAGTTTGGGATGCTGCACCACCAGCAGCCGTTCTTCTTCCGTAAGCCCCCTCCTGGCATTCAGCACATCCTGTTCCACATATCGTTTTCCCACATCATGAAGCAGCGCCGCAGCAGCCAGTTCGTTCAGTTCTTCCAGCCCCAGATTGCCCGTTGCCGCTCCAAGCATAACAGCCAGCACCGCCACATTAATCGAATGGAAAAATGTATAGTCATCAGAAATCCTGGTATCAATCAGGTTATACATCCGCCCTCTTCCTGCAAGAACCTGACGGGTAATCTTTCCCGCGGCCTGCTGAATGTCATCCTGCTCCACATCCCGAAAATGTTCTTCCTGAAACAGGTCATGAACGAGCCGGAGTGCTTCTCTTTTTAATTCCGGCTCTATAAACCGGGGTACTTCCAGATCCCAGCTGAACTCATCTTCCACATAGATACCCGAAATTCCCAGATTCTGCAGTTTCCAGACTGCCTCATCCGTCAGGAAAAAACCTTTTTCCCACAAAACTGTTCCGGCTCCATCATAGATATTCTGACCCAGTTCCATTCCTTTTTCCACGTCTGCAACAGGTATATAACGCATATCTCAGACACCTCCTGTCTTCTGCTCCTTCTGCCCTTTCTTACACTGGTACATCTGTTTATCCGCACGTTCCATGGTATCCTGAAGATTTCCATCCCGATTCCGGTCAAACACTGCGCAGCCTGACGCAATCTGCATATAATCTTTCATCTCCATCTGAATTCCCTTCAGACTGTCCAGCCACCGGCACATAACTTTTTCTTTTTCCTGAAATATCTTCCGTGTAATATGTTCTGAAATCAGGCAGAACTCATCTCCTCCAATCCGGTATATTTCTCCAAATTCTCCGAATACTTCCCGGATAATTTCACTTCCTGTTATAATATAATAATCTCCCATTCCATGTCCGTATAAATCGTTCATCTTCTTCAGATTATTCAAATCGAACATGACAACTGCATATTTCTCCAGTTTATGTTCCGGTATCCCATGGAGATCCGCCTCAAAAATTCTGCGGTTTTTCAGCATGGTAAGCCCGTCCATTTCAGCTTCTTCTCTGATACTTTCGGCTTTTTTGCCAACTTCTATCAGCTCCATGGAATCATCCAGAAACCGGGCTGTCAGAATCAGTATAAAGAGCAGGCATCCGATTCTGGAAAAAGTCGCCACATCTTCGTAAAACCGATAATAATAATTCAGTGCGTCCAGCAGCATGGACCCGCCTATGATACAGATACCGATGATATTGATACACACCCGGCGCTTCCGGGACGCAATCTCTTTCCTTCTCTCAATCAGGAGCTTTCCTCCGTATATCATAGCCGCAAAGATAACAGAGATTCCCGTCAGGTGGGTTACCCATATGGTTTCCCGGTAATCCGCCCATCCAAAAAACTGGAGTACAAAGCTGACTGCAAAGTCCAGAATTCCCATCCAGGCAAAAGCATTCCACAGCCGGCTGCCCTTCACCTGATAAACCACCTGAATAAAACAGACAATCGGCAGCACCATCAGTTTCAGACTCATAAAGGTAATCCGGTTGCACATAAGTTCTCTTCCGAACATCAGGGCCGGCACCTGCGTCTCCATGGTGGACCATACGGCAAAATAAATGGTAAACAGACCCAGCCACTGAATCCCTTCATGAAAATGCATTCTCCTGCCGATGGTAAACCAGCTTATGACCAGCATCAGACCCAGCACCAGCATACTGATACCTATGATCAGAGACATTGTTTTGGTGTTAAGCTGCTGCACCACAATGGCCGACTGGGGGCCACAGGTAAATTCCGGTACTTTTACACTGCCATAATCATAACAGTTCCGAATGCGTATTTCCAGCGTTTTCTTTCCGTATCCCTCCTGCATCTGTACAAAATTCCAGCAGTTTCCCGGTGATTTGCTCTGCACATGTTCCGGAGCCTTTTTCCTGTATACCTGTTTTCCGTCCACAAAAGCAAGTACTTCCTGGTGAGACGTATAAAAACCCACGGAATTTATGGAAATCACATCTTCGTCCAGCTCTTTGCGCAGAATAATCTCTTCTCTGCCTTCCGGTATCGGTATGTTCTCAGGCAATACCGGATATTCCTTCATCCCTTCTTCCGTAATGCAAATCCAGTCTTCATTATACGGTACGGTTCCGGAAATTTCCGTATCATCTCCATTTCCTCTGAAAAAGCAGGTTACCAGAATCACAAAGCAGAGCACAACCGCCACTTCTGCCAGATGTAATCGAAAAACTTTCATCTGCTTCTCCCTTCCGTATTTCTTTTGTCATCACGCTCTCGTTTTTACATTTTAACATACTTTTGTCAAAAGTAAAATACTCACCTGAAAATATGCGAAAGACAGAATACTTCTGGTTACTGTTCACACGTCACCGGATGCCGTTACCGGAACACCCGCAGGGTGTGAACAGTAACTGCTTCTGAATGTCTCCGTATGAGCAAAACTTAAAAGAGAATGCACAGGGCATTAACGTGACACGGTATTTCCTGTAAGAGAAAAAACAGCCGCAAACCTTTGATTCTACTGTAAAAATCCTCAGGTTTGCGGCTGTTATCCGTGAGAGCGATAGACGGGGCTCGAACCCGCGGTCTCGACCTTGGCAAGGTCGCGCGTTACCAACTACGCCACTATCGCAGAAGCGGGTGATGGGAATCGAACCCACGTATCCAGCTTGGAAGGCTGGTGTTCTACCATTGAACTACACCCGCACGGTGATTACTCAGTGTAAATGCCCAGTTCCGGAATCGAACCAGAGACACGAGGATTTTCAGTCCTCTGCTCTACCAACTGAGCTAACTGGGCCTGCTGTTCCTCAGCAACGATATTATTTTACCCGCTAAATACCAAATTGTCAATACCCTTTTTTATTTTTTTGTAACAGTTCAGCCATAGCCTGTAAGACGTGTGAATCATGTTTACATGAATGAACACGTCTTGCCGGCTATGAGCGGAGCGCCCCTTAAGCCTCAGACAAGAGCTGCGGCAGTAGCGGATCCTGCCTGGCAGGCGGTCTGTGGCCTGTCTAAGGGGCACGGGCTGAACTGTTACAGAATACAGCCATAGCCTGCATACTGCTGTCTGCTACCTGCTGGGCACCATGCGGATAATCCTTCCGGCAAATTCGTTAAAGTTCTGGGTCTGCAACACCACTCTTCCTGGCCCGGTCAGTTTGGTCAGGAACAGACCTTCCCCTCCGAAAAAGATGTTTTTCAGCCCCTTCACCGTCTCGATTTCATATTTTATGGACTTTTCAAAAGCAACCACATTTCCGGTATCCACCTTGATTACTTCTCCCGGTGCAAGCTGCTTCTCCACTTTATTTCCATCTATCTCCAGAAATACCATACCTTTGCCGGAAATATCCTGAAGAATAAAACCTTCTCCGCCGAACAGGCCCGCAGATAACTTCTTGGTAAGAGCCACGCTTAACGTTACGCTTTCCTCTGCGCAGAGAAAAGCCCCTTTCTGGCAGATCATGCCTCCGGTTGCTCCCACATCCACAGGAAGGATTTCCCCGGCCACCGTGGAGGCAAAGGCAATCATGGTTCCCGGCCGCTCCGCTTTATAAGTAGCCATAAACAAAGACTCCCCGGAAAACATTCTTCCGATACTCTTTCCAAAGCCGCCCTTCATATTGGAATCCATGGAAACCCCTTCTGTCATCCATGCCATTCCACCGGACTGGGTATACATGGTTTCACCTGCAACATCAAAAAACACCTCTACCGCGGGCATGGTATCGCCCAAAACTTCATATCTCATTTTACCTCTCCTTTACTGTCTGAAAATTTAACTGCCGGCCAGTTCAGATTATGACCTTCTTCTATTATAGTACAGAACGTCCGATTCTTCCACAAAAATTTTGCCCGATTACCTTATTGACCCCTGGATGGAAAAATGCTAATATGAAAATATGTTACATCTTTAACAATCAGAGTGTCAACGGACGCTTCTGACACTTTTATATTTTAATTTCCAGGGAGGGTTTAATCATGGATTACACACAGGAATATGAGCAGAAACTGGTATCTGCAGAAGAAGCTGTAAAAGTCATCAACTCCGGTGACTGGGTAGATTACGGATGGTGCAACGGCACTCCGGATCTTCTGGACCGTGCACTGGCAGAGCGCACGGATGAACTGGACGATATCAACCTGCGGGGTGGCATTCTTTTAAAACCGCTGGCAATCTTTGAACGTGAAGATGCAGGGGAACACTTCACATGGAACTCCTGGCATATGTCCGGTGTTGAACGCAAACTGATTGGCCGGGGCTGCGCATACTATGCTCCAATCCGTTATTCCGAACTGCCCCGGTATTACCGGGAACTGCCCATCCGGAATAATGTCGCCATGTTCCAGGTTGCACCCATGGACAAACATGGATTTTTCAATTTCGGGCCAAATGCTTCTCATCTGACAGCCGTTTGTGAAACTTCCGCCAAAATTATCGTAGAAGTCAATGAAAATATGCCCCGCTGCCTGGGCGGTTTTGAAAACGGTGTACATATTTCCGATGTAGACTTTATTGTACAGGGTGAGAATCCTCCCATCGGAGAGCTGGGTGCAGGCGGACCTGCCACTGAAGTAGATAAAAAGGTAGCTGAATTAATCGTAGAGGAAATTCCGAACGGCGCCTGCCTGCAGCTTGGCATCGGCGGTATGCCCAACGCAGTGGGCTCCCTGATTGCAGAATCTGATTTGAAGGATCTGGGCGTTCATACGGAAATGTATGTGGATGCTTTTGTGGACATTGCAAAAGCCGGCAAAATCAACGGTTCCAAAAAGAATATCGACCGGTTCCGCCAGGCATTTGCTTTCGGTGCAGGTACGAAGAAAATGTACGACTATATTGATGACAACCCGGAATTGTTAAGCGCCCCGGTAAACTATACCAACGACATCCGCTCCATTTCCGCACTGGATAACTTTATGTCCATCAATAATGCTGTGGATATCGACCTGTTCGGCCAGGTAAGCTCCGAATCCTCCGGCATCAAACAGATCAGCGGTGCAGGCGGACAGCTTGACTTTGTACTGGGCGCCTACCTCTCCAACGGAGGCAAGAGCTTTATCTGCTGCTCCTCCACCTTCAAAACAAAAGACGGAGAGCTGAAATCCAGAATCCTGCCCACCCTGCATCCGGGTTCCATTGTTACCGATACCCGTGCCAACATCCATTATCTGGTGACAGAGTACGGAAAAGTAAACTTAAAGGGATTGTCCGCATGGCAGAAATGTGAAGCCATCATTTCCGTCGCACATCCCGATTTCAGAGATGAACTGATTGCGGAAGCAGAAAAAATGCACATCTGGAGAAGAAGCAACAAATAATCCGGATTCTTCTGTTTCATTTCCCCGCGCCGAGCATGGTCGCTTCAGCGACATTATTCCATTCATGCGAGTGCGCATAATTATTTTATCTTACAGGAAATACTTTCACGCATTAGCGTGACACTGTATTTCCTGTAAGATAAACAGACCCCCGCCAGCCTGCTGACGGGGGTTTTGCTATTCGCAGTTTCCTTCTGAAATCCTGCATTCCGCTATTCTTTTATCTTGTCAATATCAGTAAGATTTACACCTGACACCTGAAGTAATGCTTTTATCGTTAAATATTCATCCTTTAACTTTGCATACGTTTCAACAGCATTTTCTTTTCCTGCTAACAGCATATATTCCTGAATTTTTTTAAATCGTCCAGAGCTGCTTTTATAACTTCAATACCTGCCGGCATACAATCACCTGCTTTTCCCGTATAATCACAACTGTTTTGATATGTACATTATATCAAAAACCCTTTCAGGCGTAAAGACTGGCCATCGAGGAAATATCATATCATTTGCTGTTTTTTCCGGAACATAATATAACACACAGTGAAAAACAGTATTCCATAAACAGAAGTTATGGGCACCGCCAGCCCTATGGTAACCAGATTTGCCCCCGGCTGAATGCTGAACAGATAAGACAGGGGAACTCTCACCAGGAAAGATGAGGAAATTCCCTGAATCATCACCGGCATGGTCTTTCCGTGGCCGTTAAAATATCCGATATAGCTGAACACCAGGCAGGTCAGTATTGCTTCCGGACTGAATCCTTTCAGATATTCCGCAGACCTGGCGATGTATTCCGGATTAGACGTAAACAGTGCGGAAGGCACATCTCCCCGGAAAAAACTCAGGGCAAAAATAAATACTCCGATACAGACTCCTGCCGCCATTCCGGTAAGCATTGCCTTTTTTGCCCGATCCTCTTTGCCTGCGCCCACGTTCTGAGCCACAAAAGCAGACATGGACTGCATCAGGGAAGAAGGAATCAGCATGACAAAAGCAGTCACCTTCTGGGCAATTCCATATCCGGAAGAAGCCTCCAGACCGATTCCATTTACGATGGCGCACAGAATCAGAAATGAAATATTCACCAGGAAATCCTGCAGCGCAATAGGAAACCCCAGCTTCAGAAAGGTCTTAATTTCCGGGTGGAATCCGATATCCTGTCTGGTCACAGAAAAGGGAAGCTGCTGCCTGCGGATAATCGCCAGAGATATCACCACGCTGACAAACTGAGCCAGGATAGTGGCCAGAGCCGCTCCCGCCACATTCATATGAAAAACCGCCACAAACAGCAAATCTCCCGCAATATTTACCGCACATGCAATGGCTACAAAAATCAGCGGCAGTCTGGAGTTCCCCAGGCCTCGGAAAATTCCGCTGATTACATTATAGGCAACCACAAAAATCAGTCCTGCGCCGCAGATACGCACATAGGTCGTCGTCAGTTCAAAGGCTTCCGAAGGCGCATTCAGCCAGCCCGCCAGCACAGGTGCAAAAACCAGTAAAAGCAGCATCATGATAACTGTCAGCATCATAAAAAAAGCAATGGCCCCGCCGATTACTTTCCCGATTTTTTCTTCCGCCTTTTCTCCCAGATAACGGCTGATGAGAACCGTAACACCCATGGTCAGACCTGTAATCACAAAAGTAACCAGGTTAATGATATTGCTTCCGGTGGAAACAGCCGAAATCCCTGCGCTGGTGCCGAACTGGCCCACCACCAGAAGATCCACCGCTCCGTACATGGCCTGCAGAACCAGCGCTCCCAGAATGGGTATCATAAATTTTAATAACTTTCCTGTAATGCTTCCCTGTGTAAAATCATCCGATAATTTTCTTTCTTCCATTAAGATTCCTCCTCTCTCTGCTCCAGATTCCGCAGCATTTTCTCCGCCGTACGTTTAAACTGCTCCAAATCCTGCGGAGAAATACCTTTTGTCAGTATGGCTTCTTTCTCCCGGATTTCCTCCTGCAGGCTTTTCCGAATGCTCTCTGCCTTCCCGGTAGCCTGTAAAATCTTATAACGCCCGTCTTTCTCATCGCTGATGCGCCGGATTAATCCTTTTTTTTCCAGTTCCCGCAGCAGTCCCGTGGCAGTGGAAGGCCGCAGGTCAAATTCCTTTTCCACATCCTTCTGATATATCCGGTTATGCTTCCCTTCCAGTAAAATATAACTTAACAGGTTCCCCTGGGCTGTGGTCACTCCGGCCAGCTCCTCCGCTACTCCAAACTGGCGCCGCAGCCGGTTGGATATTTTATTAATATACCTTCCGGCATCCGTCTGAATACTCATAGTTCACCTCCATTTATTTCGGTACCTAACTATTATAAGGAGAAGCCAAACATATGTCAAGGAATTTTTTGCCCGCAAAATGCGCATGGCATGTTTTTTGTAGAAAATTCACACCTTCGGACGTATATGGAAAAACGGCCGGGCAGCGGAAAGAAGCCCTGCCGGAATTTTGGGAAAAGAAAGAAGATTTGCTCATGAACTGTCAGATAACTTCAGGGGCTGCCCTCATCACCGATTCCCGGAATCCGGATGAGGCAGCCCCTTTTATCATTCTATTTTACAGAAAAGCGATAGATGGTTTTCGTGGTAAATATGTCTCCGGCCTTTACCACAGAAGACGGGAAATTCTCCCGGTTTACCGCATTGGGATAAAACTGGGCTTCCAGGCAGAAGCCGCACCTGTCTTCATAGGCCACTCCTCCCTTTCCGGTCTGAGAACCGATAAAATTCCCCGCATAAAACTGCACGCCGCAGGACTCCGTGGAGGCTTCCAGGGCAATTCCCGTTTCTTCGCAGTAAGCATTTGCCATCACTTTCAGTTCTCCCGGTTTCTCACTGAGAACAAAGTTATGGTCAAAACCTCCGGCAAATTTCAACTGGTCAAAATCTGCCTCAATATCCCGTCCAATGGGCTTCATGGTTCTGAAATCCAGAGGCGTGCCTGCCACCGGCGCAATCTCTCCTGTGGGGATGGACACGGCGTCTTTCACCGGCGTATAGCTTTCCGCCAGAATCTGCAATTTCTGATTCAAAACGGGCCCGCTGTCATGGCCTCCCAGGTTAAAATAAGAATGGTTAGTAAAATTCATAATTGTGGATTTATCTGATTTCCCCCGATAACTGATTTCCACCGCGTTATCGTCAGTCAGCGTATAGGTAATCTCCACTTCCAGATTTCCCGGAAATCCCTGTTCTTCTTCGGTACTGAGATGGGCAAAGGTAATACGGTTCGCCGAGGATTCTTTCACCTTCCAGAGGGCCCGCTCAAACCCGTTGGGAGCGCTGTGCAGGCTGATTCCCCTTTCGTCCACAGGAATGGTGCAGGCTGCCCCGTCTATTACCACCTGAGCCCCCTCAATCCGGTTGCAGTTCCTGCCCACGGAAGCGCCGAAATAACAGGTATGGTTCTCATATTCGGCGGCGGAATCATAGCCCAGAACCACATCCCGGAACACTCCCTTTCTGTCCGGTACAAAAACAGACACCAGAGTGGCTCCGTGGTCTGAAACTTTTATCTTCATATGATTTTTATTTTCCAGTATGTACAGAAAAGTCTTTTTCCCCTTCTGATTCAGTCCGAATGCCTGTGTTTCCATGGCTCATTCCCTCCCTTTATGCTCTGCAATCAGCTTATCTGACTTCAGAATATGATTGGACAGCCAGCCAAACAGGAATTCCATCAGTTCCTCCAGATATTCCTGCTGATTCTGGTCAATCTGTTCCAGATCTATTTCCTCCAGTTTCGTCACAAAAGCCTTGTGGGCCATTTTCTGGGCGGGCAGTCCCGGATAACCAATGCCTTCCATATATTCTTCCTCATCCTGGAAATGCTCATTGGTATAATCTCTTAATTTCCCCAGAATTTCCACAATTCTGTCGTATTTATCGTGGAGAAGTTCCGCTTTCACCAGTTCGTTTGCCTCCCCGATAATCTCAAACAGTGTTTCATGCTCTCCGTCAATCAGGGGAATTCCCGTCATGTATTTTTCCGTAAATACACATGGATTATCCGCTGTCTTCCATTCTTCCACGGAAGGCATTTTTCCAATCATAATATCGCTGCTTAAAATATGCTGATAGAGCCAGCGGGTCAGATACTGCAGCAGTTCCTCCAGAGTCTCATGCTGATTTTCCAGTTCATCAATACTGGAGAAATCCAGCACATCAATTTTCTCCCGGAATGCCATATGCTGTTTTTTCTGAATCGTAAGTTCCGGGTCATTGATGGCTGCCATATAGGCTTCCTCATTGGCAAAATGGGTATCCGCATAATTTTTCAGTTCTTCAATTACTTCCATAACCTGATGATATTTATCCTGAAGTATCTGATTTTGCAGCAGTTCCATGGTGCGGTTAATCAGTTCAAACAGCCTCTCATGTTCCTCATCAATCTGCCCAATCCCTGTTAAGCAGTCCTCCGTAAACCGATACATTTTTGTTCTCCTTTCCAAATACCGCGTTTCCTGTACTTCTTAAAGCTTTGCAAGCTGTTCTACCTGCGCAACATCCAGCCCTGTATATTCCGCAATTTTTTCAACAGACAATGCTCCGTCCCGCAGCATTCTGAGAACGATTTCCTTCCTGGTCTCATTTATTCCTTCATTTAAAACTCTGCGTGTTCCTGGTTCTTTTAATGCACTTTTCATACTATCACCTGTACCTTTCTGGTTTCATACTATCATTTCTCCAATGTAAATTCAAGCATATTCCGCTTTTCTTCTCTCTTGAAATTACCTGAAAAATCCGGTAAGCTATAATCATTGAACCTGAACTGCGAATGTGCCATAAAGGTACAGAAAGTTCCGAATTACTGCCGGAACATACAAAAAGCGAGGAAAATTATGAAAAAGACAGAACACTGGCTGCAGAAAACATTTGTGGTCCAGACAGGCGCACTGATATGCTGCGCCCTGTGGGGAAGTGCATTTCCATGTATTAAAATCGGATACGAACTGTTTCAGATTAAAGCCTCTGACACGCCGGCTCAGATTCTGTTTGCGGGATACCGGTTCACCCTGGCAGGCGTCCTTACCATCCTTTTGGGCAGCCTTCTGAACCGGAAACCGCTGCTGCCCAAAACAGCCGGAACCGCCGGCAAAATTATCCGGCTCAGCCTGCTGCAGACGGTCATTCAATATCTGTTTTTCTATATCGGTCTGGCACATACCACCGGAGTAAAAGCCTCCATTATCGAGGGTATGAACGTGTTCGTGGCCATTTTGGTTGCAAGCCTTATCTTCCATCAGGAAACCTTAAGCGGCCTTAAAATTGCCGGATGCCTGACGGGATTTGCAGGGGTGGTACTTGTCAATCTTACCGGCTCCGGCCTGGATATGAACATGAGTCTGCGGGGAGAAGGATTTATCTTTCTTTCCACCATTGCCTATGCCCTCTCCTCAGTATTTTTAAAGCGGTATTCTGAGACAGAACACCCGGTACTGTTAAGCGGCTGGCAGTTTTTCGCCGGCGGAATCACCATGATTCTCTGCGGCAGCGCCATGGGAGGACGCCTGGAACGTATTTCCCCTTCCGGAATGGGAATGCTCTGCTATCTGGCGCTGGTGTCTGCTCTGGCCTATTCTCTGTGGGGGATTCTGCTGAAATACAACCCTGTTTCCAGAGTGGCTGTCTTCGGTTTTATGAATCCGGTATTCGGCGTGCTGCTGTCGGCGCTGCTACTGGGAGAAACCGGACAGGCCTCCGGAATTCAGAGCCTGCTGGCACTGATTCTGGTCTGTATCGGAATTTATCTGGTAAACAGAACCTCACGGCCCGATTCGGAGGACTGATAAACCCGGAAAATTATGTGATATCTTTCATCTGCCGGAACAGCTCCAGATCTGACTGGGTAATTTTCAGGTTGGAGCAGTAGGTTTTGCCTTCCGGCGTGGTGATATTCACTTCAATCAGGGTATCCTCCCTGACGCCTTCTGCGGCAACTGCCTTGATAAATTTGGGAAATTTGGGGTGATTTGCAGTAAATTTCTGCCACGCCCCCATCAGCTGAAACATCTGTGTGGGATTCATTCCTGCCATACTCTTCATCCTTTCCATTTTAATAATTGTAACCTCTGCTCTCAGGCATTCTCATGGCAAATTATACCATTCCGTCCACAATTTTGTAATAAAAATGTAAAATTTTTTTCTGCCATCTTGAAACTCAGAGAAAAAGGGATTATTATTATACGTAAAGCTACAAATTTCCACTGCATCGGATAAATTAATGAAACACACAGGAGGCATTTACCAATGAAATTTCAAAAGTTTTTTGCATTTGCCCTGGGCTGCCTGCTTCTGCTGGAAACACCTGTTACTTCCCTGGCAGCTTCCATTCCATCTCAGGAAACTTCCCTTTCATCTCAGGAGACTGCTGTTACATCTGATTCCTCTCAGGAAACCGCTCCATTCACAGTTATTACCGCCAATCCCCGCGGACGTAAAAATTCTCAGACTCTGAATTTAAAATCAAAGGCTACGGTCTATTTACATAATCCTGTTTATCTGGAGGCAACCGCAGTTCCGGAAGGCAAAATTACCTGGACAACCTCCGACCGGAAAATACTTTCTGTCAATTACAGGGGAAAGCTCATCCCGAAAAAAACAGGCACCGCCACCATTACCGCTTCCTGCAACGGCATGGAAAAAAGCTGCCAGGTTACCGTCCGGCAGCCCTCCGTACAGTTTAAAAAAACTTCTGTTACCTTATTCGAGGAAAGCACATACCGGCTGAAAACCACCGCCCGCCCTTCCGGCCAGGTCAGATGGAAATCTTCTGATTCTAAAATTGCCGCTGTGGACAGCCAGGGGGGCATTACCGGCAAATCCTCCGGTACCGTTACGATTACCGCCTCCGTTCCGGGCGCAAAGGCGGAATGCCAGGTAACAGTCATTAAAAATGACCATGAGCTGAACCGTACCTCCCAGACACTGGTGCAGGGAAACAGCGCCACCTTTTATCTGAGCAATATTTCCGAAAAAGATTCCGTTTCCTTCCAGCTCTCAGGTTCTTCCGGGGATGTGGCAGATATTTCCGCTTCCGGAAACAAATGCAAAGTCACCGCAAAACATCCGGGAACCGTTACACTGAATGCGGTCTGCACCACAGATACAGGCGAACAGAAAGTGACCTGCAAACGCACCTGCGAGATAACGGTAATTGAAAACGGCATTGCCCAGCAGCAGATTGCTCTGGCAGTACATGCCCAGGAAGATCTGAAACTGGAAAACATTGAGAAACCCGGTCTTTCCGTCGAGGCTACCAGGTGGGCTTCCTCTGACCCGGAAGTGGCCCAGGTTCATCCTTCCAATGGAACCGTAACCGGAGAAAAGACAGGAAAAGCGGAAATCACAGCCACGGTAAATTACTCTGACGGCACCTCCGCTGAATTTCCCACTACCGTAAGGATTTCAAATCCACGGCTGCAAACTTCGGCCACCGTATTGTCCATCGGGAAAACACAGCGGCTGAAATTAACCGGAACCACTCCCTACAGCAGTGTAAAATGGAAGATAAAAAAGCCTTCTCTTGCCTCCATCGACCAGGACGGTACTCTGACTGCCGGGACTTCCACCGGGAAAACCACCGTTTCTGTCACCGTGGACGGCAAGACGATTAACCATGAGCTGATTATTACCAACCCTCAGCTTGAAAAGACAAATCAGACCCTGACCGTTGGAAAAAAATCAAAAATAAAAC
Source organism: Lachnospiraceae bacterium JLR.KK002 (assembly GCA_036941025.1). Taxonomy (NCBI): domain Bacteria; kingdom Bacillati; phylum Bacillota; class Clostridia; order Lachnospirales; family Lachnospiraceae; species Lachnospiraceae bacterium JLR.KK002. The sequence continues at coordinate 3,044,259 of JAYMNP010000001.1, forward strand.
TGAGCGGAATTTCTTCCAAAAGTAAAATTACATATAAATCTCAGAAAAAGTCCATCGTGAAAGTAAGCAAATCCGGAGTTCTCACACCCCGCGCCTCCGGAAATACCGATATTCTGATTACCGCAGACGGCAACACCTTTACCCTTCATGTAAGCGTTGCCTCCAAACGCGCCCTGCAGGCATGTAAGAAAGGCTATAAAATCATCAACAGTTCTTCTTACAGCCAGGCCCGCCGGATGTCGGCAGGCTATTACGACTGCAGCGCTCTGGTATTCCGGGCTTATAACTGCGATGCAAAACTTCTGGGCGGCACCCCTTCCTGGGCTCCTACTGCCGCTTCCATGGCTGCCCATATGGAGCGCACCGGAAAAGTCATTTCCTACAAGGGCCTTGATGCTTCCAGACTGGTGCCCGGAGATTTGATTTTCTATCGGTCACCCGGAAGAGGAAACGGAAGATACCGGAATATTTATCATGTTTCCATGTATTACGGAGATGGTTACCGACTGGAAAAACCCCTGCGGTATTACAGAAAAGAAAGCAATATTGTGATGATTGCAAGACCATTGAAGAAATAGTTTTGTCTTACAGGAAATACTTTCACGCGTTAGCGTGACATGGTATTTCCTGTAAGATAAAAAAGAATGTGCGCAGCGCATTCTCCGCGCGCGGATTGCGCAGCAATAAACTTCAATTTCCGCGAGCTGCGCATAATTGTTTATATCTTATAAGATATAAACAGGATTTTCATTCCTGTCTGTATGATAATATCATAATTCATCTGAAAAAATATCATCTTTCCCAAAATGCTCTATCGGAAGAATAATCTGCTTTAATCCGGCTTTACCCATTATATCATAGAGAGAAGTCCTTGCAAATGACAGCAGCAGTTCAGCACCCTCTGATATAATTTCTTTCTCTGCCTCTTTCTCTGTTAAATCATCCCAACTGAAAATACCTGCCAGCTTCAGAGAAAAATAAAAGGGCAGGCTCTCATTTTCCGGTTCTCCAACCTTAAATCTTATCATTAGCTTTGCCGCTTTATCATTCGGTTCACTGCTCATTGCATATTCAGGTTCCAAACAGACAGGGATATCGTGTTTTCCCGGTTCCCTGTCTGCTTTTTTCGTAAATTTCATATCTATAAGCGATATATCTTCACATTTCACTCTCATTCTCAGACTCCTGCACTTTCCACAGACTCAATAAAAAAGGATTTTTCCTGAAATTTCAAATTTCTTTTTTTGTATTTATCCTCTTCGCCGCTCATTATATCAAAATAATAAATATCATCTTTTATCGGTTCGACAAAGCAAAATTGTTTTCGATTCATACCCGGAAATTTATAAATAATATTGCTGTTACTTCTCTCTGTTCTCCACTATTGTATTTCTGAAGTGAAATGTTTTCATACATCCCTCATGTTCCTGCACTCCCGTTTCAAAACCGAAAATCATAAGATCCTGTACCAGATCAGATACTTTTCCTTCATATTCACAGATCACTGACTTCTTTTTATACATTTCGTCCTGAAGTCTTTCTCTGTAATCTGCGAGACAGGGATTCTCCAGCTTTTCATTTTCCTCCGGCAATTCATCTTCCGGTATATCCTGAAATTTTTTCTTTTCGCAGGATATATTTTCTCCATGTTGATTAATAATGATTACCTCATTGCCGGACATTTTAAATATATCCAGTATGGAAATCTCATTATCCAATAATTTCAGCAGTAAACCTCTGCTCACTTTTGTGAGCATCCATGTATTGTCTATAATCATATCCGTGCACAGACAAAAATAATAAAATTCTTCCCTGTCCCGGCACACAAAAATTATGGGCAGCTTTTCGAATTCAAAAAGCACTTTATCCAAACTCAGATCTCCAATTTCCAAAACATTTTTAAAATATGCTTTCATTAATCACTCTCCTCACAAATTCTGAAATTTCTGACAGCTTTCTTCAGGGCCCCTTCAAAAATCCACCAGTCAATATGTGTTGAATCTGAATAGTCAGAAATCCTCTCAGATGTCCTCTGTACCAGTCCATGAGATGTGCTTCCGGTAAGCAATACCGGATGGGGATACTGCGTCCGCAATCTTACACTTCGTTTCAGGCAATTAATAAATTTATCACAATTCTTTCTGCTGGTGTATACCGAAGTCGAATATGTCCCAATCTCTTCTTCTGAATAGCGATTCGGTATCATTCCTTCCAAAACTTCCTCATAAGTGCTGACAAAGGCTTTTTCCTCTAATTTTCCCCATTTCGCAACTCTGTATACCTGCTGAAAATGTTCTTCCGCGGCCCCGCTTTCCCATATTTTCTTCCTGATTTCTTCCGGTATCACGGAATTTAATTCTTTTGTCCTGTTTCCCTTATCAGTATTCATTTTATCCCACTTTTCTGTCGCTCATTTCAGCTTCAAATCTGCTATTCCCTATTCCAGAATCAGCCTCATACATCCGTACATCCCCGCGTCATTTCCCAGGGAAGCCAGGGCAAATTTCGTATCTGCGCAGGAGGGGAATGCGAATTCCTTAAAATACTGTTCCACAGCTTCCAGCAGAACTTCTCCTGCTTTGGACACGCCGCCCCCGATTACAAAAATCTCCGGGTCTGCCACACAGGCAATATTGCTCAGGGCCCTTCCCAGCAGCCGGGCAAATTTCTCCACAATTTTCTCCGCCAGTTTATCATGCTCTTTGTATGCGTCAAACACAGCTTTGGCAGAAACTTCCCGGACGTGGTCCAGAAGAGATGTTTCATGGCTCTCTGCCAGACTCTCCCTGGCAAGGCGGGTAATCCCTGTTGCGGAACAGTACTGCTCCAGACATCCCTTTCTGCCGCAGTTACAGGAAATGTTTTCATGGGGATTTACCGTAATGTGTCCGATTTCTCCGCCTGCTCCGTGGGCTCCCGCCACAATTTTCTCATCAATAATAATGCCGCCGCCCACGCCGGTGCCGAGAGTTACCATAACCAGACTTTTATTGCCTTTGCCGCCCCCCTGCCACATTTCTCCCAGGGCCGCCACATTGGCGTCGTTTCCTGCCTTTACCGGAACGCCTTCCATCAGGCTTCCCATTTCTTCCGGTATGTTTTTATTTTTCCATCCGAGATTTACACACAAGGGTACGCTTCCGTCCGGCTGTACCGGGCCTGGAAGTCCAATGCCGATTCCCTCGATTTCTTCTTTTCCAATCTTTTTTTCCGCCATTTTTTCCTGAAGGGAAGCAGCGATATCCGGAAGGATGTTTTTCCCTTCCTCACGGGTATCCGTGGGAATTTCCCATTTATCCACAAGGCTTCCTGTGGTTTCAAATAAACCTATTTTGCAGGTAGTTCCCCCGATATCCACGCCAAAACCATATTTTTTCATGCCAGACCTCTCCTTTATCCTGTATATTCCAGCGGGGCAGCGTGCAGCGTAGTGCACGGTACCGTGTGAACAGTAACGCGCAGACGGCAGCCATGCAAATTTGTACGACAACCATATTGCACCTCCGCTGTTTTTATATTATAGTTATACTATACCCCTGCTGCAAATGCAATAGGGGGACACAAACTGACGGAGATGATACCCCATGACTCATATCTTATTAGTGGAAGACGACAAGAGCATTGTGACCAACCTGACAGAATTCCTGCAGAAAGAGGGCTTTGCCATCACATCGGTGGATGGTCAGACCAGGGCTCTGGCTTTGCTTGAGGAATCCGCCGCCGATTTTGATTTAATACTGCTGGATGTTTCCCTGGCGGAAGGCAACGGCTTTGCTGTCTGCCGGGCAGTGAAATCCACCACCGGCCTGCCTGTAATCTTCCTGACTGCCTCCGGAGATGAATACAGCGTTGTCACAGGCCTGGATTTGGGAGCCGACGACTACATTGCCAAACCTTTCCGGCCACGGGAGCTGGTTTCCCGTATCCACAATATTATGCGCCGCTACGGCAAGACAAACACCCTGCTGGAATACCGGAATCTGACGGTGGATGTAAGTCGGGGCACCGTATCCAAAGACGGACAGGAACTTCAGCTATCCGCCCTGGAATACCGGCTTTTGCTGTATTTTATGAATAATAAGGACATTGTTCTTTCCCGCTCCCGGCTTCTGGACGCCCTCTGGGATATGGCGGGAGAATTTGTCAACGACAACACTCTTACGGTATATATCAAGCGGCTGCGGGAAAAAATCGAAGAAGACCCGCAAAATCCCGTGCTGATTAAAACCATCCGGGGTATGGGCTATAAAATGGGAGACTGATATTCACATAAAAAAGAATGCGCTGTGCGCATTCTCCGCGCGCAAGCGGATTGCATGGCAATAAACTTCATCTCCGCGAGCTGCGCATCCTCTTGCGGCGGCCGCATGGCTCATTGCCCGCGGGAATAAATTTCATCACGGGAGGTTACCTTATGAAATTCTTTCGAAATCCTGAAATCAGGCTGAGTCTGTTCTGGTATCTTTTTCTGCTCCTTTCGGCCCTGTGTCTGAATACTCTGTTTCCTGCCCATACCGGAATTCTGCTGATGGTTTTTGCCCTTCTTTTTATTTTTTCCCACTACTGGATTACCTGGCGCAGATACCGCAGGCTGGAACAGCTTGTCCATGAAATCGACGATATGCTCCACAACCAGATTCCCATTCATTTTGAAAAATACCGGGAAGGAGAACTGTCCATTCTGGAAAATGAACTGTCCAAAATGACTCTGCGTCTCAGCGAGCAGGCTGCCGCTCTGGCCGACGACAAAAAATTCCTGGCAGATTCCATGGCTGACATTTCCCATCAGATTCGTTCTCCCCTGACTTCCTCCAACCTGATTCTTTCCCTGCTGATGGAGCCGGATTTGCCGGCTGCCCGCAGAAAAGAACTGTTACAGGAACTTATGCAGCTTCTTTCCCGTATTGACTGGCTGGTGGAATCTTTGCTTAAAATGTCAAAAATGGATGCGGGAACCATCCGTCTCCAGCAGACCTCCGTAAATGTGGAAACACTGATTCGCCAGGCGGCGGAACCTCTGATGATTCCCATGGAGCTGCGGGAGCAGACTTTAACTCTTCAGGGAGATTCCCAGGCTCAGTTCACCGGGGATTTTTCCTGGTCCCAGGAAGCTGTCCTGAATATTCTGAAAAACTGCATGGAACATACCCCCTCCGGAGGCTGTATACAGGCAGCCTTTTCTGAAAATGCCATTTTTACGGAAATTATCATTGAGGATAATGGGGAGGGATTTGCCCCTGAGGATCTGCCCCATCTCTTTGAACGATTCTATAAAGGGAAAAATGCTTCTCTTCAGAGCGTGGGCATAGGCCTGGCTCTGTCCCGTATGATTATCCTTCAGCAAAACGGTACCCTGAAAGCTGAAAACCGTCCGGAAGGCGGCGCCCGGTTTGTGATAAAATTATATCTCCGGCATCCGTAAATTTCCTGACAATACTTCTTTTCAATTATGACAGTTTTGTCACAGGGAAGTCACTGCCCTGTCACCGGGCCTGGTTAGAATAAAATTCAGAAACCAGAAAAAGGAGCGAATTGTTATGGAAATTTTAAAAGCAGAACATTTAACGAAAATCTACGGCTCCGGAGAGAATCAGGTGAAAGCGCTGGACGACGTGTCTTTTTCCGTCCGGAAAGGAGAATTTCTCTCCATCATCGGCCCCTCCGGCTCCGGCAAATCCACCTTACTGCATGTGCTGGGCGGCGTGGACGTTCCCACCTCCGGCAAGGTCTTTATGGAAGGAACCGACGTCTATGCCCGGAGCGAGAGCCAGCTTGCCGTTTTCCGCAGACGTCAGGTGGGGCTGATTTACCAGTTCTATAATTTAATTCCCGTACTGAACGTAATGGAAAATATGACTCTTCCGGTGCTGATGGACAGCCGGCAGGTAAATGAGCAGCGTCTGGAGGAACTTCTGAATATCCTGTCCCTGAAGGGCCGGGAAGGGCACCTTCCGAACCAGTTATCCGGCGGCCAGCAGCAGCGGGTCTCCATCGGCAGAGCACTGATGAACGCCCCGGCGGTGGTTCTGGCTGACGAACCCACCGGCAACCTGGATTCCAAAAACAGCCAGGAAATTGTGGAACTGCTGAAATATTCCAACAAAGCCTATAAACAGACTTTAATCGTCATCACCCACGATGAAAATATTGCCCTCCAGGCTGACCGTATCATCGCTCTGGAAGACGGGAAGATTATCAGAGATGAGGTGATCTGTCCATGAACATTTTCCAGAAAGTCACCATAAAGAATCTCAGAGAAAACCGTACCAGGACACTTGTTACCATTGTGGGGATTATACTCTCGGCGGCCATGTTCTCCGCCACCACCATCAGTATTTCCTCCCTGAGGCACTGTCTGATACAGTCCGCCATTTACGAGGACGGAAGCTGGTACGGCGCTTTCTCGGATATTTCCGCAAAAGACGCGGAAACCCTCCGCTCAGATAAACAGGTGAGCCAGGCCGTATCCCTGGAACTGCTGGGATACTCGGAACTGAAGGACTGCACCAATGAATCAAAACCCTTTCTTGGCATTTTCGGCATACAGGATGATTTTACCGAACTGATGCCCATACATCTTACCGAAGGAAGAATGCCGGAAAACAGCAGCGAACTGCTGATTCCCAATCACCTGTACGCCAACGGAGGCATACAGTATAAATTAAACGACAGGCTTGATCTGGAACCTGGAATCCGCAGGGCCGACAACGGGGATATACTGACCAACCATACCATGTATCTGAACCCTGTCAGCGAAGAATTGTCGGAAAGCAGCCAGGATGACGGGGAGAACAGTCCTGTCTCCGAAGAACTGATTCCCGGTGAAGCCAGAACTTACACGGTAGTGGGATTTTATGAACGTCCCTCTTTTGAGGATTACGCCGCTCCTGCTTACACAGCTCTGACTATCGGAGAAGGAGACAGCCAGCACCTTTATACCTCTTATGTGCGCACCGTCTCCGGCAAAAATTCCATGTCCGTTCTGAACGGCCTTTGCGGAAAACTGGAATCCGAACTGTTCGGTTTCGAGGCTAACTATAGTCTGCTGCGCCTGTATGGATATTCCGGAGAAAGCCGGTATAACAGTGTTCTGTTCGGACTGGCCGGGATTTTGATTGCCATTATCATGTTTGGCTCCATTTCACTGATTTACAATGCATTTTCCATCTCCGTCAGTGAACGCACCAGACAGTTCGGACTGCTGGCCTCCATCGGAGCCACCCGAAAACAGCTGACGGGAAGCGTATTATTTGAGGCATTGTTTTTAAGCTGTATCGGTATTCCCCTGGGTATCCTGTCAGGGCTTTTGGGTATCGGCGTCACTTTCTTTTTCACAAAAGACATGATTGCCAGCGTCCTGGGTATTCCCGACGCCGGCAGATACGGATACGAAGCTGCCCGGTTTATCCAGGCACTGGGACCGGCCGGAGAAGTTTCACTGGAACTGCATCCGTCCTTCCCGGCCCTTGCCCTTGCCATCGGCATTTCCATGCTGACCATACTGATTTCCGCCTGGATTCCTGTAAAACGGGCCGTAAAGAAATCAGCCATTGATTCCATCCGCCAGACCGGTGATATTTCCATCCGTCCCGGCAAGGTTAAAACCTCCCGGCTTACGGAAAAACTGTTTGGTTTTGAGGGAATGCTGGCAGCCAAAAATTACAAACGCAACCGGAAGAAGTACCGTGCCACGGTAATTTCCCTGTTTTTAAGCATTGCGCTGTTTATATCCGCCAGTAGCTGGTGCAGTTATCTCACCGATTCCATAAGGGCTGTGCTTTCCGATTCCAGCTATGATATTATTTACCGGCTTCACCCGGAATCCGGCTATTCGGAAGATACCCTTATCTCCGAGATGAAGGAAATAAATAATATAAATTCTGCCTTTTACAGCAGCGAGCTGTACTTCACCTGTTCCCTGCCCGCTGCTGCCGTCAGCAAAGAATACCGGGAATACCGAAAAATGACTGCTGCCCAGCGGGGCGAAACCTGGCTGGAATCTGCACCCCTGCTGACCGAATTTAAACTGATTTTCCTGGAGGATGACTTATTTCGCAGTTACCTGAAAGAGCAGAATCTGCCGGAAGCCCCTTATTTTAACGGGGAAAAACCTGCTGCTGTAGCTGTGGATTCCCTGGTGGAATACAATGGCCACGACGGAAAATATTACAGCCATTCCCTGTTCTCCGACTCCGGGCATGCCAGTATAAATCTGCACCTGATACGCCAGATGGAAGATTATGATTCCGCTTATCTGACCACTGATTCGGCTACCGGAGAACTTCAGTGCAGAAGCTGGAACTATTACAACGAGACAACCGAGACATTTTCACTGGAAGAAAGCTGCCTGACCATTCCCCTTGCCATAGGAGCCACTGCAACGCAGGCCCCCGCATTATTTGCCTCCGGGAATGATTATCCCCGGCTGTTCTATCCTTACAGCCTTATGGATGATGTATTTTCCGCTCTGGAGCCTGACACGGAATACTGGAACCTTCCCGGAACTCCGCCCGGCGAACATGTCACCAGAACTCTGTATTTCCAGTGCGAAAATCACGCGGAAACTTACGAAGCCATGCGCAGTCTCCTGATTTCCAGAGGCCTTCCCACAGACGGTCTGTACGACTATGCAGCCAGCGTGGAAAGCGACCGGGCCATGATGACTGTTGTAAATGTATTTGCCTTTGGGTTTATCACACTGATTTCCCTGATTGCGGCGGCAAACGTATTTAACACCATTTCCACCAATATCAATCTGCGGCGGCGGGAGTTTGCCATGCTGAAATCGGTGGGCATGACCCCGAAAGGATTTCAGAAAATGATGAACTTTGAATGTCTGCTCTACGGGTTTAAGGGGCTGCTCTACGGGCTTCCGGTGTCCTTCCTTGTGACCTGGTACATTTACCATACCATCTCCAACGGACTGAACACCAGCTTCTACATTCCCTGGTACAGCATTGCCATCGCAGTGGGCAGCGTGTTCCTGGTGGTGTTTGTGACCATGCTTTACTCCATGAGCAGGATAAAAAAAGGGAATACCATTGATGTGCTGAAAAACGAGAATCTGTAGGCTGAAAAATCCGTAAAGAATCTTTTGATTTACCGATTCTTTACGGATTTTTCATACTTTTAGTATAATGTGTATTTATTGTTTCTATAATTTATGCAAACTATTTGGGTATACGGTATGATTTTTCAATATACTGCCAACACAGACATTGTATATATTATATGGTATCCAGACCATCCGTGTCACACCATATAATATATACAAACTACATGCTGCATCCCTGCTCTTATTCCCCCGCTCCTTCCTGCAAATCCTCCGGCCCCTCGCCCGTATCTTCCATCTCATTCTGCAGGCTTTCCAGATATTCCTCGTTATCCAGAGGGGCCCTGCTCTCGTCTATATAGGGCAGGAATTCCACCGGTTCCAGCCCCTGGTGCACCTGTTCCATAAAGGTGTGCCAGATACTTCCCGGATAGCTGGCTCCGGACAGCCCCGGCAGCTCCCGCGGCATATCATATCCCACCCACACACTGGTGGTATAATAGCTGGTATAGCCCACGAACCATCCGTCTTTGTTGTCGTTGGTGGTTCCGGTCTTTCCGGCAGAGGGCATATTGCTCAGTGCAAGGCCCCTGCCGGTCCCCTCCTGTATCACAGACACCAGCATATCCGTCATCATACGGGCCGCGTTCATTTTATAGACGTCCACTTCTTCCGTTTCCGTCTCCAGAATCACATTATCTTCCGCATCGGTAATTCTTGTAATACAGGTGGGCTCCCGGAATTTGCCGTCGTGAACCAGGGTGGCATAGCCGGAGGCCATCTCCACCGCGGATACCCCGTTGGTAAATCCTCCCAGCGCACTGGCTGGCTGATTGTCTTTGGCATCCAGTCTGGAAAACTTCATTTCTTTCAGATAGGAAAGCCCCTCCTGGGGAGTTATTTCTTCCAGCAGGTTCCAGGCCACAGTGTTTTTGGAAGTCTGCACCGCATACCGCAGGGTAATATCCCCGTCATAATAACCGCTGGAATTGGAAGGGCCTTCCTCGGTCCTGACATCCTGCACGATGGTGTCAGGAGTGTACTTTCCCTCCAAAGCCGGCGTATACACAATCAGAGGTTTGATGGCGCTGCCCGGCTGCCGGAAGCTCTGATACGCCCGGTTCAGAGTATAGCCGGGCAGGTTCTGGTTTCTTCCGCCCACAATGGCTTTTACAAAGCCTGTATGATTGTCAATGCACACAGCAGAGCCCTGCAATGCATAAATGCCTTCTTCGTTCTGCTCCGTAAATTCTGCCAGTCCGTTATCCACCGCATCCTGAAGCTGCTGCTGCATATCCAGATCAATGGAAGTATAAATCCGGTACCCTTCCGTATAGAGATTCTTCTGGCATTCCCCGTACAGCGCGTCGTATTCTTCCTTATATTTTGCCTTTTCCTCCTCCGAGGAAAATTCCGTCCGGAATTTAAAGCCCTGCTGCTGCATGAGCGCCCGGATGGCACAGTGGTATGTGTAGGTTTCCACATAGTCGTTTTTCGTCTTTTCCGGCCGGTTCAGGGTAATTGGTTCCGTCCTGGCCTGCTGACAGGTGGTCTGGCTGATTTTCCCGTCCTCTAACATCTGGTGCAGAATCCTGTCCCGCCGCTTCATGGTATTATCTATATTGGTCACCGGGTCATACAGGCTGGGATTGTTGGGAATGGCGCACAGAAAAGCAATCTGAGACAGGGAAAGATCCCTGGCGTCCTTATTAAAATACCCTCTGCCGGCCGCCTGTATTCCGTAATAGCCATTTCCAAAATATACGTTATTCAGATAAAATTCCATAATTTTATCCTTGCTGTACACCTTTTCCAGGCCCACCGCAATGAACATTTCCTCTATCTTACGTTCCCAGGTGCGCTCCTGGGTCAGAAAAATCAGTTTGGAAAGCTGCTGGGTAATGGTACTTCCTCCCTGGGTTACCTCTCCGTTTTCTATCATGGCTTTGGCCGCCCGCATAATGGCTTTTACGTCAATACCGTTATGGCGGTAAAATTTCTTGTCTTCAATGCTGATCATGGCCGCCACCGCATAAGCCGGAATCTCTTCATATTCCAGATAATATACGTCCTTTTCACCCTTAAGTGTGGAAATCAGCTTTCCGTTGGTATCGTACACCAGACTGGTCTGTACGGAGCGGAAAGTAGCTTCGCTGGATTTCTGCACAAGCATTCTGGCTTCCTGCTGCAATGCGCTCACCTTCCGGGCATAGCCACCGTAATAATACCAGGCCATAGCCCCTGCCACCAGCAGAAGCAGCAGCATCTGGAGTTTTGCAAAAAACCAGAATACACGGTATTTCTTCTTTTTTTTCTTCTTTTTACTCATAGTCTGTCCTGTTTTCTGTCTTTATCTGCTCAGCATAATTTTTCCAAAAGGGATTCCCTGCCGTTCCAAAATCTCCATTTCACGTTTCTGACAGGTGAACAGGAAAATCTGTCCATTCTGCCTTCCCAGCCATTTCATGGCCCCTTCCAGACGTTTTTCATCAAAAGCTGCAAATACCTCGTCCAGCAGCACCGGCATGGACTCCTCTCTGGTCAGAAATCCTCCTGCTCCCATCCGCAGCGCCACGTACATCTGCTCCATGGTTCCCCGGCTGAGCTGCCAGGGATACAGCCTGCGTTTTCCCGCTGTGGCCACCAGGTTCATCTGAGCGTCCATACCGATTTTTCTGTATGTCCCGTTGGTCAGCTCAGACAGAATTTCAGACATTTCCTGCTCCATCCTGGCTCTGGTATCCTGATACGTCTCCTGAGACAGTTGTTCCAGCGTCCGGAGCGCCAGCTCATATGCCCGAACCTGACGTTCATACTCCTGCTCTTCTTCTGAGGGAATCCTCCATTCCCGCCGTTCTTCCTGCAGATTCATCAGCTCCGCCTGTTTTTCCAGAAGCTGGATTTGCAGCAGTTCTTCCACCGCCTGTTTCCGGGCCTGCTTTTCCTGCTGCTCTTTGTACCGCTGCTGTTCCCGCTCCATGGAGGTATACTGGTTCCGTTCTCTGGCTTCCTCCTCCTGCTGTCTGCGCAGCAGTTTCAGATTCCTGGATTTCTTATGCCAGAACCACATGCCCGTACAGCCCAAAAGAAACAGTATACACAGGGCCGCTTCCAGAATAATCCATCCAGGGGCGGCGCCCTGAAACAGGCCGTGAGCCAGTCCGTTCCAGATTCCTGCACCTGCTGCCGCCAGTATCAGAAACAGAGAAAAGGCAAAACGCATCTTATAATCCTTCTGCTGTTTCTGCTGACGGATATCCCGCAGATATTCTGCCATCTGATTGGTGTCATGTTCCGGGGGAATGATTTCATCCGGCCTGTGCATAAGACCTTTGTAACCGTCATTTTTCTGCTTTTTCAGCTGCTCCACATCTTTTTTCAGCAGTTTTTCTTCCAACAGCAGTTTTTCCTCCCGGTTCTTCCGTTCTTCCTTCTTCTCCTGCAGCTTCTGTCTGGCTTTCTCCTGTCTGGCTTTCAACCGTTTCCGGGCGCCGGTCAGATCCACGCCCCCTTCCTGCCCCAGAGATGCATTTACAAAATAATTCTGAAGAATATCCGAGAATTCCCGGTCTGTTTCCACCTCTGCCTGCCGGATACAGAAAGTGTTTTCATAGGTTTCCTTTTTCATGCCTCCCAGAAGCATTTCCAGGTCGCCCTGTTCCACGGAAAGTTCTTCCAGATCCCGCTCATTTACCAGTTTTACAGAGGGCTCCTTATGGTAAAAATTCCGTTCCAGAAAAAATGGTTTTCCATCTACCGTAAATTTCAGGCCGCCTGAATAACTGGAGCTGTCGTTCCAGGGTTCATATTGACGGTAGCTGTCATTCTGGCTTCCCGGCCCCTTCTGCTTCTCTATCCCGAACAACATGCCCGTGATAAACTGCTGCAGGGTGGATTTTCCCGTTTCATTTTCCCCGTAAATCACATTAATGCCCGAAAGGGGCCGGATATTGATATTATGGAGTTTTCCAAAATTTTTTATCTGAATTTCTGTAATCTTCATTCTGCCAACAAAGCCTCCACACCATAGTATAATGCTTTTCGGGTAATTTCATCCTGCGGCAGCTCCTCCAGAGTCTCAATATACCTTCCCGGAATCTGTTCTTTATACCGCTGTTTCAACTGCCGGAAATCATAATCCGGCCGGCACCGGTCCATAACCTGAACCACCCGCTCCATATGCTCCAGAGCCTCTGTGTCAATGGAATTGTCCTGATTGCCGGAACCTGTGAGCACCAGCCGGAATAGCTGATGGGACGGCGCTTTTCTTATCTGTTCCGCCAGCACATCCTGCAGAGCCTCCCTGGTGGTTTCCTCGCTTACTTTCAGATTCATGGAAACATATTCACAATAACGGATGGGACAGAATGTGACGCTGCATGCGCCCTTTTCCAGTTCTCCCATAAAATATCCATGCTCACCCATATCGCCGGCCTCCACCGGCTGCAAAGCCCCTGCCATCACTGCCTTATGTCCTGTTATCTGCATGGGTTTGTGCAGATGGCCCAGAGCCACATAGTCAAACGCCATGCGTTCCAGCTCATTTACCTGGAAGGGCATATGTTCCTCGTCGCCTCCATGAGCCAGAAGGATATTGCAGTAATCGTCCTTTTTCAGCATCATGCCCTGAAAGGGATTTTCATAAACATTCCGGTGATGATAGCTCAGTCCGTATACTCTGGTACAAAGCCCCTCCAGTTCCACATAGTCCACTTTTTCTTCTTTCAGAAAATGTACATTTTCTCCCCAGGGAAAGGCGCCGTAATAAGAATAATCGCTGAGATACTCATGCTCCCCGGCTATCATGACCACCTGGGTCTGGGGAATTCTGGAAAACTGGTAATTTACTTCTTTTAAATCCCGCAGCAGGGGATGACGATGAAACAAATCTCCGGCTATCAGAAGAAGCTGCACCTGTTCTTCTCCGGCTTTGGTAATCACATCCGCAAAAGCCTGCCAGCTGTGCTGTTCCCGGTCCTTTCCCCAGGGTTTGTCCTTATCCGGTTTTGCCCCCAGATGTACATCTGCTATATGAATGAACTTCATAAAATCTTTCTCCTTATCGGTAAATCTCATCTCAGGCAATTGCGAAATTATCCAATTTCAAAATTTCATGTACAATTACCACAGTTGCTTTTAAATATTTTCCGAATTGTACATGAAACTTGTACAATTATTAAATTTCGCAATTACCTGAAATCTCATCCGCCGCCGGCGGAATTCCCGCCTGGCAGAATTTTTTACATAACCAGGTCTTTCACAACTTCTCCGGCAAGTATCAGCCCCGCTGCCGGAGGCACAAAAGCAGTGCTTCCCGGTATTATTTTTCCGGATTCGTCGGATATCCTTACCTGAGGCTGCCTGGGCTCCTCTCTGGAATAAACGGTCTTCAATTTCCGGACGCCCCTCTTTTTCAGTTCCCGGCGCATAACCCGCGCCAGAGGGCAGACAGAAGTATCATAGATATCTGCCACCTCAAACCGCCAGGGCTCCAGCTTATTGCCTGCACCCATACTGGAAATGACGGGAACGCCGGCCTCCTCTGCTCTCATCACCAGCTCGATTTTGGCTGTTACCGTATCTACAGCATCCACCACATAGTCGTATGCCCTGAAATCAAATTCTTCCGCTGTTTCCGGCAGAAAAAAGCAATTGTGGACCGTTACCTCTGCTCTGGGATTGATTTCCAGAATCCGTTCTTTCATAACCTGTGTTTTATATTTTCCCAGCGTTTTTGTTGTGGCAATAATCTGCCGGTTCATATTGGAAATGCTGACCACGTCCCTGTCCGTCAGTTCCAGATGTCCCACGCCGCTTCTTGCCAGAGCTTCCGCCGCATAACCGCCCACACCGCCGATACCGAAAACCGCCACCCTGGAGCCGGCCAGTTTTTCCAGCGCCGCTTCTCCAAGAAGCAGTCCGGTCCGCATAAATCTTTCTTCCATATGCTTCCTCCTTCCGGCAGCCTGTAACGTCATTTTCCGCTGATTTATATTTCGAAACATTTCTTTCTTATTTTACACTTTTGAGAGAGAATATACAAGGATATGTTGCATTCCCCTTTCTATTACGCGCAATATCATGTATAATAAAAGCCGGGTGGTATAGATAACGGGGAACATGAACGGATTTTCGATACAAAAGGAGTGGGATTATGAAAAAAGAATATCGTGAAGCAATTGAAGATTCTCATGTCATTGCAGCCGTAAATACGTTTGACGGCCTGGAAAAGGCTCTGACCTGCGAAAGCCATATTATTTTTATTCTGTTCGGGGATATCTGCAATATTTCTGAAATTGTGGCAAAAGTAAAAGCTGCCGGCAAACTGGCTGTCATCCATATCGACCTGATTACCGGTCTGGCTTCCAAAGAAATTGCTGTGGATTTCATCAGACAGCGCACAGAAGCCGACGGCATTATATCCACCAAACCCGGATTAATAAAATATGCGGCCAGATTATCTTTATTCACGGTACTCCGCTTTTTCGTCATTGATTCTCTGGCTCTTTCCAATATTGAACGGCAGCTTCAGAACGTCCGGCCGGATGTAATTGAGATACTTCCTGCCCTGATGCCCCGGATTCTCAGCAAAATCTGTCGTATGGCCAGTGTGCCTGTGATTACCGGCGGTCTTGTAGACGATAAAGACGATGTGATTTCCATGCTTTCCGCCGGAGCTGCCTGCGTATCCTCTACCAGTGAGGAAATCTGGCAGTTATAAATTCAGAGGATTGTATCACTCACCATTTTCAGCATTTCATGTACAATGTACGGAATTAAGGAGGTGATTTCTGCATGAACAGTGAAAATCAGCCCCTGGCTCATTCTCATGACCAGTCTCATAGCCATGACCAGGAACAGGCTCATTCTCATGACCGGTCTCATTCCCATGTGCACACTCACGAACAGACTCAGGCCGTGCTGAACCGCATGTCCCGTGCCATCGGCCATATGGAGGCGGTAAAACGGATGGTGGAAGACGGCAGGGACTGCAGTGAAGTACTGATACAGATTGCTGCTGTTCGTTCTGCCATCAACAACATTGGAAAACTGATTCTGGAAGACCATATCTCCCACTGTATTGTGGATGCTGTAGAGCATGGGGACAGCCAGGCTCTGGAAGACCTGAAAAATGCCATTGAGCAGTTTGTCAAATAAAAATATGGGATTAAAAGCTGCGTATGGTTTCTCCGGCTTCTTCCGCTGTGTTTTCTATTTGTTTAATCACGATATAATAACTGTAATCTTCATTGACTTTTATCTGGATTCTGTCGCCGACTTTGCGGCCCAGAATGGCTTTTCCAATGGGGGATTCCGTGCTGATACGGTTCTTCATGGAATTGCCCCGGATGGAAGTCACCAGACGAAATACCTGTTCTTCGTCATCTTCCTCAAAGTACACCGTCACCGTATTATTGATTCCCACCTCATCTTCTCTGGAGGAATCGGACACAATCACCGCTGTTTTCAGCATCCGTTCCAGATAGCGGATTCTGCTCTCGTTCTTGTTCTTGTCTTTTTTTGCCGCATGATACTCAAAATTCTCACTTAAATCTCCGTGAGCTCTGGCTTCTTTTACTGCTTCCAGCGCTTCTTTGCGCACTACCAGCTTCCGGTATTCTATTTCTTCTTCTATTTTCTTTACATCACTTCTGGTTAGCTGTTCTCTCATCACTCTGCTCCTTTTCTGCATTTATATTCAGGCAATTGCAAAACCCTTCAATTGTGGAAATTGTACATGAAATCAGTATAATTACTGAGTTTCGCAATTGTCTGATTTATATTAATGGAAATTCCATGGTAACCGCAAAGGTCTCCTCTCCTTCCACCATGAAAAATTTCCCATGCTGCAATTCTGCCATTTTACGGACGCTTTTCAGTCCAATCCGGTTGCTTTCCACCTGTTTCATCCGCTGTCTTCTTTCGTTTAAAAATACCATCTGCAGGCTGCCCCTGTCCAGAGCTGCCTTTACAAGCACCGGCTCTCCTCTCTCTCCATACTTCAGAATATTGGAAAAGAGATTGTTGAACATCCGTCGGAAGAACATGTGGTTTCCCATAATTTTTACAGATTCTTCCACCTGGAAATCCGTCTGTACCTGATATCCTTTCAATCGTAAAAATTCCTGATGTCCCTCCAGTTCCTCCAGCAGGTCTCCCAGATAAATTTCTGACAGTTCTGTCTGCTCACGGGTCTCATATACCAGTGCGTATTCAAACATTTTATCGGACAGAGTACGGATTTCTTCTACCTTTTCAATACATCTGACCAGATATTCTTCCCGTTTCTGCTCCGGGCACCTGTTCTGGCTCATAATCTCCAGATAGCCGTATAATGTGGTCATAGGTGTTCTCAAATCATGGGAAACAGAACTTATTAAATCATGATTTGCTTTCTTTCCTTCCTGTTCCCTGCGGATATTGTCATCCAGCGCCAGACGCATTTCATCCAGATTCCGGGCCAGAATGCCGATTTCGTCTCTCCCTTTCACAGTGACAGGGTGTTCCAGATCTCCTTCCGCCATGACCAGCACTTCATTTTTCAGCCTTCCAACATACCGCATTCTGTTCCACACATAAATCAGTACCGGGCTGAAAAACAGAAGGCTGATTATCAGGGCAGTCAGAAAATAAGGCACTACGATCTGAGCCTGATGCATGGAATATATCATCACCTCTCCTGTGATATCCTGAAATTCCAGTTTTCCCATGTAATCCTGTCCGCGGTAATAACCCACATCATTATACCAGAACATATCGCTGACAAAGGAATCCCACACAGCGGGCTCTATGCCGTAGCACCGGAACAGACTCTCCTCATCATAAAAAGTTATCATGGTATAGCCGTCGTCATATTTTTCCACATCCAGAAGTTTCCTCAGTTCTTCATCTCCTGTCTCCTGAAAAGATATGTATTTTGCTTTCTCCTGCATTTCCTGCACAATTTTTTCCGGATTAAAGGATGTAATGCCCCGTTTCACCAGTTCCACATACACCCAGGTCTGATGCTGCATGGTATAGCGGAAAGTAAAAATACTCAGAACTGCGCACAGAATCAGCAGCAGAAAAAGCCTCCCTGTCATTTTCCGGGGAAACTGAAAGATTCTGTCCCGTATACTTGTTTTCTCATGTTTTTTTCTGGCCGACGCGTTCTTTTTACTCACAGCGGTACCCCTTTCCCCAGACATTTCTGATAATTTTCGGATTGTGGGGGTCTTTCTCGATTTTCCCCCGCAGATTCCGAATGTGCACCATTACCGTGTTGGAAGCCCCGTAATAATAATCTTCCTCCCAGATACTTTCGTACAGGCGCTGCACGGAAAAAATCTGGCCCCGGTATTTCCCCAGCAGATACAGAATGGAATATTCAATCTCTGTCAGCTCAATCTCTTTTCCTTCCAGCAGGACTTTCTGCCGGTCTTCGTAAATTTTGATTCCCGGCAGCGTAATGACATGTTCTGCATTCTGACTTGCCGGTTCCCTGATTTCTTCGGCTAATTCTCCTGCCCCTTCTTTCCCTCTGTAAATCTGATACCTGCGAATCAGAGCTTTCACTCTGCTCATCAGCTCCTGGCAGGAAAATGGTTTGGGCAGATAATCGTCTCCCCCGCTGGAAAATCCCAGCATCTTATCTTCCACCTGGGATTTGGCGCTCAGAAACAAAATGGGCGTATTACTGCTTTTGCGGATTTCCATACAGGTCTGATATCCGTTCATATTGGGCATCATCACGTCCAGTATCACCAGGTCGTAGGTGTTTTGCCGGATTTTTTCCAGCGCTTCTGCTCCGTCTGCGGCCTCTTCTGCCTCATATCCTTCTCCGGACAGCAAAATGTTTACCACTTCCCGGATTTCCTGATTGTCATCCACGATAAGAATGCGTGATGTTTCATTTGTGTTCATGATTTATGTCTCCTCCCGGCCGGTCTTCAGGGCTTCTTCGTTCACGGGCATTCGCCCTGGCTGAACAGCTCTGGTCAAATCTGCCTGCAAGCAGGCATTTTGCCCATGACTGTCCAGGCACTGCTCATTGCTTTACGCAGATTATATCACATCCCTGGTTTCTTTTAGAGATTCTTAAGAATCTTTAAGATTTTCTTTGATGAATTTTTAAGATTTAAACTTTATACTTTTCCTTGTCTTACAGGAGAGCCCCTGTCACGCTAATGCATGAAAACATCTTTCCTGTAAGAGAAACATGTAATATGGGCACTCGCATAATATAAGGCTGACTTGTTATTTACCGGGAGGATATTATGAACAGAATAAATAAATGGACTTACTTTTATCCCCTTCTTTTGATTATATTTACATTTATCTGTGTACTGCTGGTTCTGCCGGAGGGCGCTCTTTTCGGCTCCGAAGGGGACTGGTTCAGCCAGCATCTGGCTGTGGCGGAACAGTTTCGGACTATTTTTTATGAAACAGGGCGGATTTTACCGGATATTTCTCCGGCGGGCGCCGGCAGCAATATTTATGATTTTTCCTATTATGGACTGCTCCGGCCGGACGTACTGATTTCTTTTCTGCTTCCCGATGTTTCCATGGGATGGATTCTTTCCGGTTATGCCATTCTGGAGCTGATGGCAGGCAGTGTGCTCTGTTATTACTGGCTGAACAGACATCTGTCCATCCCATTTTTCGGATTTATAGGCGGAATGTTATATTCCTGTGCCGCATGTTTTTATCAGGCCCATCATCAGATTATGTTTGTAAATTATATGCCTTTTCTGCTGCTGGCCCTCCGGGGCGCGGACCGTCTGCTGGAAAAAGAAAAGCACGGGCTTCTGGTGGTTTCTCTGGTGCTGGTTTATCTCCACAGCTACTATTTTGCTCCGGCAGTGCTGGCGGCGGTGGGGCTCTGGTTCCTGTTTCGTCTGTATTCTGAAAAAGAAATTACAGGGGAAAAGGGCAAAATCGCATACTGGCTGAGATTTGCTTTTTCCATTGTTATTTCCATTGGAATCAGTGCCATTCTGCTGCTGCCCACGGGGCTGGATTTGCTTTCCACCAGTAAAGACGCAGGTACTCCTGCCGCCCCTGCTGAACTGTTTTCTGTGAATTTTTCCATGGAATCCTTGCTTTATCACCCTTATGGCTGCGGGCTGACTATTCTCTGCCTGTATACGCTGCTGCTGAGTATAAGGCGGAAAAGCACCAGAATTCTGGCCCTGACACTGCTGGTCTGCCTGACATGGAATATCTGCCCTTACATACTGAGCGGCTTTCTCTATATCCGTTATAAGGTACTGATTCCTCTGGTTCCTCTGTTGCTGCTGTTATGCACCCGCACATTGGAACTGCTGTTTACCGGAAAAGAACGCCACAGTCTGTTTTGCGGCCTGCTCTGTCTGATACCGGTATATTTTTTTGAACTGCCCCAGGCAGCGCTGGCAGACGTTGTGCTGACAGCTCTGATATTCACCGTGATTGCCCTGGCAAAAAAGCTATGGGGCAGCAGACATCCGGAAGCTGTCATCCCCGGTCGGGCAGAAAATACATCATCTCCGGCAAACAGAAAACCGCTCCCTTTTTATCTGCTGTTCTGCCTGGTTCCGGCAGCTGTGTCCGTCACAGTTGGACAGAACGACCAGTTTATCTCTGCTTCTGACAACCGGCAGGCTGTTTTTTCTCAGGAAGAACTGGAAACGCTGGAACTAAACAGAAATTACCGTTTTGACTGTCTCACAGAACCTTATGCCAACGTAAATGTACTGCCGCTGCGGGACATGGGAAGCACCACCATGTATTCCTCTGTCACAGACAGTAATTATGCGGATTTTTACTATAATATTATGAAAAATCCCATCCGGGTGCGTAACCGGGTGGCGCTGATGACAGACGCCAATCCCTTTTTTTCTTATCTGATGGGGATTCGCTACATTCAGACCTGGGATTCCCATATCCCCTGGGGGTATGAGCCCATTGCCCGAAAAGGCCATACGGTGATTGCAGAAAACAGCCGGGTACTTCCCGTCGCCTACACCAGTATTTCCTGTATGGCTCAGGAAGAATTTGACAGACTGGAATTCCCCTGGACACTGGAAGCTCTGACCAGATACACCATTGCAGACAGTTCCCGGACAGAAAATTCCGGCAGCC
Organism: Lachnospiraceae bacterium JLR.KK002; assembly: GCA_036941025.1. NCBI lineage: Bacteria > Bacillati > Bacillota > Clostridia > Lachnospirales > Lachnospiraceae > Lachnospiraceae bacterium JLR.KK002. The sequence goes on from JAYMNP010000001.1 coordinate 3,065,413, forward strand.
TGCAGGGTTCCGTTACTGCCGAAACATTTCAGAAAACCTCCCGGATTACCCCGGTTTCCCTGGAAGATCTGACGGTGGAAAGGCTGTCTGATATGTTTGAGGCATCGGCTGCCTCCTGGCAGCAACAGGATGACGACACGGTACTTTCCCTGTCTCTGAAGCAGGAAACCAAAATTACCCTGCCTCTGCGGGAACCTCTGAAAGATAAAATTCTTATCTGTTCCTTCAGCGCAAAGTCTCCCAAAAACAGAGAGGTTACCCTGGAAATCAACGGCATCCGGAACAGACTCTCCGGTAAAAATGCCCCTTATCCCAACCAGAACCATACGTTTACCTGGCTGATTTCTTCCAGTCAGACACTGGATGCACTGGATATTACCCTGAGCTCCGGAACGTATCTTCTGTCAGATTTGCAGTTCTGGATTATGGATACGGAAGACTGGGGCAAACCGGACGCAGTACCTGCCTCTTCCGAAAAAACATCGGGCCATACTCTGTTCCGGGGCACTGTCTCCTGTGAGAAAGACGGATTTTTTGTAACCTCTTTCCCTTTCCGTAAGGGCTATACGGTCCGGGCAGACGGAAAAGAGATTTCCCCCCGCTCTGTCAACCAGGGATTTGTGGGATTTCCCCTGACTGCCGGAACTCATGAGATAAGCATTTCTTATGTGCCCCCTGGAAAAACAGCCGCCGCTGTAATCAGTTTCCTGTCGCTTTTATTGTTTGCCGCCGGCATACTGCCGGAAAATATATATAAGAAAAGAGGAGTTATGATGAAAAAGTATTTTAACCTGAAAAACCACCGTCTGCTGACTGCTTCCGCCTCGAAACATTCCCTGTCGGAAATGTTCAGCTATCTGCTGACAGGGGGCGCTACCACACTGATTAATTATGGAGTCTATCTGACCCTGCTGCATTTTAAAGCGGATTATCTGGCCGCAAATACCATTGCATGGATATTTGCCGTATCCTTTGCCTATGTAGCTAACCGCAGATTCGTATTCCGTTCTGAAAATCAGATTGGAAAAGAACTGGTTTCCTTCGTGTCTCTCCGGTTCCTGACTTTGCTGACGGAAAACCTGCTTCTGATACTTTTTATACAGCGCTGTCAAATCCATCCCGTACTGTCCAAACTTGCAGTCAGCTTTGTGACGGTAGCCGCCAATTATGTCATCTGCAAATGCCAGATTTTCCGGAAACCTGCCGGATATCTGAACACCCGGCCCCTTCCGGAGAAAGGAGAGGAAATCCATGAATAAACTGAGTATTATCGTTCCCTGCTACAACGAAGAAGAAGTAGTTGCCCTCTTTTATCAGGAAACACTGAAATCCGTAACAGCTATCCAGAATCTGGATTATGAATTTATTTTTATTGACGACGGAAGCAAAGACCACACACTGGATATTCTGCGTCTCCTCTGCTACCGGGATAAGCACTGTCATTATTTCTCCTTTTCCCGGAATTTCGGAAAAGAAGCCGCCATGTATGCGGGACTGGAACAGTCCTCCGGCGATTACTGTGTGATTATGGATGCGGATTTGCAGCATCCGCCCACGCTTCTGGCTCCCATGTATCAGGCATTAAGCCAGGAAGGATATGACTGCTGTGCCGGAAAGCGTATGGGCCGGGAAGGGGACGGAGCCATTCGGGGCCTCCTTTCCCGCAGCTTTTACAAAGTCATACAGAAAATGACCCATATGGATATGAGGGACGGAGCCGGAGATTTCCGCATGATGAATCGCACCATGGTGGACGCCATTCTTCAGATGAAAGAATACAACCGGTACACCAAAGGCATTTTCTCCTTTGTGGGATTTGAGACAAAATGGCTGGAATTCCAGAATGTGGAACGGGCGGCCGGAACCTCCAAGTGGAACCTGAAAAGCCTGTTTTCCTATGCTTTTGACGGAATCCTTTCCTTTTCCACCGCACCTTTGAAACTTCCCGGTATTCTTGGTATGCTGCTGTTTCTGATTTCCTGCTGCATGGGAATTCTGGCACTGGTGCAGCAGGCCCTGTTCCATCACAGTATGGGAACTCTGTACGGAATCTCCCTGCTGGTCATCTTTCTGAGCAGCCTGCAGATGATGATGGTATTTATTCTGGGAGAATATCTGTCCAGAGATTATCTGGAAAATAAAAAACGCCCCCTGTATCTTCTGCGGGAACGGGATGAGCAGCACGGGCCTCTGGCTCAGACCCATGAAGCATATGACCGGAAGGAACCTGGTTCCGGTGCGCACGAATTAAATGGAAAGAAGCGCCGGAGACGTCCGGTACCCCAGGCATAAAAAGGATTTTCCACCTGCGGCGGGTTGCCCTGGCAATTTATTTCTTTTCCGCCGCAGTGGGATAATTATGAATGTTTAATAACACACAATTTCCTTGATATAAAACTCCCGGCCGCTGAGCATATCACAGTCGGCGCTCTTACACTGAGGGCATTCTCCCTCATGTTCTACCAGGTGGAACACGGTGCCGCACTGGTTGCAACGTCCGTTGGCAGGCATAATTTCCACCTGCAGCCGGCTCCCTTCTAACATGGTTCCGTCCGCGGCCGCCGGATATACTTCCTCCACGTATTTGGGAATCATGGAGGAGAGCTCTCCAATCTGGAGCACCACCGTATCAATCTTTTCCACCTGATTCTCCCTGGCAAATTTCTCCACAACGTTCACCACCTGCATCACTACGCCCAGTTCATGCACTGTTTTCCACCTGCTTTCTGTTTGTTAAAGAATGATTTAATATATTCTTAAAATGCTAAAACCGCCTAATTTTTTCCTCCGAATACGCTTTTTACCTTTTTGGCGGCAATTTTGCCCTGGCGTTTTACCATCTGTTTTACCACCACCGGCTTCATATCCAGGAATTGCACACCCTCACCGTCATAGACACGCTCCAGTTTGATGGCGTCAAATTTACATTTGGTGGTACATTGTCCGCAGCCCACGCACATATATTCATCCACAACAGTAGCGCCGCAGCCCAGGCACCGCTCTGTCTCTTTGCGCATCTGTTCCTCGGTAAAAGTTCCCCGTAAATCCCGGAAGCTCTCCTCTGCTTTTTTCTCGGAACGAATGGTATTCGGCCGCTGACGGGGCGTATTGTCAAAGTCCTCAATGACTGCCGCTTCTTTGTTCAGTTCCTTATAAATCCGGCGGTCCCGTCCATATACAAGGCTCTGGCCGTTCTGTACAAAACGATGAATGGAAATGGCTCCCTGTTTTCCTGCCGCAATGGCGTCAATGGCAAATCTGGGCCCGGTATAAGCGTCTCCTCCCGCAAAAATATCTTCCTGCCCGGTCTGATAAGTAAAGTCATCTGCAATAATGGCGCCGTTGGCTTTTACTTCTGCTTTGGATCCATCCAGCAATCCGCCCCACTGGATGGACTGGCCCACGGAAAGAAGCACATAGTCTGCTTCCACAGTCATCACATCGTTCTCGTCATATTTTGGGCTGAATCTGTGGTTCTCATCAAAAACGGAAATACATTTCTTAAACTCAATGCCTTTTACTTTTCCATTTTCCACCAGAACCCGTTTGGGACCCCAGCCGTTCTGAATTACAATATGTTCTTCTTCCGCCTCCATAATTTCTTCTTCTGCCGCAGGCATTTCCTGACGACTCTCCAGACAGAACTGCTGCACGGTCTCTGCTCCGGCACGTACTGCAGTCCGGCTTACGTCGATGGCCACATTTCCGCCGCCTACGACTACTGCTTTTCCGCTGACTTTCCTGGTCTCGTCCTGATTCAGATTTCTCAGGAACTCGATACCGGACAGGACGCCTTCGGCGTCTTCGCCCTCAATACCCACTTTTCTTCCGCCCTGGGCGCCCGGTGCCAGATAAAAGGCTTTATAACCCTGGCTGCGCAGCTGGTCAAGGGTAACGTCTTTGCCCACTTCCACGCCGGTTTTGAATTCCACGCCCATTTCCCGGATAATGTCGATTTCTGCCGCTACCACATCTTTTTCCAGACGGAACGCGGGAATTCCCATGGTGAGCATACCGCCCAGCTTCTGCTCTTTTTCAAAGACGGTAATGGTGTAGCCGTCCAGCGCCAGATAATAGGCACAGGACAATCCGGCAGGCCCGGCACCCACAATGGCAATTTTCTTATCACTGTAATCGTGGCGTTTGGCGGGCAGGAACCGTTTGTCTTTATCCAGCTCCTGCTGGGCAATGAATTTCTTAATTTCATCAATGGCAATGGGTTCATCCACGTCGCCGCGGGTACATGCGTCCTCACAGCGGCGGTTACAGATGCGTCCGCAGACTGCCGGCAGAGGATTTTCATGTTTAATCAGCTCCAGCGCCTCTTTATATCTGCCCTGAGAAGCCAGTTTGATATAGCCCTGTACGCCGATATGGGCCGGACAGTTGGTTTTGCAGGGCGCTGTTCCCGTATCCACCACGTCTTCCCGGTTAATCCGGTAATCGGGATTCCACTTGTCTTCCGTCCATTTGGTATCTCGCGGCGTTTCTCTGGTGGTAATATCCTCCGTCACCGGCTGGGAGGAGCACAGCTTCTGTCCCAGCTTCAGCGCATTGACCGGACAGTTTTCCACACACTGGCCGCAGGCCACGCAGTTATCTTTATTGACTCTCGCCACATAATTGGAGCGGACCATATCGTTATTTTTAAACATTTCCGCAGTACGCAGGGAAAGGCAGCCGCAGCCGCAGCAGTTGCAGATGGCATGGGTCTTTCCGGAGCCGTCGATATTGGGAATCTGGTGCATCAGACCGTTTTCCTCTGCCTTGCGGATAATCTCAAAGGCTTCTTCCCTGGTAATCTGGCGGCCTCTGCCTGTTTTGATATAGTATTCTGCCGCATGGCCCATCTGAATGCACATGTCTTCTTTCAGATGGCCGCAGCCTTCTCCCATCAGCTCCCGGTCTGTCCGGCAGGAACAGTCTGTCACGGTGAAAATATCATTTTCATTCAGATATTTGGACACTTCTTCATAGGAAGCCCGGCGGGTATTCCCCTCAATGGCTGTCTCAATGGGAATCACGCGCATAAGGCCCACTCCCACCGGAAAGCTGCCGGAACTTTTCGGCCCCCGCACACGTCCATAAGCCTCCATGGCATATCCGATAATGGGGTATTTTTTACAGTTTTCCGAATTATTTACAATCATTTCCATGGTACCGGGAATCCAGGTCTCCGCCCAGAACACTTCTTCCCCGTTCACCGTATTCCAGAAACAGACCCCGTAAACAGCCAGCTTTTTCAACTGCTCAAAACAGTAATCTTCCGGTTTGCCAACGATTTTTGCAATCTGGGCAACGGAGCGTTTTTCACTGATTCCAAGGCCCATGCCCACTTCTGCCATTTCGTCGTCCACACCGGCTTCCAGAATGACATATTCCGGGTCATCCCACTGGTAAGCGCCTTTGGAGCCGGGTTTCTTTCTTCCGATATGATTGGCCAGATCCAGCACCTTCTGCTTATATTCGCATTTATACCAGTCCGGAAAATACATCCTTGTCAGATCTTTCATGTTATTCGTTCCTCCATTCCTTCACTTCTGTACGGAGCCAGTCGGCCCATTCTTCGATTCCTTCCCCCGTTCTGGCTGAAACAGGGATAATTTTTATATCCGGATTTAATTTTCTGGCCCGTTCCTTACATGCTTCCAGATCAAAATCAAAGTATTCCAGCACATCAATTTTATTGATTAACAGCACATCGCAGATACGGAACATCAGGGGATACTTTAAGGGTTTGTCATCCCCCTCCGGCACGCTTAAAATCATGGCGTTTCTGGACGCTCCGGTATCAAATTCTGCCGGACATACCAGATTGCCCACATTTTCCAGAATGGCCAGATCTATTTCATCCGTACCAAGGCCTTTGATGCCCTGACGTGTCATGTCCGCGTCCAGATGGCACATGCCGCCCGTATGAAGCTGGATTACTTTGGCTCCCGTTTTTGAAATGGTGTGAGCGTCCACATCAGAATCAATATCCGCTTCCATCACGCCAATCTTCATTTCATCTTTCAGGGCTTCTATGGTGCGGGTCAGGGTGGTGGTTTTCCCGGCGCCGGGGGATGACATCAGATTTAACAAAAATGTCTTTTCCCGTTTTAAATCCTGACGCAATGCCTGTGCATCTCTGTCGTTATCTTCAAATACGCTCTGTTTAATCTCCAAAACTCTGAATTCGCTCATTTACTGCTCCTCCTTCTCCTTCCAGATTCTGGTTGAACCAGATTATCTTCATGCTGCACTTTGATATAATTTTAACATTCCATATATAATAAGTCAATAATCCCCTTATTTTTCGCCATTTTTTACGAATCTTCTACTTGATTTTAGACAGATTTTACAATATAATAATGTTAATTCATTTATTGGTATGTGGTTCTACCAGATTACAGGAGGTGTTTTATGGAATTTCAGAAACTATGTGCACCATCTCTTCACGAACTGTTTGTACAGCAACTGGAACACATGATTCTGTCCGGTAAGCTGAAAACCGGAGAAAAACTTCCCACAGAGCGGCAGCTTGCCCAGTCCATGCAGGTGAGCCGTGCTGTGGTAAACGGCGGCCTTGCGGAACTGGAGCGAAAGGGATTTGTGATTATCAAGCCGAGAGTAGGCGCTTTTGTGGCCGATTACCGCCGAACCGGAACACTGGAAACACTGATTTCCATTATGAATTACAACGGCGGACATCTGCGGGATGAAGAAATCCGTTCTATTCTGGAAGTCCGCATCGGCCTGGATTGTTTTGCCGTTCAGCTTTTTCTGGAGCATATGACAGATGAAGATCTGGAAATCCTTTACGAAAAAGTAGAAGCAATCAAAAAAGCAGCCTCTGACAGCAAAGCCGCCAGTGCCGCTTTTGAATTTCAGCATGAACTTGCCTTTTTATCCAAAAATACCCTGATTCCCCTGATTTTTCATTCTTTTCGCATTCCGGTACTCACCCTCTGGGAACGCTTCTGTTCCCTTTACGGAATAGAGGCCCTTTATCAGAACAATTATACCCTGTGGACTTATCTGAGGCGCAGAGATCTGGAGGGTGCGGTAAAATGGATTCACGACTCTGTGGGGGAGAGCATTCACGGTTCCCGTGAAATCTACTATAAAAGCTGAAGTATATAAAAAAGAATGCGCCTGCGCATTCTCCGCGCGTGAGCGGATTGCCTGGCGATAAACTTCCTCTCCGCGAGCTGCGCATCCCGCCCGGAGGGCTTTATCTTACAGGAAGACACTTTCACGCTCCGGCGTGACAAGGTCTTTCCTGTAAGATAAAAAACATCCTGCTCAACGTTTTGTTGAGCAGGATATCTTTTACTGTCTCTGGCCTTTCAGCAGCCCGTTCATATGAAGCAGGGAATACAGAAGGCTCTTTCGTTCTGTTCTGCCGTTGGTATCCAGAAAAGAGAAAATACGGGGGCTGTCTGTCTCACCGTTGGCGTTCAGATAACTGTAATGCCCCCATTCTTTCTTACCGTTCATGTCCGTAATGGAGTACGTTGGCTCCGATTTGGCGGAACGAGTTCTTTTTTTCTCAGGTTTCATCCTGTTTCCTCCGGTGTAACGTTTTTGAAGCGAAGTTATCGCTTCTATCCTATTATTCCCGGAGCTTTCTCCTGATATTCCAAATCTGCTCTTTTAAAATTTAAAGAATTTCATTTCTTCTTCCATCTGGCCGGACAGTCCTTTCAGGCTGTTAGCCGCATCTGCCAGAAGATGAATGGTTGCATTGAGTTCTTCCATGGATGCTGTGGTCTCCTGTGCGGAAGCCGCATTTTCCTGGGACAGTGCGGACAGATTGCTGATCACATCCACCACGGTCTTTCTGGAGGAATCGCATACCTGCGTCCGCTTCTCAATCATGGAAGTATCTTCTCTGGAACTGTTAATTCCCGTAGTCACATTTACAAAATGGCTCTGGGTTGCGTTCAGCTTCTCTTTCTGGTCTTTGATAATAGATTCCACTTCTTTCATGATTTCCACGGTCATTTCCGATTCTGTCAGCAGGGCGTTGATAACATCCGTAATGGTCTGCGCAGAATTACTGGATTCATCGGCCAGTTTCTGAATCTCAGAAGCCACAACTGCAAAACCTTTTCCAAATTCTCCCGCTCTGGCAGCTTCAATGCTTGCATTCAGAGACAGAAGCGAAGTCTGGCTGGCAATGGATGAAATAATATCCACTGCCTCACGGATTCTCTGGGCGGAATCATTGGTTGCATATACCTGCATACCAATTTTCCGGATAGCTGAGATGGTCCGCTCGGTAGAAGCAGCCAGGTGCTGCATGATTTCCGCGGAAGTATCTCCTGCTTCCTTCATGGAACGGGAGGTGACATTGAGCTTGCCCACATCATCCACAATATTCTCGATTACATGGCCCATATCCATAATCTGGCCGGAAGCTGTCTCAATTTCTTCAGCCTGGGAAACAGCGCCCATGGAAATTTCTTCCACCGCTTTTCCAATCTCCGTCGCATTCACGTTGACCCGCTCTGCCATCTCATCCAGGGAATTGCCGGACTGGAGCAATTCGTTGGACGACTGGCGGATATGGTTGAGAATGCCGGAAAGGTTGTGAATCAGCTCCTGCAGCGCGTTAGCAATATTTCCCAGTTCGTCCCTGCGCCCCAGGAATTTCTCATTCACCCGTATATTCAGATTACCGTCCGCAAGCTGCTCGATAATCTGTTCTTCTTCTTTGAATGCTCCGGAAAGAGTCCGGGAAAAGTATATAATCACCACGCTGCTCAGCAGAATAATCACAACCGCCACCAGGATGATCTGCAATACTTTTTGATTGATGTAATCCTCAATATTGCTGCTGGGTTCTCCGGTAAAAATCATTCCTGCAATGCTTCCGTCATCATTCACCAGAGGGATATAGCAGCAGAAATATGGTTTTCCATTAATCATAATATCCTTGTCCGTAAAACCGTTTCCATCCTGCAGCACCGTCTTCACCACATGCTCTGCCGCCTGAGTTCCCACCATGCGCTCTCCGGTACTTTCATCTATCAGTGTGGTCACCGTACGGGTATCGCCCCAGAACAGGGTAATTTCTATATTGGATGAATTGTTGAAAGATTCCAGTATATCCAGATCTGCCGAAATATTATGTTCCCCTTTATACAGTTCTCCGCCTTCGGACCTGAAGTTTCCTTCATCCAGTGCCAGCAGGGAATGTTCCAGCCCGCCGGCCACATCTTCCAGACGCTTGATAGCCTCGTCTTCCATTCCTGTTTTCAATGTAATTGCAGAAAAAACTGAAGCTATCACTGCGAGGGAAATTAAAGGAACAAATGCAATAGCCAAAATCTTTTCCCTGATTCCAAAGGTTACTTTTCTTTTTGGTCCTGTGTTTTCATTCACCTGTGCGCCCTCCATACTTTCTCATATTTTCAAACATGTCATAAATCATTTTATTACTGCTTTGATTATAACGTCTCAGACCACAGGTTTCAAGCAACAATTCCGGATATATGTGCATTTTTTGTATAGCTTTGTGAATTTTTGTCTTTAAATGGCCTCTATGCGCTTCCGAAGCTCCAGCACTTTGCTGTCAATCTGCTCTATGGCATTGGCATATTCTTTCAGCTCCCGGCTGATATTTTTCGCCTCCCGGTTTTCTTTTTTGTACTGAAGCTGATAATCCAGCCCGGCCCAGTAATCCATGGCTCCGGTCCGAAGCTGCACCTCAATGCGAATCCACCGCACATCCTCCTGAAAGGACACCGGCACCTGGAAAATCAGATGCAGGCTGCGGTATCCGCTCTTTTTGGGATTCCGGATATAATCTTTCTTCTTTAAAAGACGCATATCCCGCTGGGCACAGAGCATTTCTCCAATCCGGTACAAATCGTCCGTATAGGTACAGACCGCCCGGACGCCCACCACATCGCTGACATGTTCCTCCATGGAGCGGACTGTTTCCGGCAGTCCCTTTTTCCTCAGTTTTGCGGCGATACTGTCATAGGATTTAATTCTGCTGGTATAGCTGTGTATCACTTTTCTGCCGCTGCGCATACTGAGTTCCGCATTTATCATCTGCAGTCTGGCATTCATAAGGCTGATGCCCCACTGACACTTTACAATGAAATCCTCCTGCTGTAAAAAATCTTTTAAATCCATGGTTTCCTCCAAACTGTGCTATAAGAATATCCGTCCGCCTCAATCTAAAACTTCCATCTTGCTCCGCAGGCCTTTTACAGGTCCCAGGAACATCTTTATTTCGAAAGGCAAAGGCTTTCACGTTATCTGTTATAACACAGCCGGACGGAAAATTCTGTCGGAATCCGGCGGAATTTCAGAAAAAAGATATTGCAATATGGGATAATCACACAAGGCACTTTACCGCTTTAAAATCAGAGATAATACTTTCGGCCTTGCCCCTTTTTCATATTTAAATCCCAGTGCATGTCTTATGATTTCCGGCAAATACAGTTTTTCTCCATTTCTTATGAGATACCCTGCCTGAATCATCAGTTTTTCTTCCATGGGAGTAAGCAAATCTTCTTCGGGATTTAAAGGCAGAATTTTCTTTTCCAGCGGGAAATCTTTCAGTTTTTCAAATATTGGTTTCAGCGTTTCATATTCCGTTTTAATCTCGTCGATTTTTTCTTCCGAACAGATTGACACCGCTTTGCGTATCTCTGCCGGCATGAGTATACGGTCTTCATAGGATGGATTTTTTACCTTTGAAGATGCAGCATTTTTCAGAAAGCGAATCATATCCCTTGCCTGCAGCTGACCATGGAAATCAGACAAAGCCGCCAGAATCCATCTGGAAGAGTAGGCTTCGTTGGAATTATTTTTCCCCAGTTTTAATCCCCAGAGTTTTTCCAGATGTCTGTCTATCACATCCCTTGTGGCATTTTCCACCGGAACAGACCCTTCATAAAAATTGTCCGTTGCCTGTCCCACCAGCCATACCGTCAGCTTTAAGGCCTCATCGGAAGACCATTTCAGTTCCACTTCCCCCTGGGACTGTTTAAACTGTTCGTAATTCACAGTAATTGCATTTTGCGCCATATCACTGCGTAAAAATATGATAATCCCCATATTTTTATATTTGACAGACAACAAATTGACAATATCCTGACCAAGAACCTGGACGGCTTCCTGTTGTATGGCATCCGAAGAAACGTTACGCAGAATATCTTCCAGACCGTCAATTAAAAATACAATTTTTTCTCCCTGTTTTTCAAGGGCCTGACTGACTTGCTCAAAGGAATTGTACGCTCCATTGACAGAAGCGGCAATCATCCGTTCCCAGAATATCATCCAATCCGTCTTATGTTCACTCTGCCTTTTTATCTTGCCGGAATTGTCCAAATACACGGATTCCGATACTTTTGCAAAAGAAAGATTCGCATTCAATTCATGGATACATTCCCGTAATATTTCCTTCATCTGCCCAATGCTTTTTGAAGCCACCACAGGCAGAATATATCCCCCTCTTCTCCTGACATTTTTTTCATTAATATCATCACAGAAAGCATACCACTGTTTTTTTTCTGCCAGCTGCCGATAGAGAAACGTTTTTCCGGAACCTTTTGCGCCTCTGATAACCACTGCCGGAATATGATTCTGATATCTGGCACATAAATTTTTAACAGATTTCGTCAGCAGCATCCTGGCTGCTCCATTTGCTTCAGCAGTAATCTGTCTGTCTGCAAAATGATAGATTTCATCCAGCATCGTTTCACGCTGCTTTTCTCCAAAATTATTTTTCTTTGTATTATTTACGCCGTAATATTGCTGAACAATATTTTCTATATTATAGTACATATCCCTGGATTTCAAACGTTCCAGTATCTGAGGAAGTTTCGTCAGATGAATCAGCTCGCTGGCAAAAGGAAGCTCAGTCACCAGGTTATCCAACAGCTGTTCATTCCCTGTATCCGCCTTAAAACAACGGATAAGTTCGGCAATAATTTCCTCTTTTTCCGATGAATTCAGGTCGGGAGGCACCATACTTAACAGAATTACGGGCAGGTTTGCATTTTCCTCTATTTCCAATCCCCTGGCAAGATACCCAAGGAGCTTTTTCGTACCTGTCACAGACTGATAAGAAGTGGAAGTTACAATATATTTTTTTACCCGCGGGTCAAAAAACAGCGGGGCCGAATATTCACTGATTCCGGCTCTCAAATCAACAAGTACTGCAACAGCACCGAGACGAAGTGCTATCTTGGAAATAACTTCCGCCAGAACATACCCTTTATTTTTTCCTCTTATTACAGAGCCCGGAGTTGCATATAAATCAAACAACTGTTCATCATAGCGAAATGTGGGCAAAAATATATGTTCTACTTCCCTCTGGTCCGCCTCTATGGTAACAGTCAGGCTTCCCATCTCCCGTACTGCCTCCTCCACCACAGGTTCCATATCATCCATATCCTGAATGAGTGTCAGTAAATCCAGATAACTGAAATCATTTTCCGTCCTTTCCCCCTGTATCCAGGTCAGTCCCGGAGCCTCCAAATCTGAATCAATGATAAGCAGCCTGCTTTTTTCATCGTTTTTGTGCACATTTGTCCAGGCCCTTGCAAATGCAAGCAGAGACAGTGTACGCCCAACACCGCCTTTATAAGAGTGGAACGCCACCACAGGGCAGCCCAGCTCTTTCAATGGACCGGAAGGATACGCCGACTCATTGTAAATCACTTTCTCAAATAAAGGCTTCGTCGTCTTTTTCCATACGTCATACTCCCGTTCAAAAGAAATCTGTATATACTCTCCTTCTCTGTCAAGGGTTATGGTACGGTCTCCAGGATTAATATTTCCCGGAAAAATATCTCCGAGTATACCCAGAATCCGATCGTCAGTAACATTCTCTTTTGCATATACCACCATTTCATCCGGATAAACTTCTATAAAATCTATCAGCCCTTCCCACTGGCTTCGCTTTTTCAGACAATAACGTTCCATATCCTTCCATGTATAAAATCTCATAAAATCAAATCTCCTCTTTTAACCACTCTGCAATCCCTTTCAATGTTTTCTCAAATTCATTTACAGAATCCATTTCTCCCTTGTCAGGCTCTATACAATACCTGCATATCTGATGGAAATTTTCCGCTGTCACCACTTCATGGTATTCTGTCTGAAAATCTTTAAACTCATAAACTTTCGCCCCTTTTACTGCTTTAAGCAATGACCTGAAATCATGAGTTCCAGGAACCTTCTCCAAATCTGTATCGGCCTGCGACTTCCTGTCAATTTTATTATCCTGCATAATCTTGCATTTTAATCCGCATTCAACACAATAACACAAAAGAAGCCTGCGGCTGATATCACTTCCTTTTTCCCAGTTATCATAAGAATGGGCATGTTTCTGAAATGCACGTTTGTAGTTTTTTCTGTCTGCTCGTGTTTTCGCCATTTTATCTCCTGATTTTTAAATTTACAACAATTATGCCATAATTTCTTTGCGGTATATATTTTTTCGCACTCAGGGCTCCTCCCAATTGCTTTCAGGGCTCTTTCCAACCGGCCTTCAGGTCCCCTCACAACCGGCCTTCAGGTCTCCTCCTCAAGGCAAACAATGGGCCCCCTCTTCAGGGCAAACGCCGGGCCCCTCCTCAGGGCACATTACACCACTTCCGGAACTTTACAATCAAGCTATTTACAAACCCCTTCGGTTTCTTTATAATATTGACAATACTGAAAATTATATTTTTCACATTACTGAAATAGCCAGATTGGAGATTCCCAAATGCTAACTTATTCTTTTTCTGATATTGGCACGGACAGCCTGTACGAATACTTGTATAAATGTATCAAAAACGATATTCTGAAAGGGGTGCTGGCTCCCGGCGGCCGCCTGCCCTCCAAGCGAAGTTTTGCCAGACACCTGAATGTGAGCACCATCACCATTGAAAATGCCTATGCACAGCTTCTGGCAGAGGGCTATATTTATTCCATTCCAAAAAAAGGTTATTATGCAGCGGATATTTCTGCCGGGCCGGTTCCCGCGTCTCAGAATCCCCCGTCGAGACCTCTGCCGGAACAACAGGAAGATACATATTTTGCAGACTTTACCAGCAGTCAGACTCATCCGGACACCTTTCCTTTTTCCATATGGGCAAAACTCCTTCGTGAAGTCATCGGAAGTTACAGCGCAGAGCTGATGAAAAACCCTCCCGGCAGCGGCATCTTTCCGCTGCGGCAGGCCATCGCCGCTCATTTAAAAGATTTTCGCGGCATGTCCGTACGTCCGGAACAGATTATTGTGGGGGCCGGAACGGAATATCTCTACGGACTGCTGATTCAGCTTCTGGGCCATGAAAAAATCTACGGCGTGGAGGAACCTGGCTATCAGAAAATTTCTTCCATATACAGAAGCAACCAGGTCACCTGCCGCCATATTCCCATGGATGGGCAGGGTATCTGCATACATGCTCTGGAAGAACTGGAAGCAGATATTGTACATATTTCCCCTTCTCATCATTTCCCCACGGGAATAGTCACTCCTGTGGGCCGCAGATATGAGCTTCTGGGCTGGGCCGCCGGTTCTGATTCCAGATATATTATTGAAGACGACTATGACTGCGAATTCCGTTTTATGGGAAAACCCATTCCTTCCCTCCAGAGCATTGATGTAATGGAAAAAGTCATCTACATGAACACTTTTTCCAAAACCCTGGCTTCCACCATCCGAATCAGCTATATGGTACTGCCGGAACATCTGATGGAGCGGTTCCGCACCACCATGGGATTTTATTCCTGTACCGTGTCCACTTTTGAGCAGTACACCCTGACCCGCTTTCTGCAGGACGGACATTTTGAGCGTCATATCAACCGTATGCGGAATTTTTATCACGGCCAGCGTGATCTGCTTTTAAAGGGCTTAAAAAACAGCCCCATCTCCTCCCATATCACCATTATGGAAGAAGACGCAGGGCTGCATTTTCTGATGTATGTAGATACCTCTGTTTCAGATGAAACCATTCTCCGGCGGGCAAAATCTCTGGGACTGGGCATGGCTTCCCTGTCCCGGTATTATTTTCAGAAATCTCCTTCTGTGGAGCATACCTTCATTATGAACTACTCTGCCATTCAGCCGGAACACATGGCAGAAGCTATTTCCCGGCTCTGTCAGGTATTTGCAGACTGTGAATAAATAAACCGCTCCGCAGCTTCGGCTCAAACCAGGTGGATTTTGGCGGCATCAAAAGGCCTGCGTCCGCTACTGCAAACAATTCCTGAATGGATGTGGGGAACATGGCAAAAGCTGCCGCACAATCGGTTCCACACCGTTCTTCCAGTCCTTCCAGTCCCCGGATTCCTCCCACAAAATCAATCCGGTTATCGGTCTTCGGGTCTTTAATTCCAAGAACGGGAGCCAGAAGACGGTTCTGCAGTACCGACACATCCAGCCCTTCCACCGGGTCGTCCGGAATATCCTCCGGTTTCATGGTACACCCATACCAGTTTCCTCCCAGATACATGGAAAAACTGCCTTTTTTCTCCGGTTTTACTCCATTGGCCCCAATCTTTTCCACCTGGAAAATCTCTGATACCTTTTCCAGGAATTCTTCCTCGTCCAGCCCGTTCAGGTCTTTTACCACCCGGTTATAATCCATAATCATAAGCTGCTCATCGGGAAACAGCACCGACAGGAAATAATTAAATTCCTCTTCTCCGGTATAGTCCGGATGTTCTTTTCTTCGCATCTGTCCCACCCGTACTGCTGAAGCCGCCCGGTGATGTCCGTCTGCAATATAGATTTCTCCAATCCCCGCAAAGGCTTTTTCCACCGTGTCAATCTGGCTCTCCTGAGAAATCACCCACACCTGATGGCGGATTCCGTCTTCCGCGGTAAAGTCATACAGGGCTTCTTCCTTTTTTACTTCCTCCACCACTTCGTTTATGACGGAACTGGAGCGGTAGGCCAGAAAAATGGGCCCGGTCTGGGCATTGCAGATACTCACATGATTAATTCTGTCTTTTTCCTTCTCCGCTCTGGTATTTTCATGCTTCTTTATCACGCCTTTTTCATAGTCGTCAATGGAAGCGCAGGCTGTAATCCCGGTCTGGCTTCTGCCGTTCATGGTCAGCTCGTATATGTAGTAACATCTTTTTTCTTCTGTTACAAAGGAACCGTCCCTGACCATCTCCCACAGGGTATCGTGGGCTTTCTGATATACTGCCGCATCGTAAGTATCTACATCATCTCCAAGCTGAGTTTCCGCCCGGTCTATTTTCAGAAAACTTTCCGGATGTTTTGACACTTCTTCCTTCGCTTCTTTCCGATTGTACACATCATAAGGAAGGGCCGCAATTTTCTCCGCTTTTTCCCTGGCCGGTCTGATTGCGCAAAAAGGTCTGATTACTGCCATCTGTATTTCCTCTCTTTCTCTCCTATACGCCGTTTCTGACACAAATATCACTGACACAACATGCTTCGCAGCGGGGGCTGGTTCTGGCGGTGCACACGTCCCTGCCGTGATACACCAGTCTGTGGCAGAAATCACTGCCTTCCTCCGGCGGTATCAGCTTCCACAATGCCATCTCCACTTTTTTCGGTTCTCTGATATTATCCACCAGTCCCATTCGGTTGACCAGACGGATACAGTGGGTATCTGTCACAATGGCAGGCTTCCCGAATACGTCTCCCATAATCAGGTTGGCGCTTTTTCTGCCCACGCCGGGCAGTTTCAGTAATTCATCAAAATCATCGGGAACTCTGCCTTCGTATTTTTCCTGAAGCATTTTCATACAGCCGCTGATGTCTCTGGCTTTGCTGCGGCCCAGGCCGCAGGGCCTGACAATGGCCTCTATATCTTCCACCGGGGCTTCGGCCAGCGACGCCACATCCGGATATTTTGCATAGAGATCCTGTACCACCACATTTACCCTTGCGTCCGTGCACTGGGCTGCCAGCCGGACACTGACCAGCAGTTTCCAGGCCTGATTATAATCCAGGGTGCAGCCTGCGTCCGGATATTCCTGTTTCAGTCTTTCAATAAGTTCCAGTGCCAGTTCTTCTTTTGTCATTTCCATTTTCTCCTGCGGAAATACATCCTTTGTCCGAACCCCCGCCAGCCTGCTGCAAGGTCTCTGATTTTTGCGGCAAATTCTTTTTAATCCATCTCATACTCCAGAATAGCTCCTGTAGACGCATTTACCTTGCCGCTGTATTCTTTTCCGTCCGCATAAAATTTAATTTCATACTCTGTCACACCGTCGTCCTGTTCCAGATCCACTTTGGTGTAAGTCACCTGCTCCGGCGTGAATCCTGCATGGCTCAGCACCGCCTCTTTTGCTTCTTCCACGGAAATAATTCCCTGTCCCTGCAGGTTTTCCGGAAGTTTTTCCACCGGTTCCTGAGAACTGCCCAGAACAGCTCCGTCTTCCGCATTGATTTCATATTCATATTTTGTGCCGCCGGCCACGAATTCGATTTCATATTCTGTCACACCGTCGTCATAGTCCAGTTCTTCTTTGATAACCGTGGCCTCCTCCCCGGTCACTCCGGCGTGTTTCAAAGCAGCTTCTCTTGCTTCTTCCGGGCTGAGCTTCGGCTGATTCACCGTCCCTGCCTGATTTCCGCTCTGAGCTGTCTGGCCTGCTGTCTGCCGGTCTGCGGGCGTCTGACTGTTCTCCTGCTGTCCGCTGTCTGTCTGCCGGTCTGCAGGCGTCTGACTGTCCTTCTGCTGTCCGTTGTCTGTCTGCCGGTCTGCAGGCGTCTGACTGTCCGTTGTCTGTCTGCTGTCTGTCTGAGTGTCCTCCTGCTGCGCAGACGTGTTTTCCTGCTGAGGGGTATCTTTCTGTATATTCTGATTTCCGCAACCTGCCGCCAGAACCATGGCCAGTATCAGGCAAATTCCCGTTCTGCGAAATATTTCGCTTTTGTGACGCGTCCGTTTCTTCATAATTTTCTTTCCTTTCTGTGGATTTTGCAGGAACGGTTTAAACGTTACAACTGCCTTTCTATTATACAAAAAAATCCTGTCTGGTAAAGAGAAATTATTCCGGACAGGATTATTATTTTTATTCGTTTTATGATTTTATCAGTCTTCCTCATTCAGCCTCATTCAGCAAAGCATTGATATTCATTACCGGCAAAATAACCGGTTCAAATCCCGGCTGTGAAGTTAAAAGCATCAGCTGACTTCTCAGACAGGGAAAAAAATGGCAACCGTATTATTCTCCAGTACCTTTTTTCCAGGGACAGATTCTTCAGAAACAGAAAAAATTCCCGAAATCTGTGCCTTTATATCATATGAAAATCGTTCAAAACTTAATTTATCAATGAGCGTTTTTTTTAAGTAAGAATACTTCTCGCTTCACTTATTTTCCTCATAAGATTACCTCTTTACGCCACATTCAGCATCAGAGAAACACCAGCTCCATAAGTCGAATAGCTGCGGCATTCCTTCAGACTGATACTTTCCTGTTTTAAACCAACGTAATCTGCCGTATCAAAAATATCTTTTACCGGCATTTTATTTCCTTCGGAATCCTCATAAAACAGACCTCCTTTTCCAGGTTCTGTTTCATTAATTTCCAGGCCTTATAATGCAGCCAGTTCTTCCATGGTCTGTTTTCTCATACTATCCACTCCTTTTCAACCAGATTCTTTTTCACAATGTATTCGTTGCTGCTGACGCATATGTATTTTTCCTGAAAAGACAGCCCTGTATACTTCCTTCCGGGAATATTTTCCGCATATGGCGGATTATCCTTCTGAAATGTTTTTGAAACAACTTCAATTCCTTTTTCTTCTTTAAATAAATCCAGAAAAGCCGAATCCTCCACATCTGTTTCAACTGCGATGGTTCTCATTTCTTCACTGTGCGCCAACATGTCCAGATTATCAACAGCAGTATCCACATCTGCAAAAAAATAAAGTTGCGCCTGAACCTTACTGTAACGTATGGTTCATCTTCCCCAGAATCACCCGCAGCAGTTCCCCGGTCTTTTCCTCACTCTCTCTGAGGGCAAAAGGCACCTTTAATATTTCCATTGGAATACAGTCCGAAGTCCCGTCCGCTCCCAGATTAATATCATACCGCACCTCCATGGTTTCCGGTTCCTCATTCCGATGAAGGGGATAGATAAGAAACAGCTTCCCGGCGCCCCGTCTGGCGGCATAAACAGCCATCTGTTTCACATCGTTATCGCTTACCTTTAATTTCCGGTTTTCCTTCACTTTCCGGAACCGGTCAATTTCCTTGTATTTGGCGTCCACCACCACAGTTCCGTACTCTGATTCCAGCAAAATGTCTTCCCGCAGACGGAACACATCTCCCAGATTTTCTCCGTCCACCACAAGGCTGGCCAGATACTGGTCTCCGGTCTGCGTCCGCACCCTGGCAGTTTCCTGGAACATTTCCTTTATAAATCCGCTTAAGAACCCTTCAAAAAGCATCTCCGCCGGAAACAGAAAACAAAAGGTATCCGCCATTCCCGTCCGGCAGGAAGCAGTCTGATTCAACAGAAACATCCTGCTCATGCTCAGAATCATCCGGTAGTCCGAACGCAGAAGATTCAGATGCACTCCGTCGCAGTCGGCAGGGCGGCACATCCGGCTGGCCACATCCCCCAGCTTCATCAGAATATTTCGAAGTATCTGTTTCGTCCCTTCCTGACAGGTAAGGTTCAGCAGGTACTGACAGGTACACTTTATAATCCGGTTCATCTGATTGTCAAACACAAATCCGGCACAGGTATAATCCAGGTAATGGGGATATCCGGAAGCATAATTCCGGGCATAGGTATTAAAATTAATTCTTCCTTTAATAATCGTTCCCTTTTCTCTGATTTCTTCATACTGGTAATACCGCTGCCAGTCCACCGCCGCTTTTACATAATGGGCATAGACGGTAATAAACAGCTCCAGCAGATTTTCCGCATGGCACAACTGACTCTTTACAGAGAGAAAGGGGAAATGCAGCCTGTCGCAATAGCCAAGCCAGTAAACCAGATTCTTTATCAAATCTTCCGGCGTCAGGTCTGCCCCGTCAAAATCATCCTCGTCTTCCTTAAAGATTTTGGGGAAAATATTGAGCTGTCCGCCCCGAAAGAGAATCGTGCCCACGTAATTTTGCAGCTTAATTCCGTTTTTCCTGTCAAAATCTATAAACTGCTGCCGGCCCGCCACCTGCCCGTCTCTGTAAAAAACTGCCCGCTGCCGCCAGTCTTCCTGTAAAAACTGTTCCAGCTCCGCCAGGGCGCCAGCTTCCTGCCAGGATTCAGGAAGACGCTCTGTTCTCAGCTTCATAAATTCAAAACCATTCGTCATTGGCTAACCTTCTCTTTTACCCGAATCCGCCTGTTCCCTGTATCATCCACCTCAAAACTGCTGCCGGAGATACACTCCAGGGCCTTTTTCACTTTGGCTTCTTCATCATAAAAATATTCATACAGCAGGGGAATGATGTTCCGGTTCATAACCGTTCCCAGCTCTTTTTCCTGTTTTCCGATAAAATAAGAATGTCCCACCAGCAAATCTGTACTCCGAAGCTCCTGCCGGAGATATTGGTTCAGCCTGACCAGTACATTCCGAAGCCCGGTATCCTCAATCAGCTCCGGCCTGGGCGCCAGCTCCACAAAATCAAATCTCCGACGCAATGCGGCGTCAATCAGGGAAATCGACTTATCCGCCGAATTCATGGTTCCAATCACATAAAGGTTATTGGGAATTGCAAACAGCTCTCCCAGAGGCAGCGTAACCGCAATCTGATTCTGTTCTCCCCAGCGCTTGTCCTCCTCCAGAAGCGTAATCAGTTCTCCGAAAATTCTGGAAATATTTCCCCGATTAATCTCGTCAATGATTATCACATAGCTGTTCTCATCATCCTTTCGGGCAGTATCTGCCATCTTCTTGAAAATGCCGTCTGCCACCTGAAATGACACCGTCTCGTCGGAGAGTCCGGGCCGAATCCCCTGTATAAATTCCTCATACCCGTAACTCTGGTGAAACGTAGTAAACACAATCCGGCCGGACGCCCGGTACCTTTCATACGCTTCCATCTGCCGGTTCCGCTCCTGATAAGACGCCGGCCCTTCTGAAACAGCTCTGTTTTCCAGAATGGCAAGGGCATATTCCACCGTGGCATAGGTTTTGCCCGTACCCGGCGCTCCATACAGAATCTGGTTCAGAGGATGCAGCTTCTGTCGTCTTGGTTTCCGGGCTTCCAGCCTGCGCTCAGACGAATCAGGCGAAGATTCCCTGTAATCCGGCTTCTGCTCCGGCATATGTCCGGCGCTGTCATACAGATTTCTCGCTTCCATAATCTTCCTCAGTCTGGCGTCAATCTGTTCGTCAATCATTCGTTCCGCTTCCCCGGCCATATGCTCACCTCTCATTTATAATTTTTTCCGCAAGTTCCCGATATTCCCCGTTCAACGTAAGTCTCAAATCCAGATGATTCCCTTCTTCCAGAAGAAATCCTCCATATGCAAAATTACCGGGCACATAGATGTGAGACAGTTTGTTTTCCACAATGGCCCCAGCTCCGAAAGATAACTTTCCTGCCCGGTATTCTTCTATCAGACGTCCCAGCTCTTCCTCCTGCCCCACATCGTCGTCTCTGCGGATTACCGTGTTCAGCAGATACCATTCCCAGTAATCCAGATATTCATATTCTTCCAATGCCTTCAGGGTGGCTTTTAAGGGGTGCAGCATTCCTTTTTCACAGGTATAGGAAATCAGCGTTTTCTGATAACAGAGACGGTAAATTTCCTGAAGCACTCCCATCTGCTGCCGGTGGGCCTCCGTCAGACATTGGCTCATAAGCTGTTCCATTTCCAGCAATTCCAACAGAAGGCGTCCGTCCTCTGTATAAATCTGCTCCCTGTCCGGAATTTCAGAGGATTTCAGCACACCCTTTTTCAGTATGCCGAATTCCTCCATCATCCGCTTAATAGTCCGTATCTGGCCCGGCTTTGTGCCCAGCTCCTCTGCCATATACTCCTGCAGAGACCTCCAGCTTCGTCCGCCGGACTTCTCCGTATCATTCAGAATTCCGGTAATTTCCAGAATCTGCCGGTGGAGCTTTTCCGATATTTTTCTTCCTTCGTACTTCCATCCCCTCAGTTCCATGGGTTCCCAGCCCTTCTCCCGGAAATAAAATCCGGATTATACTTCTGTCCTTTGCTGTTTCAATACAGCAGCACATTTTTATTCCTTTTCTTCCATCACGCTCATGTAGGCAGGACGGATAATCTTATTCATTCCAATCAGCTCCTCCATCCGGTGAGCGCTCCAGCCCACGATTCTGGCAATGGCAAATATAGCGGTATACAGCTCTCTGGGAATGCCCAGCATATCATAAACAAACCCGCTGTAAAAGTCCACATTGGGGCTTACACCCTTGAAAATATGGCGTTTCTGTGCAATCAGTCTTGGAGCCAGTTCCTCAATGCTGTTATAAAGCAGCATATCTTCCTCCCTTGCTTTGGCCGATGCCAGTTTCTCCACATATTTCTTAAATACCTGTTCTCTTGGGTCAGACAGGGAATACACCGCATGGCCCATTCCATAAATCAGTCCCTTACCGTCAAAGGCCTCTCCCTCCAGAATTTTACTTAAATACGCTTCGATTTCTTCTTTGTCATGAACATCCCGGATATGGTCCCGGATATTTTCCATCATTTCCATTACCTTGATATTGGCTCCGCCATGTTTGGGCCCTTTCAGGGAAGACATAGCCGCCGCAATGGAAGAATATGTATCGGAACCGGAGGAAGTCACCACTCTCGTGGTAAAGGTGGAATTATTTCCGCCGCCATGCTCCATATGCAGAAGCAGCGCCACATCCAGTACCTTGGCTTCCAGCTTGCTGTACTGCTTATCCGGCCGCAGCATAAGCAGCAGATTCTCCGCTGTGGAAAGCTCCGGCTCCGGCCGGTGTATGTACATGCTGTCATCATTTTCATAATGGTTGTAGGCATGATATCCATACACAGCCAGCATGGGGAAAATACTAATCAGCTCAATACACTGACGCAGACTGTTGCTGATGACTTCCGGAGAATCCATCTGACTGTCATAGGAAGCCAGTGTCAGAATACTTCTGGTCATGGAATTCATAATGTCCTTGGTAGGCGCTTTCATAATGACATCTCTGGTAAAATTGGTGGGAAGAGTCCTGCACCGGGCCATAATTCCGCAGAATTCCTTCAGTTCTTCCTCGCCCGGCATCTCTCCGAACAGCAAAAGATACGCTGTTTTTTCAAATCCAAATCCGTCGTCACCCATGCGCTTCACCAGATTCTGCACATTGTAGCCACGGTACCACAACTGTCCGTCACAGGGAGTTTTCACCCCGTCCACTTCCTGAAAAGATGTAATTTTGGAAATGGTGGTAAGACCTGTGAGCACTCCTTTTCCATTCATATCCCGCAGTCCCCGGTTTACTCCGTACTCCTCAAATAATTTATCTGAAATACTGTCGTTTTTCCTGCAGACTGTTTCCTGTTTTATGGCGTAATTCATCAATTCGTTTTCATTTCGCATATTGTACCTCCTTCGGCTGCAAAGGGCATTTTTCATATTCCGGCTGACCTTCCCGGATACCTGGAGCAATACCTTCTTCTCTTCCTCCGTCACTCCGTTCAGAATGATGTCATACATCTGTCTGCGCAGCTCTGTCACCCGGTCTGCTATTCCGGCTGCCTGCTCCGTCAGCATCAGATGCCTGCATCGGCGGTCTGCCTGGTCCGGAACCGCATAGATGAGCTGCTGTTTCGCCATACGGTCCACAGACTGGGAAATATGCCCTTTGTTAAATAAATTGAGACTGCTGATATCTTTTGATGTGTTGTGTTCCCCGGATTTGTAGAGAAAATACAGAATGTCAATATCAATTTTCCGCAGGTTATATTCTGCCCGCAATGCTTCGATTCTCCGGTTATATAATGTCTGAAACTGGGTCCCCTGCAGAAGACCCTCAAGCATCCAGTCCATGCTTCTTACCTCATAGTTTAATTTTAAACTAAATATATCACGTATTTCCGGGGAAATCAAGTTTAATTTTCGTTGAGTAACCCATTCTGCAACATTTGCTGTCCGGCAGATGAAAAACATCTGAAGCCTTTTACTCTTCTCTTCGATTCCAGCATACGGTAAATACCAGAACCAGCCCCGATTACCACTGCTCCCACAAAAGATGTTTTCTCCCGGTATTTCCGGAAAATCCTTTCGCTCATCACAGCTCCCAGACAGGAGGCCCCGCCTGTCAGCAGCAGAATCAGACTGATTTGGATTTTATTATAACCCAGCTCAAAATAATACTGTTTTTAAAATGCCGTACCACCAGTTCCCGGACACCTCCCGTTTCTTTTCCGGAAGAACCGCAGGGTATCTCCGTCATAAACGATACCGGAAGCAGAGCCAGCACTCCAATTGCCAGACATGCACTGTAGCATGAAAAATAAGAATATTCTGCCAGAATACCGCCCGGAACCGTGGCAATCCCCTGAGAAATTTCTATTACAACATTTAATTTACCATATACGCCCATACAGTGTTCTTCCCGGCCCAGACATTTCATACTGTCATAAACCAGCGCCTCTTCCGAGCCTGAATTGAAATTATTTCCCAGGGCCTGCATCATAAAACTCAGGGCAAACCAGCCAAAAATACTGGTTGCATGATATACCCCCTCCAGTATTCCGATTTCTGCCAGACTCATCCCGCAATATGCCAGATACAGCACCCATATGGAACTTTGCATATTCAGATTTGTAATCAAATACCCATACAAGCATGGCTATTTTCCTCATTGCTTGCGGGAATAAACTTCACCTCCGCGAGCTGCGCATAATTATTTAATCCTGTAAGGCAAAAAGAGTCTGGCCGCCGCGCAGGGGCCAAACTCATCTGGAATTACTGCAAATCTTATCTTTCAGAACCTTCTGACGTGGTGGTTTCACAGGAGCAAAATCACTGAATTTTTCTGAAAAAGGGCGCAGTAATCCTGTAAACATGAATTTTACATGTTTTTGACATGGGACTGCTGCTGCAAACCGGAACATACCCTAACCTGTTCATTTTGCACTCTCCTTTTCAGAATATTGATTCATTATAACATTTCCTTTACAAATGTACAATCGGTTTAAATTGTAAACTAATATATTTTTTTAGTTGACATTTTGTCAGCCTGCTATTATACTTGTAAGCACATAAAAAATTTTGGAGGATATTTATGAAAAAAACATCGTCAGACACAAAAAACTCTTTTTCTTCTCCCACCGGCTTTTCGGTCCGCCAGATTGCTGTCATCGGCCTTATTACTGCCGTTACCTGTATTCTGGCCCCCTGTTCCCTTCCCATTGGGCCGGTGCCCATATCCCTGACAAACCTTGTCATTTATTTTTCCCTGTACGTTCTGGGCACCAGGGACGCAGCCATCAGTTATCTGGTCTATCTGCTGATTGGTCTGGCCGGCCTGCCTGTTTTTTCCGGGTTCACCAGCGGACCGGAAAAACTTTTCGGCCCCACCGGCGGCTATCTGGTGGGCTTCCTCCCTATGGCTGTTATCGCCGGGATTTTCATTGAGAAATTTGCTTCCAGCCGTATGCTCTGTCTGACCGGAATGATTCTGGGAACCATTGTCTGCTACGCCTTTGGAACCGCATGGCTGGCTGTTCAGGCCGGTCTGGACGTTAAGGCCGCTCTGTTTGCCGGAGTTATTCCTTTTATACCGGGGGATCTTATAAAGATGGTTCTTGCCATGACTGCCGGGCCTCAGATTCGGAATCAGCTAATCCGGGCCGGCCTTCGTTCCTGAAAGAAAATTGTTGACAAACCTCAAAAAGTATGTTATTATGCCATAGTGATGTCGATGCGTGGCTCAGCTTGGTAGAGCGCTGCGTTCGGGACGCAGAGGTCGCAGGTTCAAATCCTGTCGCATCGATTATATGGTACAGGACAAAAGTGCCGATTTCCTTTCATATGAGGGATTTCGGCACTTTTTCTATTTTCATATTTCCTGTTTTAATTCATCCAGGCCACCTGCTGGGAAGTTCTCAGAGGAAATCTCCTGCACTGGCAGCCATTCAGATTTTCCCGGTTCATATTTACTGCAGTAATCTGGCTGTTGGAATAAGTCTTATAATAATAAATTCCCTTATCTGCATTGATACAGCAGGCATACCTGGTAATCTCATAACGTTCTTCCGGAGTAACCACACTTCCTCTTACCATAGCCACCGAATCCAGCATATGGAAAAACTGAGAAATACTGCTCTGCTCATCCTCCTCACAGACCGAATTCATACTCAGGTAAGAGGCCTTTACGAAACGGGAGGCCGGAGAAAAATCCCCAGGCAGGCCAAAGCTCCCAAGTCCCTGCCCAAAAGGCTGCAAAGTGGAAATCCGGTTAAAACAGTTCTCAGGCTGGCCTGTAATCAGATTCTGATACTGACAGATATTTGTCATCTGAAACGGAAAAGACGGATTGTTTGACAACACTCCCACAGAATTTTCAAAAACCTCCAGCCCGCTTTTGGTGGACTCCAGTACAATAGAAGATTCCCTGTCTGCAATATGCCAGTGCAGAGGCGTCAGAGGTATTTCCTCACTGAAAGGAATCCCGATTAAACGTGTGGACGCCAGAAGTTCTCTGGCCTCCTCCACAGAAGCACACTTTCCCAGAATCCAGTACACCAGTTCAAAAGGAGAAATACTGGCGCTGCCTTCCTCCTCTTCCATGGGATAATACGCGCTGTCAGGAAAATTCAGCCCCGCAATACAAAGTCCCTTCTCATTTACAGCCTCCGCATACAGAGGAATTCCTTCTATCACAGAGGCCATTCCCAGCATGGCATAATGCCGGTGCAGCATTCCCTCCTTCCGAAACTGAAACGCAAAATTCCGCGGCGTAAACACCACGCACTCCTGAAATCCTTCTGCCAGATCCATGGTACGCCCAAAATAAAAATCCTTTGTTTTCATCGAAATACTGGTACACATCGCATCTCCTTTTCCGCCCTTTTGACAGGCCAATAACCTTATGTTATGCTTTATCATATCCAGAAACTCTTTTAAATATGAACACAATTATTGCAGACACCTGTGATTACCGGAGAATAACCATGAAATCATCTGATGAAAAAGAATATTCCCTGTCTGAACTTTGCAGTATTCTTTCCATTTCTCAGGCTACCGGACGGAACTGGCTCAGACTGGGAAAAATTTCTCCCACCGCAGAGCGGAAAGGAAAACCGTATTTTTCCGTCACATATACCGAAGCACTGCTGACACAACTGAAAGAGAAACACAGAAACACTCTGAAATCCAGGAGAAATAAGAAATATATCACCGGAAGCAGCATGTATCGAAATTATCTTCCGGCAGACTCCCCCAATCTGCCTTCTGTCGAACACATACTGGAACAACTGTCAGGCTTTTCCCTGACAAACAGTCAAATCCGGGCAATCCTGGCAGAATGTGCTCTGCAGCTTCTGTGCCCCGCCGAAAACCGGAAACCGGAAGTTACGGAACCCCTTCTGTTTCCTTTTCTCAGAGGAACGCTGCCCCTGGGCGAGTACCAGGTGCTGGTTCACGAGCTCTTAACAGGCACAGAACCGGCCTCCGGTTTATTGTCCCCCCGGCAAAACTCCGGACATTTATCTGCATTCCCTCCGGCAGACATTCTCAGGGAGATTCCCTTTACCGTTCTGCCGGAAAAAAAAGCAGACATACTGGGTATGATTTATATTTCCCTGAAAAATCTGGGAGAACGGAAAGCAGCAGGCTCCTACTACACCCCTGTTCATATTGTGAAAAAATTAATAGAAAACCTGCTGTCAGAACTCCCTCAGGAAAAATCTTTTCTCATTCTGGACCCCTGCTGCGGCACCGGAAACTTCCTGCTGCAGCTTCCGGACAGTATTGCGCCGGAACAGATTTTCGGATTTGATATTGACGCCGTCAGCATTTTCATCGCCCGAATCAACATGGCCCTGAAATTTCCGCATACCCCTGTTTCCGGAATCCGGGCACAAATCCGCCTGCAGGACTTTCTTCTGGATGAAGATTCCCGCCGGTACCATCTGATTCTTGGAAATCCTCCCTGGGGCTTTCAGTTTGATGAGACTACTGAAACATTTTTAAAAAAGAATTTCCGGACTGCCGTAAAAAAACACACGGAATCCTGTGATGTTTTCCTGGAACAGGCATTGAACCGGACTGTCCCGAATGGTACCGTTGCATTCGTAATCCCGGAAGCAGTGCTTCATGTAAAATCCCATCTGCCTGTCCGCAGGCTGATTGCAGCGCAGACTCATATAGACCGTCTGGAATATCTGGGAAATGTTTTCCACAAGGTACAGTGCCCGGCCTCTATTTTACAGATAACAAATACCGGACTGCCCCTGGATACAAAAAGCATGAAGATTTCCGGCCCAAATCAGGAATTTGAAATACGCCTCAGCCGCAAAGTAAATCCTGAAAATTTTAATTTTCATATAACAGATGAGGCCTGTCTGTTAATCGAAAAAACAGAACGGCAGCGCCACATGACATTCCTGAAAGGCCAGGCAGAATTTGCCCTGGGAATCGTCACAGGCAATAATTCCGCCCTGCTTGGGCACAGGAAAACCACCCATAACGAAGTCGTACTCAAAGGCGCCGATATTCAAAAATATAAGATTACTCCCCGGAACAGATATCTCTCCTGGCAGCCGGAAAACTTCCAGCAGTGCGCCCCTGAAGCCTGCTACCGGGCAAAAGAAAAGCTGCTGTACCGCTTTATCGGCAGTCAGCTCGTATTTGCCTATGACAATGGACAGAGACTGTCTTTAAACAGCTGCAATATTTTAATTCCGCAGATTCCTCATCTGGACATCCGTTATATTCTGGCTGTTTTAAATTCCAGAACTGCCCAGTTTATTTACGAGAACAAATTCCGTTCACTGAAGGTATTGCGGGCCAGCCTGGAACAGATTCCCATTCCCCGCATTCCGGAGCAGGAACAGCAGCACATGATTTCCCTGGCCGAAAAGTTAATGCAGGAAACAGATTCCCAAAGATGGATGAAATATTATGAAGAAGCAGACCGGAGCATCGCCCTGGCTTATGGGCTGACGGAAGGAGAATACCGGATAATCCAGGTTTCCTCCGAAGAAATATTCAGTTAATTCCGGATATTCTGTGATTTTACCATAATAAAAAGTTTTTTTTATTATGAATTCAAATATTTCTTTGAATGCTTTTGTCCGCATCTGCACTCTGTTGCGATAAAACTGTAAAGAATAAAAGAAAAAGATTGCAAAATCAGAAAAATAATACTAAAATATATCTGTTGATGATAATTCTAACAATAAAGGAGAAAATAATATGAGCTATGTTGATGAAGTATTAGAACGCGTAATTGCAAAAAACCCGGCAGAACCTGAATTTCATCAGGCAGCAAAGGAAGTTCTGAACTCTCTGCGCCCGGTGATTGAAGCAAATGAAGAAACATACCGCAGAGAAGCCCTCCTGGAACGTCTGACCGAACCGGACAGACAGTTCAAATTCCGTGTGCCCTGGGTGGATGATAAAGGCCAGGTACAGGTAAACACCGGCTACCGTGTACAGTTCAACAACAGCATTGGACCTTACAAGGGCGGCTTAAGGCTTCATCCTTCCGTAAATCTTGGAATTATCAAATTCCTGGGATTTGAGCAGATTTTCAAAAACTCCCTGACGGGCCTTCCCATCGGCGGCGGCAAGGGCGGTTCTGATTTCGACCCCAAAGGAAAATCCGACCGTGAAGTTATGGCATTCTGCCAGAGCTTTATGACAGAGCTCTGCAAATATATTGGCGCAGATACCGACGTTCCTGCAGGAGATATCGGAACAGGCGCCAGAGAAATCGGCTATATGTTCGGCCAGTTCAAGAAAATCCGCGGCACTTACGAAGGCGTACTTACAGGCAAAGGTCTTTCCTACGGCGGTTCTCTGGCACGTACCGAAGCTACCGGATACGGCCTGCTGTATCTGACTGAAGAAATGCTCAAATGCAACGGACACGATATGAAAGGCAAAATTGTCTGCGTATCCGGTTCCGGAAATGTGGCAATCTATGCAACTCAGAAAGCACATCAGTTAGGGGCAAAAGTGGTAACCGTCAGCGACTCCACCGGATGGGTTTATGATCCCGAAGGTATTGACGTGGCACTTCTGAAAGAGGTAAAAGAAGTAAAACGCGCGCGTCTCACCGAATATGCGGCAGCAAGACCCAGTGCAGAATATCATGAGGGCAGAGGCGTATGGAGTGTAAAATGCGACGTGGCGCTTCCCTGCGCAACCCAGAACGAACTGCTGTTAGACGACGCCAAAACACTGGTAGCAAACGGATGTATTGCAGTTGCTGAAGGCGCAAACATGCCCACCACACTGGAAGCAACCGAATATCTGCAGCAGAATAAGGTATTATTTGCACCCGGAAAAGCTGCAAACGCAGGTGGCGTAGCTACCTCCGCACTGGAAATGAGCCAGAACTCCGAACGCCTGAGCTGGACCTTTGAAGAGGTGGACAGCAAACTTCAGAGTATCATGGTAAATATTTTCCATAACCTGGATGACGCTGCAAAACGTTACGGCAAAGAAGGCGACTATGTGGCAGGCGCAAATATCGCCGGATTTGAAAAAGTGGCGGAAGCCATGATTGCTCAGGGTGTATAATCATTCCAGGCGTATGCCGGGAAATAATATCAGAATACTCATAAAAAACAATAAGCGTATGACATCTTTTCTGTAAACTGAAATCGAAAGGTTCTTCCGGGATTTTATTTCATCACGGAAGAACCTTTTTCCTGTCCGGCAGAATGCTAACACTCCATTCGGAGTATATACTCCTGCGTACCTTCCTCCGGGCTGTTTTTCCCCTGTAAGTACAAAGCCATGTCTTTCATAATCATTCTGAAAAATATTTCTGTAATTAACTCGCTTTGAGAAAATCAGTATTTCCGCTATTCCTGACCTTTTATGAAATAGCCGCCTCGGCAACTGCTGTCAGTAATCGTGAGTCTAACCTTCCCCATCTCAGTCACCTCTGAAAAGTTGCTGTCCATATTATTAAAATATATCAATCTCTCTTAACAGTCCTTTTAATATAAGCATTTGCTTCGGCGTAATCATAATTCCCTTACCATATCTTGTATGGTCCTGATTCCATATTCTTATATCATAAACCGGCTCTCTGTTATTCCACGAAATGAAATTTAATTCTTTTACCCAACCATTATTTGATTTAGACAAATCACCTATATGCCTGTAAATAACATAGTTTTTCAAATATAAACAACCTCTTTTCCATACGGCATCAGATTATAACTTCGATTATACCACGTTCATGCTCCTTTTACCACAAAAGCATAAGGCACAGCAATCACCATACTCCGTACCTTTTATCGCTCCGGCGATTTCTCAATCTTCCATTTCTGCCCTTTCAAATCATTCTGCTTCTCATACAAACTATTGCGCTCTCTACAAAGTTCTTTCATGCGCTCCAACTGCAGCCGCACTCCCTCCCGGCAATCCGGCTCTATCTTCCTGTATTCTCCGGTCAGACTACGGATTGTATTATTGTTTTCTTTTATACAATTGCTTTACCCAAATCAAAAATTGAATACCATAAATTCGATACTTTATAACACATTATTTTCAAAAATTTACTACAAACTCTTGTCATAAATTTGTAAATGTGGTAATATACTAAAATAGAGATAGCTATATTGATTATGGCTGAAAAACACTCATGCGCATATGTGTATGGGTGTTTTTTACTTTCCAAAATAGTCTGTACTACAATTTTTATTTCCTGGCACCGCTTTCCACTTTTTTCTGCTGCAAAGTTTCAAAAAGGGCTTTCCGATTTCTCGGAAAGCCCTGTAAAGTCTGACTTTTTACTGATTATTCAACGATAGAAGCCACACGTCCGGAACCTACGGTACGTCCGCCTTCGCGGATAGCGAATGTAAGACCCTGCTCCATAGCGATCGGATGAATCAGCTCAATGCTCATCTCTACGTTATCGCCAGGCATACACATTTCTGTACCTTCCGGCAGGTTGCAAACGCCTGTTACGTCAGTTGTTCTGAAATAGAACTGAGGTCTGTAGTTGTTGAAGAACGGAGTATGACGTCCACCTTCATCTTTTGTCAGAACGTAAACCTGAGCGGTAAATTTGGTATGGCATGTTACTGTGCCGGGTTTTGCAAGAACCTGTCCTCTTTCGATTTCAGTTCTCTGAATACCACGAAGCAGTGCGCCGATGTTATCACCAGCCTGAGCCTCGTCTAACAGTTTACGGAACATTTCGATACCGGTTACAACGGTTTTCTTGGTCTCTTCTTTGATACCAACGATTTCAACTTCTTCATTTACATGGAGAACACCACGCTCTACTCTACCGGTAGCAACGGTTCCACGACCTGTAATGGTGAAGATATCCTCGATAGGCATCAGGAACGGCTGATCTGTTGCACGCTGAGGATCCGGAATATGCTCGTCAACTGCTGCCATCAGTTCCATAACTTTGTCGCCCCATTCTCCGCTTGGATCTTCCAGAGCTTTCAGAGCGGAACCTTTGATAATCGGGCAGTCTGTGAATTCATATTCTTCCAGAATCTCAGTAATTTCCATTTCTACCAGTTCCAGCAGCTCTTCGTCGTCAACCATGTCACATTTGTTCATGAATACAACGATGTAAGGTACGCCTACCTGACGGGACAGAAGGATGTGCTCTTTGGTCTGAGCCATAACACCGTCAGTAGCAGCTACTACAAGGATAGCACCGTCCATCTGAGCAGCACCGGTAATCATGTTCTTTACGTAGTCAGCATGGCCTGGGCAGTCAACGTGTGCGTAATGTCTGTTTTCTGTTTCATACTCAACGTGTGCGGTAGAGATGGTGATACCTCTTTCTCTTTCTTCCGGAGCTTTGTCGATGTTTTCAAAATCGGTAGCTTCGTTTCCTGCAACTCTTTCAGATAAAACTTTTGTGATAGCCGCTGTTAAAGTTGTTTTACCATGGTCAACGTGACCAATGGTTCCGATATTACAATGCGGTTTTGTTCTCTCAAATTTAGCTTTAGCCATTTTATAACGTCCTCCTTAATTTCTGCCCTCCTGGGCTTTCTTAATTGAATACAGAATTCTAATCAGCTATTTATGATTATATTCGATAATCACCGGATTTTCAAGTGTTTTCTATGACTTTCCATGTCACTGCCGGCAAATTGTGTTACTGTTCACACCCTGCGGGTGTTCCAGTAACTTCCGGCAAGGGAATCAAAAACCTCGCGCGAATAAACATCAGTCTTTTGCGGTGATTACTTTTTCCTGAACACTCTTCGGTACCTGTTCGTATTTTTCAAAGAACATGGAATAGTTTCCGCGTCCCTGTGTTCTGGAACGTAAATCTGTGGAATATCCGAACATTTCAGCAAGAGGCACAAATGCGCGCACAATCTTGCCGCCGCCCAGGTCGTCCATACCTTCGATACGTCCGCGGCGGGAGTTGATATCTCCGATTACGTCGCCCATGTATTCTTCCGGCATGGTTACTTCCACTTTCATAATAGGCTCCAGCAGTACCGGTGTTGCTTTCTTCATGGCCTCTTTAAATGCCATGGAACCGGCAATATGGAATGCCATTTCAGAAGAGTCCACTTCATGGTAGGAACCGTCGTATACGGTAGCATGAACGCCTACAACCGGGAATCCTGCCAGAATACCGGCTTTGGTAGCTTCCTCAATACCTTCCCCTACTGCAGGGATATATTCTTTCGGAATAGCGCCGCCCACAACTTCGGAATCAAATTTGAACAGTTCTTCTCCGTTGGCGTCCATTGGCTCAAATCTGACTTTACAGTGGCCATACTGTCCGCGTCCGCCGGACTGTTTTGCATATTTGTATTCCTGATCGATTGGTTTGGTAAATGTCTCTTTGTAAGCAACCTGAGGCGCACCTACATTTGCCTCTACCTTGAATTCGCGGAGCAGACGGTCAACGATAATCTCCAGATGGAGCTCGCCCATACCTGCGATAATGGTCTGTCCTGTCTCTGCATTGGTGTGTGCGCGGAAGGTGGGGTCTTCCTCTGCAAGTTTGGCAAGAGCCTCGCCCATCTTGCCCTGTCCTGCTTTTGTCTTGGGCTCGATTGCCAGCTCAATAACCGGTTCCGGGAACTCCATGGACTCCAGAATTACCGGGTGCTGCTCATCGCAGATGGTATCTCCTGTAGCGGTAAATTTGAATCCTACTGCTGCCGCAATATCACCGGAGTAAACTTTATCAAGTTCCGCCCGCTTATTTGCATGCATCTGAAGGATACGTCCCACACGCTCTTTTTTATCTTTTGTTGCATTCAGTACATAGGAACCGGAATTCATGGTACCGGAATACACACGGAAGAATGCCAGCTTTCCTACGAACGGGTCTGTCATAATCTTAAATGCCAGCGCTGAGAATGGTTCTTCGTCTGAAGAATGTCTCTCTACTTCATTGCCTTCCATGTCTGTTCCCTTAATTGCAGGGATATCTACCGGAGAGGGCATATACTCAATTACTGCGTCCAGCAGCTTCTGAACGCCCTTATTCCTGTAAGCAGTACCGCAGCATACCGGAATAGCCGTACATTCGCAGGTTCCTTTTCTTAAAGCAGCTTTCATGGCTTCCACTGATGGTTCTTCCCCTTCCAGGTACTCCATCATCAGGTCGTCATCCAGCTCACATACTTTTTCCACCAGTTCCGTACGGTACAGTTCTGCGTCTTCCTTCATATCATCCGGAATATCTATAACTGAAATATCATCGCCTTTATCATCATTATAGATATAGGCTTTCATTTCAAACAGGTCAACGATTCCCTTAAAAGAATCTTCCTTACCGATGGGCAGCTGAATGCAGATTGCATTCTTACCCAGACGCGTTTTAATCTGTTCCACTGCTCCGTAGAAATCAGCTCCCAGAATGTCCATCTTATTGATAAATGCCATTCTCGGTACGTTATAGGTATCGGCCTGGCGCCATACGTTTTCAGACTGAGGTTCTACCCCGCCTTTTGCACAGAAAACGCCTACGGCGCCATCCAGTACACGGAGTGAACGTTCCACTTCAACCGTAAAGTCAACGTGTCCCGGAGTATCAATAATATTGATACGATGCTCCAATGCACCTTCTTTCGGCTTACAGTTTTCCTGTAACGTCCAGTGACATGTTGTAGCGGCTGAAGTAATGGTAATACCTCTTTCCTGCTCCTGCTCCATCCAGTCCATGGTGGCAGTACCTTCATGAGTATCACCAATCTTATAATTAACACCGGTATAGTAAAGAATACGCTCTGTCGTGGTAGTTTTACCAGCGTCAATATGAGCCATAATACCGATATTTCTGGTTCTCTCTAATGGATATTCTCTTCCAGCCAAGGTTTTTTCCTCCTAAAAATGTTAAAAACGATAATGCGCAAATGCTTTGTTTGCCTCTGCCATTTTGTGCATATCTTCTTTTCTCTTTACAGATGCACCCGTATTATTTGCCGCATCCATAATCTCATTTGCCAGCCTTTCTTCCATGGTCTTCTCGCCTCTCTTGCGTGAGAAAAGAGTCAGCCAGCGGAGCGCCAGGGCCTGGCGTCTGTCAGGTCTTACCTCAATCGGCACCTGATATGTTGCACCGCCGATACGTCTTGCTTTTACTTCCAGTACCGGCATAATATTGTTCATAGCCTCTTCGAATACTTCGATTGCCGGCTTGTCGGTTTTTTCTGCAACTCTGTTAAATGCTCCATATACAATTTTCTGAGCTACGCCCTTCTTACCATCCAGCATAATGTTGTTGATAAGTTTAGTAACCACTTTATTATTGTACAGTGGATCTGCTAATACGTCTCTCTTCTGAGTATGTCCTTTACGTGGCACGTCGCTTCCCTCCTTAATCATTTTCTGATTTTCTCGATTAATTCAACGGTACTCACTGTTCTGTGTTCGTGCGGAAATCTGTCTGTGCGGAAAGCCTGCTGCTTTCCGTCTGTTTCTATGCGTCAAAAAGAATGTACGCTCTCGCGGTTTCCAACACTAACCATTGTGATACTATTGTCTGCCATAAATTTCAGGTTATTTCAGATTATTTTTTGGCATCTTTTGGTCTCTTTGCACCATATTTGGAACGTGCCTGGCGTCTGTTTGCAACGCCTGCGGTATCCAGAGTTCCACGGATAATGTGATATCTGGTACCTGGCAAGTCTTTTACTCTTCCGCCCCTGATCAGAACAACGCTGTGCTCCTGCAGGTTATGGCCTTCACCCGGAATATAGCTTGTCACTTCAATTCCGTTGGAAAGACGGACTCTGGCGATTTTACGAAGAGCAGAGTTAGGTTTCTTAGGAGTTGCAGTTTTCACTGCGGTACAAACACCTCTCTTCTGGGGTGCAGAAGTATCCGTTGGGCGTTTCTTTAAGGAGTTGTATCCTTTCTGTAAAGCCGGTGCGGTAGATTTCTTTGTAGATGTCTGTCTTCCTTTTCTTACTAACTGGTTAAATGTTGGCATTCTTTTCACCTCCTGTAAAATTATAAGTGCATATCAATATGCACGCTAAATCATTATATAAGGATAAAATCGCCATGTCAAGGACTTTTTCTAATTTTTCCCGGATTTTCCATTTCTATTCATCCTTCTCCGCAACAGTTCCGGAAATCCTCTATGTTAAAATGTTTTCTCTGCGCTATCCATTGGAAACACATCGCCCCATTTTTCTTTCTCATAGTCAATATAATGCTGCGTTTCCCAGTCCGGAGCAATCCCTTTCAGCGTAACCAGGTGGGATTCCACATAAAGCTGCTCCCCATCTTCCAGTACCAGTGGCAGAAGAGATATTTCCTCATGAAAATCATAATAGCGATAAATCTCTCTGTCTGTAAATCCAATGGCCGGTCCTGAAAAAATAAGGGGAAGAAAGCTGTTCATTTCTACGACTCCCCGCATAATATAAGAAATTTTTTCTCTGTCAGCCAGTTCTAAAATTTTTCTGTTAAATTCATTATACAGGTCTAACAGCAACAGCTCCTGATTTTCCAGATCAGACAGATGAATGGATTCTTTTTCGGCCAGAGGATGACAGCGGGCCATTACGCCATACAGCGGAGTTTTTGCAGCTTCCATCGGAGCTTTACCGGCCTTTATCATGACCGGCGTATTCCCCGTAGCGGGGTCTGTGGCAGCCATGTGCGGTGCGGGAGACGCATCCAACATTCTGCTGAACTATGTTGCTTTCGGCCCGTTTTTCGGCCCGCATATTGCATTTGCCGGAGGCGTAGCTGCTTCTGCTTTTGCCCGAAAAAAAGGCATTACGGAAAACGGAGCGGATATCGCCACTGCACTGGGCGGATGCAACGAGCCATCTGTTCTCCTTGTGGGCGGTATTTTCGGCGTAATTGGTTTCCTTTTTAAAGAACTTGTCGTTGCAAATCTTTTTGCAGGAACCATTTCCAACCGCCTGATTACCGATGCACCCGGAATTACTGTGTTCTGTTCTGCAATCCTGGTCCGTCTGGTCTTCGGCGGAAAACTGAGAACGGGAACAGAAGTATTCAGTAAAGGAAAACCTCTGGCAAACACGCTGATTATTGCCATTGGTTACAGTCTGGTTACAGGCGGAATTTATACCGGCGCTATTCATTCCGGTGTACCGGCAGAAGGATTTGGAGGAGCGTATCCCACCCTGATTTTCGGACTTGCAGCAATTGGCCTGATTTTTGCAGAAATCGGACAGCCTTTCTTCGGCTGCCACCATATTGTAATCATTGCCGCTGCAACTGTGGTACAATGCTATGCGTCCTCAGGAAATCTCTGGCTGTCATTGCTGATGAGCGTGGTATTTGGCACAATTGCTTCTCTGCTTGCCGACTTTGAAGGTCATTTTCTGAACAGCGGATCTGATTCGCACGTTGACCCGCCGGCATTTGCAATATTTATTATGACATTTGTTGTCAATGCCTGCTTCCCCGTTTAAGACATTCGCAGACTTCTGAATTATGTATGGTAACTTTTATGTTTCCCGGAATAACCTGAATTGCCCAGGTTCATTTCAAAAAGGCCGCCCTTTCTGCTGCTATGGAAAGAGCGGCCTCTGCCTTTATCTTATGTTATTCTGTTTCCAGCACTTCTGCTTCTTCTGTTTCGTCCAGCTCCTCAAAATCTTCCCCGAAATCTTCCTCCTCCGGTTCCTCTTCTTCCGGCACGTAACTGAAATCCAGCATTTCTTCGTCAAAGTAAATACTGTCCATGTCATTTACATCGGTGGAAAGGCGGATGTCGCGGTAACGTTTCATACCGGTTCCGGCAGGAATCAGCTTACCGATAATTACGTTTTCTTTCAGTCCGATCAGCGGGTCAACCTTACCCTTGATGGCTGCCTCAGTCAATACTTTTGTGGTCTCCTGGAAGGATGCTGCGGACAGGAAAGAATTGGTGGCAAGTGAGGCCTTGGTAATTCCCAGCATCACCTGTTTGCCTTCTGCCGGCTCCAGTCCTTCTTCTTCCAGACTCTCATTGGTGTCCTCATATTCCAGTATATCCACCAGGGTTCCAGGGAGGAATTCAGAATCTCCGTTGTTTTCAATGCGGATTTTTTTCAGCATCTGGCGTACAATCACCTCAATATGCTTATCGTTGATTTCCACACCCTGCAGACGGTATACACGCTGCACTTCCTGAATCATATAATCCTGTACTGCCCGAACGCCCTTGATTTTCAAAATATCATGGGGATTTACGCTTCCTTCCGTCAGCTCATCTCCGGCTTCCAGCACTGCCCCGTCCATGATCTTGATTCTGGAACCATAGGGAATCAGGTATGCCTTGGTTTCTCCCGTTTCATCGTTAGTTACGATAATTTCACGTTTTTTCTTGGTATCCTTGATGGTGGCAACTCCTGCAAATTCGGTGATAATTGCAAGTCCTTTCGGTTTGCGGGCCTCAAAAAGCTCCTCCACACGGGGAAGACCCTGTGTGATGTCGTTGCCGGCAACGCCGCCGGTATGGAAGGTACGCATGGTAAGCTGTGTTCCCGGCTCACCGATGGACTGGGCCGCAATAATGCCCACGGATTCTCCCACCTGTACTGCCTGACCGGTAGCCATATTGGCGCCGTAGCATTTTGCACAGATACCGTTATGGGAACGGCAGGTCAGCACCGTACGGATTTTTACTCTGTCCAGAGGCTCCCCTTTGTCATCCACTCCTTTGCTCATCACAAGGGCGGCACGTTTCGGGGTAATCATATGATTGGCCCTGACCAGTACGTTTCCTTCTGCATCGCAGATATCTTCACAGGCAAACCGCCCGGTAATACGCTCCTGAAGACTTTCAATTTCTTCTTTTCCGTCCATAAAGGCCTTTACATACATTCCAGGCGCTTCTTTTCCTTCGCAGCAGTCAATATCACGGATAATCAGCTCCTGCGATACGTCCACCAGACGTCTGGTCAGATAACCGGAGTCTGCGGTACGAAGCGCAGTATCGGAAAGTCCTTTCCGTGCTCCATGGGCGGACATGAAATATTCCAGTACGTCCAGTCCTTCACGGAAGTTTGATTTGATGGGCAGCTCAATGGTCCGTCCTGTGGTATCAGCCATCAGGCCTCGCATACCTGCAAGCTGTTTAATCTGTTTGTCAGAACCACGGGCTCCGGAATCTGCCATCATATAAATGTTATTGTATTTATCCAGACCATCCAGCAGCTCTTTCGTCAGGATGTCGTCTGTTTCTTTCCAGGTTTCCACAACTTCTTTGTAACGCTCTTCTTCCGTAATCAGACCGCGCTTGTAGTTCCTGGTAATCTTATCCACCGTATCCTGAGCATTCTTAATCAGGGCAGGTTTTTTCTCCGGCACCGTCATGTCGGAAATGGAAACCGTCATGGCCGCTCTGGTGGAATATTTATAACCCATGGCTTTGATATCGTCCAGCACTTCCGCTGTTCTGGTAGCACCGTGGATATTGATTACTTTTTCCAGAATCTGTTTCAGACCCTTTTTCCCCACATGGAAATCAATTTCCAGTTTCAGAACGTCCTCCGGATTGCTTCTGTCCACAAATCCCAGATCCTGAGGAAGTATTTCATTGAAAATAAAGCGGCCCAGGGTGGACTCCACATTTCCGTTTATTTCCTCGCCTCCCGGCATAGTTCTGGTAATGCGCACTTTTATTCTGGAATGAAGGGTCAGAGCCTCGTTTTCATAGGCCAGAATCGCTTCATTTACGTTTTTGAAGAATTTTCCTTCTCCCAGTGCCCCCGGCCGTTCCTGTGTCAGGTAGTAAATACCAAGGACCATATCCTGGGAAGGCACTGCTACCGGGCCTCCGTCGGAGGGTTTCAGCAGGTTATTGGGAGACAGCAGCAAAAATCTGCACTCTGACTGAGCTTCCACAGACAATGGAAGATGCACAGCCATCTGGTCTCCGTCGAAATCCGCGTTAAATGCCGTACATACCAGAGGATGGAGCTTAATAGCCTTACCTTCTACCAGTATGGGCTCAAATGCCTGAATTCCCAGTCTGTGAAGAGTAGGTGCACGGTTCAGCATAACCGGATGTTCTTTGATTACTTCTTCCAGAACGTCCCATACCTCTGACTGAAGACGCTCCACCATTTTTTTTGCGCTCTTAATGTTATGGGCCGTTCCGTTGCATACCAGCTCTTTCATAACAAAAGGCTTGAACAGCTCAATGGCCATTTCTTTCGGCAGGCCGCACTGGTAAATTTTCAGTTCCGGTCCCACCACGATAACGGAACGTCCGGAATAATCCACACGTTTACCCAGCAGGTTCTGACGGAACCGTCCGGATTTTCCTTTTAACATATCGGACAGGGATTTCAGCGCACGGTTTCCGGGCCCGGTTACCGGACGTCCTCTCCTGCCGTTATCAATTAAAGCGTCTACTGCTTCCTGCAGCATACGTTTTTCATTTCTCACAATAATATCCGGTGCGCCCAGCTCCAGCAGCCTGCGCAGACGGTTGTTCCGGTTGATAATCCGGCGGTACAGATCGTTTAAGTCGGAGGTTGCAAATCTTCCTCCATCCAGCTGTACCATGGGGCGTAAATCCGGCGGAATCACAGGAATCACATCCATAATCATCCACTCCGGCCGGTTTCCTGATCCCCGGAAAGCCTCCACAACCTCCAGACGTTTGATAATTCTGGCACGTTTCTGGCCCGTGGCGTCTTTTAAAGCTGTCTTTAACTCCACCGCATCTTTTTCCAGGTCAATGGCTTCCAGCAGTTCTTTGATGGACTCCGCACCCATGCCTACCCGGAAATCACTGCCGTATTTTTCTCTTGCTTCCTGATATTCTGCTTCCGACAATACCTGTTTGTACTGCAAATCACTGGTGCCTTTGTCCAGTACAATATAGGAGGCAAAATACAGCACCTTTTCCAGAGTCCTGGGTGATAAATCCAGAATCAGTCCCATTCTGCTGGGGATTCCCTTAAAATACCAGATATGGGAAACGGGAGCTGCCAGCTCGATATGCCCCATGCGTTCCCTGCGGACGCTTGCCTTGGTAATTTCCACACCGCAACGGTCGCAGACTACGCCTTTATAACGGATTTTCTTATAC
Organism: Lachnospiraceae bacterium JLR.KK002; assembly: GCA_036941025.1. Taxonomy (NCBI): domain Bacteria; kingdom Bacillati; phylum Bacillota; class Clostridia; order Lachnospirales; family Lachnospiraceae; species Lachnospiraceae bacterium JLR.KK002. The sequence goes on from JAYMNP010000001.1 coordinate 3,106,989, forward strand.
TTTCCGCAGTGGCATTCCCAGTCCTTGCTGGGTCCGAAAATCTTTTCGCAGAACAGTCCGTCCTTTTCCGGTTTCAGGGTTCTATAGTTAATGGTTTCGGGTTTTTTTACTTCTCCGCGGGACCATTCTCTTATTTTTTCAGGTGATGCCAGTCCAATCTTGATGGCGTCAAAGGTAATTGGCTGGTATTTTTCTTTATTCATTGTTTCCGGCATATGTGATTCTCCCTTCCTCATTTCTGCAGGATATTTGACTAATCATCCAGAACACTGTCAAAGTCAGCGAAATCGTCCTCCAGTTCCAACGCTTCTTCTTCCTCTTCTTCGATATCCACCAGTTCTTCGTCTTCGCTGAATTCCTGCTTGCTGAAGCCCATGGCTCCGAAGGATTCTTCCTCTTCAAAGGCAAAGTTGCGGTCTCCTGTGATAATGGAATTCAAATCCGTATTGCCGTACTCGCTGGTTTCCATCAGCTCCACTTCTTCTCTGTTTTCGTCCAGAACTTTTACATCCAGGCCCAGAGACTGCAGCTCTTTCAAAAGTACCTTAAAGGATTCCGGAATTCCCGGTTCGGGAATATTATCACCCTTGATTATCGCTTCGTAAGTTTTCACACGTCCGATTACGTCATCAGATTTTACCGTAAGGATTTCCTGCAGGGTATAGGATGCGCCGTATGCCTCCAGAGCCCATACCTCCATCTCACCGAAACGCTGTCCTCCGAACTGGGCTTTTCCTCCCAGCGGCTGCTGAGTTACCAGTGAATATGGTCCGGTGGAACGGGCATGAATCTTGTCGTCTACCAGATGGTGGAGTTTCAGATAATGCATGTGCCCGATGGTTACGGGGCTGTCGAAATATTCTCCCGTTCTTCCGTCACGGAGCCTTACTTTTCCGTCACGGGAAAGGGGCACGCCCTTCCACACTTCCCGATGTCCCCGGTTTTCATAGAGATATTCCATAACTTCCGGCAGGAGTTCTGTTTTATACTTTGTCTCAAAATCTTCCCAGGACAGATTGACATAATCATTTGCCAGGTCCAGGGTATCCATAATGTCATCTTCTCTTGCTCCGTCAAATACCGGAGTCGCAATATTAAATCCAAGGGCTTTTGCCGCAAGGCTTAAATGGATTTCCAACACCTGCCCGATATTCATACGGGAAGGCACGCCCAGAGGATTCAGTACAATATCAAGAGGCCGGCCATTGGGCAGGAAAGGCATATCTTCCACCGGAAGTACACGGGAAACCACACCCTTGTTTCCATGACGTCCCGCCATCTTGTCGCCCACGGAAATCTTACGTTTCTGAGCAATGTAAATGCGGACTGCCTGATTTACGCCAGGGGATAATTCATCTCCGTTTTCTCTGGTAAATACTTTGGCGTCTACCACGATACCGTATTCTCCATGGGGCACTTTCAGGGATGTGTCTCTGACCTCCCTCGCCTTTTCACCGAAAATTGCCCGCAGAAGACGTTCTTCTGCTGTCAGCTCTGTCTCTCCCTTGGGAGTTACTTTGCCCACCAGAATATCTCCGGCACGGACTTCCGCCCCAATACGGATAATCCCTCGTTCATCCAGATCTTTCAGTGCGTCGTCACCCACACCGGGCACGTCTCTGGTAATTTCTTCCGGTCCCAGTTTGGTATCGCGGGCTTCCGCCTCATATTCTTCAATGTGCACGGAAGTATAAACATCTTCCTGCACCAGTCGTTCACTTAATAAAACCGCATCTTCGTAATTATAACCCTCCCAGGTCATAAATCCAATCAGAGGATTTTTTCCCAGTGCCAGCTCTCCGTTGGAAGTGGAGGGACCGTCTGCAATTACCTGCCCTGCTTCTACTCTGTCGCCTTTAAATACAATGGGCCTCTGGTTGTAGCAGTTGGACTGGTTGCTTCGGGAAAATTTGGTCAGTTTATATACTTCCCGCCTGCCTTCTTCGGTGCGGATGGTAATCTCATTGGAAACAGAGCGTTCCACCACGCCGGAATGCTTCGCAACCACGCAGACTCCGGAGTCCACAGCCGCTTTTGTCTCCATTCCGGTTCCTACCGCCGGGGCTTCTGTGGTCAGAAGGGGAACCGCCTGACGCTGCATGTTGGATCCCATCAGCGCACGGTTGGCATCATCATTTTCCAGGAAAGGAATCAGTGCGGTTGCCACGGAAAATACCATTTTTGGGGAAACGTCCATGTAATCAAACATGGTTTTTTCATACTCCTGTGTCTCTTCCCGGTAACGTCCGGACACGGAATTTCTCACAAAATGTCCGTCTTTGTCCAGCGCTTCGTTAGCCTGGGCCACATGGTAATTGTCCTCTTCGTCTGCTGTCATATAGACAACTTCGTCCGTAACCCGCGGATTTTTGGGATCGGATTTATCTATTTTACGATAGGGCGCTTCCACAAACCCGTAATCGTTGATTCTCGCATAAGTTGCAAGGGAGTTAATCAGACCGATATTGGGTCCTTCAGGGGTCTCAATGGGGCACATCCTTCCGTAATGGGAATAATGCACGTCGCGGACCTCGAATCCGGCACGGTCTCTGGACAGACCTCCGGGCCCCAGTGCGGACAGACGCCTTTTGTGGGTCAGTTCGCCCAGAGGATTGTTCTGGTCCATAAACTGGGATAACTGGGAAGAACCAAAGAATTCTTTTACCGCAGCCGTCACCGGTTTGATATTAATCAGGCTCTGGGGCGAGATTCCCTCCAGATCCTGGGTTGTCATACGTTCCCGCACCACACGTTCCATGCGGGAAAGTCCGATACGGTACTGGTTCTGCAGCAATTCTCCCACGGCACGAATTCGACGATTGCCCAGGTGGTCGATATCGTCGTCATTTCCAAGTCCGTATTCCAGGTGCATATTATAATTGATGGACGCCAGAATGTCTTCTCTGGTGATGTGTTTGGGAATCAGGTCTGCCGCATCCCGGTGCAGAGCATTTTTGATATCTTCCAGCGTCTCATTTTCTTCCAGAATGGTTTCCAGAACCGGATAGTACACAAGCTCTGTAATGCCCAGTTTTCTGGCTTCTTCTCTGTCTATATCCACATACCTGGTCACGTCTACCATCAGGTTGGACAGCACCTTGATATTGCGTTCTTCTCCCTGAATCCACACGTAGGGAACCGCAGCGTTCTGGATATCATCTGCCAGTTCTCTGGTGACGGTGGCTCCCTGCTCCGCAATAATCTCTCCGGTGGACACATCTACCACGTCTTCTGCCAGAACCTGTCCGTGTATGCGGTTCCTGAGAGACAGTTTTTTATTAAATTTATATCTTCCTACTTTTGCAAGGTCATAACGTCTTGGGTCAAAAAACATTGCATTAATCAGGCTCTCCGCGCTTTCCACGGTAAGAGGCTCGCCCGGACGGATTTTCTTGTATAATTCCAGCAGGCCTTCCTGATAATTGGTGGCAACATCTTTTCCAAAGCTGGCGATAATCTTGGGTTCTTCCCCAAACAAATCTATAATTTCCTGATTGGTTCCAATTCCCAGTGCACGAATCAATACGGTAACCGGAACCTTTCTGGTTCTGTCAACACGTACATAGAAAACATCATTGGAATCTGTCTCGTATTCCAGCCACGCACCACGATTGGGGATTACAGTGCAGGAATATAATGTCTTACCCACTTTATCGTGTGCAATTCCATAATATATGCCAGGAGAACGTACCAGCTGGCTGACGATTACTCGCTCCGCTCCGTTGATTACGAACGTTCCTGTTTCTGTCATAAGTGGTAAATCGCCCATGAAGATTTCATAATCTTTGACTTCTTCAACTGCCTCTTTGTTGTAAAATCTTACTCTTACCTTTAAGGGTGCGGCGTAAGTTGCATCCCGTTCCTTACATTCTTCGATGGAATATTTCACATCTTTTTCACATAATGTAAAATCAACGAATTCCAGACTTAACTGCCCGCTGTAATCTGCGATGGGAGAGATATCAGCAAATACTTCTTTCAACCCTTCATTGATAAACCAGTTGTAAGAATTCTTCTGAACCTCGATCAGGTTCGGCATTTCCAATACTTCCTTTTGTCGCGAGTAACTCATACGAACGCTTTTTCCTGCTTTAATCGGACGTATTCTGTTTTTCTCCATTGACGGTTCACCTCTCGTTTTCTAATTTATTAACAGTTCCGTGCAACAACCAACAGTAATTCAGCGGTTTTCACCGCCGAATATTTCGTTTCTAAAATACGCTTCCTGTTGTTTCTCTATGATTAATTATAATAAGCACACTTTATCACAATAGTGCACCCTATATGATAGCACAACCGCCGATTTTATGTCAAGGATTATTTTGAAAAACCCTTTCCGCATATCCGCGGAAAGGGTTTTTCATGTTCCGGTATTTATCTGTAATTCATCGGGAACCGCCTGTGTTACGGTACCTGGAATTCGATATCTGCAATCTGAATCTGGTCTTCATCCCTGGTAGTTACGTTAAATGACAAATCCTTCTGTCCGTTGTAAAGCACCATAATCTGGCTGGTGCAGGTACCGTCCTCCCGGAGGTCTGATTTCTGATTCAGCCACTGGATATACTTCCCCTGACTGTCCTTAATTCCTATTTCCGGGTCATTGTGGGGGTCATTATAAGGCTCCTGCCTGAAATCCGGAAGTTCCACTTCTACTATAAGGCCTGCTTTTGTTTTAATACCGCGTTTTACCAGAATGCCGTTTTCTTCTTTATTAATATCAAAGGCTTCGTTTTGGGAAGTATCTACCGTTACCGGGAACCGGAGGCTCCATTCCCCGGCTGCAGTTCCGGTAGTCTTATATTCACCGTTTTCGTCCCAGGCATCCCAGAGATATCCGTCAAGCTGACGTACCGTACAGTCTACCACCAGTGTCCCCTCATCATCCTGTGTCAGTTCAATTGGATGAGCGCTGATATCACAGGGAGCCATCAGGTCTATCTGCTGAGCAGCCACAAAGGTTCCGTCCGGCGATTTTTCAAAGGGCCGCATGACCTCTGAGAGTTCTTCACCGTTGACTTTGATATCGTAAGGTTCCCCGGTCTTTTTCTCAACGACAATTCCGTCTGCGCTGTTTAAATCTTCACGGTCGGTTTTCAGGGTGGTAGTGTAATAAAGGACATAGCCATCACAGTACACGTCGGATACTGAAATGGTAACCCCTTCATGTTCAGCAGTCAGCACATAGCTTTCTTCCTGACGTTTGTCTACTTCTTCCTGAACTGCAACCGCATTTTCTCCGATGGTCTTATATCTCTCGGTGTCCTCCTCTTCGTATTTCTCCCCCTGAGAAGCCTCAATGAGCTTTCCAAACACGCTGCTGAATAATTCCTGTGCCTGAACCGGATTTGCCAGACCGAGCGCTCCTATGCCGATTACGCAGGCAGCCGCTGTTCCTGCTGCCGCTTTCCAGGTTTTTCCTTTTTTATGATTTCTTTTTTCCATTCTTTTTACCTCCATCAAAATTCTCTGTTTATGTCTTTCTTTTTCTTTGGAGGATAATTCTGTTTCTTCATATTCACTAAAATCAGTTTCCACTTCATTCAGTAATCCATAAATATTATTTGCCATACGAGACACCCCTTTCTGCCCTGTAATGCCTGCGGATTCTGTTTTTTCCTCTGGATAAACGGTTGTAAATTACTTCTTTTTTCATTCCCGTTTCTTCACTTACCTGCTCCATGGTCTTTTCTTCCACATATAATTTCAAAAATAATTCCCGGTCCAGAGGTTTCAGACATCCCAGTATCCGTTCCATTTCCTCAGATATTTCTTTTTCCAGTATTCCGGCCAGCATACTGTCCTCCTGGGCAATGGCGGTATCTTCAATATCCACCGTCACCAGTTCCCGCTGATACTGGCGAAGGTAATCAATGGACCGGTATCTTGCAATGGCCGCCGCCCAGTTTTTGAATGAATTTTTACGTTCATCAAACTCAGAAATGTTCTGCCAGATTTTCAGGAGCACATCGTCAAAGCATTCTTCCTGCTTTTCCGGCTGGCTGAAAAGATGTTTGCGGATAATTGCCATGATAAGCCCGCCATATTCATCGATTACATACATGAGTGCTTTTTCATTGTGCAATTGTAATTGCTGAATATAATTCTTTTCTCCAATCTTCATAAAAATTATCCTCTTTTCCAAACCTGCGCGCCGGCTTGTTTTGTCTTACACTTATTATTACGGATGGCAATACGGAAATCTATCAGAATTCTTTTATTTTTTTATTCCCCGCTTTCTGTTCAGATTTTCAAGGCGTTCGGAAACTGCCTGAGCATCCGGAAGACCGGCATCCTGATATATGGCCAGCGCTTTCTGATACAGATTTTCCGCTTCCTGATACTTCCCCTGTGTTTCATACAGACCGGCAAGTCCCTGATAAAAAGCTGCTGTATCCGGATGATTCTCTTCTGTCATTTTCCTTATGGAAATAGCTTTTGTATAACAGTTCTCTGCTTCCTGCAAGCAACTTGCTTTCTGATAAGCATCCGCCAGTAAACCATATGGTCTGGCCAGTTCCGGATAATCCGCACCCAGCTGCTTTTCCAGAATTTTTATTCCATACCACAGCCATCTTATAGACGCCTGATAATTTTCATGTTCTGTTTCTTCTTTTGCAAGCTCCAGCAAGGTATATCCTTCCCGCACCTTCCTCCTGGCACTTTCCGGCTCCTGTATTCTTTCCATATGTGAAATTTCTTCCCCTGAACCTGTTTCGCTCAGCTTCAAAAATAAATGCCTCGTTTCCTCCCCTGCCGCGCATTCCTGAAATATCACACGCAATTTCACAAAAGAATAAAAATCATATGCCCCCGATGCCAGCATATGATCTCCATAAGGCGTAATCAGAAAAATCAGATTTTTTTCAAGCCCCGCCAGCATATCTCTGCTGAAATTCAGGCGTTCCAGGTCTTCCTGACTTTGCACTGCCAGCTGAAAATTGGCAATCAGAAAGGTTGACATTTCCGGCATACCAGTAATTTGCTTCTGCAAAATCTGAAAGGAATATGCACCAGGATTTATTTTATAATCATAAATACCTGTTTTTCTGCCCTTATAGCAATCTACAATTTCTTCCTGAACTGCTTCTTCGGCCACAACCAGATAAATGCCTTTCTCTGATTGAGCCATAATCCAGTCCAGTGTCCTGTATTCTTCCTGATTATGCTCCTTCATTTTCTGTCAGCCCCTGTTCTTCTAAAAATTTTCCAATCAGCGGATGGACATTATGCCAGCGTCTTCCATTATATTCCAGCACTACGGAAGCCTGCAGCATCTTAAGCAGCATTTCCTTATCACTGATCATTTCTTTATTGCCCCGATAAATATCCAGCAGAAACGGATAATCTTTCTTTTCAATACGTCTTGTCAGAGAAGTCTTCAATTCCTCCAGTGCTCTTTGTGCATCCTCCACAGAAACAACAGAATCGTTTCTCCGCTCTGCTCTTTTGGCAGATGTATTAATCCCATAAAAAAGATCCCGCAGAGAACCTCCGGTATATTGAATCAGCAGTTCCAGTACTCCCGGCTCAAACAGTTCCTGACTGGCACGTTTGCTCACGATTTCTTTTACAACTTCAATCCCTTCCTGAAAAGGCCTTCCGTCTATTGATTCGATTTTAATCATGGGCAGGGTTTTGGTTATAAAATAACTTTCCATCGCAGAAAACTTCCCATCGTAAGAAAGGGCTACAGGGAATGTATAAATTACCGGAAAGTCCATTCCGGAAAGGACTGCCGCATAATTATAAAATACCCTCCAGGCATCTTCCGGATTCAGTTTATCCAAATCCTCAAAAATAATAACCGGTTTCCTCCCCTCTGTTTTTTCCGAAATCTTTGCCGCCACCTGGCCAAGCATTTTTATCCATTCACTGGAACGTACACTTATTTTCCTTCTGTATTCTTTTCTCAGTTCTTCATTAAATTTTAAATCTGCTTTCATTTTTGCAAACAGTTTTAAAAGAGCTAAAACACCGGGCGTTTCTGCCGATATTCCTGCCTGGACAGAAGATTCTTCCATTTCCTGGGATATGACAGTTTCCATTCCCTCACTCCAGAAATGTGTAATATCATTCAGAAGTTTTCTGCCAATCCTGCACTGAGATTCTTCTGCAATTTCCAGCAATGCTTCTCCCATTAAAATAAAAAGATCTGAATATACAAGGTTAAATAAATCCAAATCCATACTGCATACAATGGTTTTTACCCGATAACCTTTTGCTTCAAATTTTTCAGACAGCCGATTCAGTTCCGTACTCTTTCCGCATCCTTTATGGCCCAGAAGCAAAAAAGCATTCCCGCCCGTTCCTTCCAGGCAACTGTCAAAAATATCTTCCATGGGTGAACTGTATTTGTCACTCATACGGTACTCCATCGTGTCACTGCAGTAAAACTGCTCCATCTGCTCCGCTCTTAAAGGCTCCGGTGAAAATGCATTTATAATTTCAGATATCCGGTTTGCATACTTCATTTGAGAACTCCTTCCCTTCGAGTGATTTTTTATTATTATATCTCATGTTCTGCTTATTAGCAAAAGTTTTATATACAGAACAAAGCGGACAAGTCCGCATCAACTCCCTAAATCCCTCATTCATGAGGGACTTGGGTGCTTTGTGGCGCCGAGTGCAGTCGCTTTAGCGACTTATACCTCTTGCACGAGTGCGCATCCCGTCCGGAGGGCTTTCTCTTATAGGAAATCTATACGCTTTAACACTTCATAGTAACACGGTATTTCCTATAAGAGAACAGGGCTGCCGCACCGGGATATTTTCATCCCTGATGCGGCAGCCCTGCTTCAAGTCCTCAATCTGCCGAAAACAATTATTTTAAGGTTACTTTAGCGCCTTCTGCTTCCAGTTTAGCCTTAATATCTTCTGCTTCTGCCTTTTCAGCACCCTCTTTTACTACCTTCGGAGCACCGTCTACTACTTCTTTTGCTTCTTTCAGTCCAAGGCCGGTTACTTCACGTACAACCTTGATAACTTTAACCTTGTTCGGGCCAACTTCGGTCAGCTCTACGTTAAAGTCTGTCTTCTCTTCCGCTGCGCCTGCACCGTCTCCGCCTGCTGCCGCAACTACAACGCCTGCTGCTGCAGATACGCCGAATTCTTCTTCACATGCTTTTACCAGTTCATTTAACTCTAATACACTTAACTCTTTAATTGCTTCAATAAATTCTGCAGTTGTTAATTTTGCCATTATAATTTCCCTCCATTTTTATATTTGTTCTGGTTATTTCATACTTCACAATGACTCTGCAACACGCTCTGTTTTCGCCTCCGGCTCGCCAGTCCTGGCTGCTTTCGGTCTCAGTTTAAGCCTCAGCAGTTTCTCCTGCCGGAGCAGCTTCTTCTGCTGCTTCTGCACCGCCGCCCTGTTCTGCAATCTGATTAAGAACACGGGCAAAGTTGGTAATCGGTGACTGAATGCTTCCAAGGAATTTGGAAAGCAGTTCTTCTCTGGATGGAACGGAAGCAATCACTTTAATTCCATCAGCGTCATAAAAAGTTCCCTCTACCACACCTGCTTTTAATTCCAGCGCCGGAGCAGTCTTTGCAAATTTTGCAAGGATTCTTGCCGGAGCAGTTGCGTCATCTTTGGAAACAGCAATTGCATTGGGCCCTTCCAGCAAATCACTCATGCTTTCAAAGTCAGTTCCCTTAAACGCAAAATTCATCAGGGTATTCTTGTATACCTTGTATACCACACCTGCTTCCCGCAGCTGTTTCCGCAGCTTCGTATCTTCATCTACCGTCAATCCACGGTAATCTACCAGCACTACAGACTGGGCATCCTTAATGTATTCGGAAATTTCCTGTACCACAGGCTGCTTTAATTCTACTTTTGCCACGAATTGTGCACCTCCTTATATTTTCTGTAAGATAAAAACCTCTCTGTCCGAGACAGAGAGGCTGAAATCATCTTTCATGGTTTACAGGTACAATGTACCTGTAAATTCCCTCGGCAGGCCACATGGTTACGCCTTCCGGCGCCTGCTGTCTTCGGTCAATATACTTGTCAAGTATAACATTCTATATTTCAGATGTCAACATTAAAACTAAATAAATCTGGCAGTATTGATTTTTACGCCCGGTCCCATGGTAGGAGCCAGGGTAACGCTCTTCAGATACTGTCCTTTCAAAGCGGATGGTTTTGCTTTAATGATGGCATCTATAAGGGTCTGGAAGTTGTCCGCTAATTGTTCTTCTGTAAAAGATGCTTTTCCAATTGGCACATGGATAATATTTGTTTTATCTAATCTGTACTCAATCTTACCGGCTTTGATATCGTTTACTGCTTTGGTAACGTCCATGGTAACAGTTCCTGCTTTGGGGTTCGGCATTAAGCCTTTCGGTCCAAGTACACGTCCCAGACGTCCTACAACGCCCATCATATCCGGAGTGGCAACCACAACGTCGAAATCCAGCCATCCATCGTTCTGGATTTTCGGAATCAGTTCCTCTCCGCCCACATGGTCAGCGCCTGCTGCCAGTGCTTCGTCTACTTTATCGCCTTTGGCAAATACCAGTACCTTAACTGTTTTACCGGTTCCATGGGGTAATACTACAGCGCCGCGAATCTGCTGTTCTGCATGACGTCCGTCACAACCGGTTCTGATATGAGCTTCAATGGTTTCATCAAATTTTGCAATTGCAACCTTTTTAGCCAGGCTGATTGCTTCTGCAGTATCATACTGCACTGTCCTGTCGATTGCTTTTGCAGCCTCTGTATATTTCTTTCCTCGTTTCATTCTAAATAACCTCCTGTGGTAATATCGGGAGCTGTCCCTCCCACGATTTTGCAAATATGGCAGTTACATTCGACTATCGGCTCGCCAGTCGCTGGTTGCTTTCGGTCTATTCCTCAACAGTAACTCCCATACTTCTTGCTGTTCCTGCAATCATGCTCATGGCTGCTTCCAGAGAACCAGCGTTTAAGTCCGGCATTTTCAGTTCTGCAATTTCCTGAATTTTTGCTTTGGAAATGGTCGCTACCTTTGTTTTATTCGGTACTGCAGAACCGGATTTGATATTACATGCCTTTTTAATCAGCACCGGAGCAGGCGGAGTCTTTGTGATAAAACTGAAACTCCTGTCTGAATATACGGTAATTACTACCGGAATGATTAAATCTCCCTGGTCAGCGGTTTTGGCATTGAACTGTTTGGTAAATTCAACAATGTTCACACCATGCTGTCCAAGGGCAGGTCCAACTGGCGGCGCAGGTGTAGCCTTTCCAGCAGGAATCTGTAATTTGATATATCCTTCTACTTTCTTTGCCATTTGGAAATTCCTCCTTCATGTTTCTTTACAGGCATTCCGCGGAACCCTGTAAACTGTGCATCTTATAACTTTCTGATATCTGTGAAACTTATTTCAACCGGTGTTTCACGACCGAACAGGTCTACATTGATTGTAACCATCTGCTTTCCATGATTTATGGACTGGATAATGCCTGCCGTATCTTTCCAGACACCGCCGGTAACTCTGATGGAATCTCCTTCCTCAAAGTCTACAACCACGTGACTTTCAACCTGGATACCCAATGGTCTCATTTCAGCTTCAGTGAGCGGTACGGGTTTGGAACCCGGACCAACAAATCCGGTAACACCTCTGGTATTTCTGACAACATACCATATATCATCATTCATAACCATGTTAATCAGAACATATCCTGGAAACATCTTTTTCTCCACGGTCTTTTTCACTCCGTTTTTCATTTCCACAACACTCTGCATCGGAACCCGTACTTCCAGAATCTGGTCCTCCAGATGCCGATTCTCGATTGTTTTCTCAATGTTCTCCTTGACCTTATTTTCGTAACCCGAATAAGTATGAACTACGTACCAGTTTGCCTCTGCCATAAATCACCTATGCCTCCTATAATTTCACCAGGACATCCACACCGTACTTAATGAATACATCCAATACGGCAATAATCAGACCTAATACAACAGAAGCGGCAACCACAGCCGCTGTCTGCCTGCCAAGTGACTTTTTGTCCGGCCAGATAATTTTGTTAAACTCAGCCTTAAGACCGGTAAACCAACTGGTTTTTGAAGCCTTTTCTGTATTGGTTTCTCCCATTTTTTACCTCCAGTGGTGTACTGTCACACCGTCCCATTACTTGGTTTCCTTGTGTAATGTGTGTGTTCTGCAGAATCTGCAGTACTTTTTCGTCTCCATTCTGTCCGGATGAGTTTTTTTGTCTTTGGTCATGTTGTAATTCCGTTGTTTACATTCCGTACATGCCAGTGTAATTCTTGTGCGCACAACTTCCACCTCCACTTAATTTCTAATTTTAGGCATAAAAAAAAGACCTACTTCCATCGCCTGTCTACTATAGCATATAAGGCCTGTTTTCGTCAATACTTTTGGAGATATTTCAAAAAATAAACACAAATATATTAACAAATTCTCTCCGGCAACCGATATATAGTGTAAATTATATATGACAAACACAAAATTATACAGGGAGTTGTTTTGTGCCCCCGTGCTTCGGCATGATTTCACGGATGAAAGGAGGGGATTTATATGGCCGCTATTGATACTGCTTATCATTATTATCTGAGCACTTATGCAAATCAGTCGGCTTCCCGTTATGATTCGCATAAAAAAAGCGAATTACGCAATATATATAATACAATCGTCAAAATAAATAAAGATGCCCCCCTCTATAAAATTAAACACTCAGGGGATGTTCAGAAATTTGCCATAGACATTAAGGAAAGTACCCGCATTATCAAAAATGTCGTTGCTTCCCTTTCAGATGCGGAAGAAGGCATCGGTAACGCATTTCAGAAAAAAATAGCTGTTTCTTCTCAGGAGGATGTGGTTTCAGCAGATTATATCGGAAACAATAAGGAAACTGACGAACTGGAAAGTTTTCTTATTGAAGTAAAAGAACTGGCATCTCCCCAGATTAATCTGGGTAATTTTCTGGATAAAAATCATCTGACTTTGAAGCCAGGTTCCTATTCTTTTGATTTGGAAAACAGCACTTCCACCTTTGAATTCCAGTTTACCATCAACGCTGACGATACCAATTACAGCACCCAGAGCAAGCTGTCAAACCTGATTACCAACGCCGACATCGGACTGAAGGCTTCTGTGGTGGAAGATGAAAACGGTTTGAGCGCTCTGCAGATTGAATCTGTCTCCACCGGAATTGCCCCGGAAGAACCGTTCCTCTTTTCCATTTATCCTCAGGGAACCAGAGATTCCATCTCTGCTGTGGAATCCCTCGGTATAGACCACGTTTCACAGGAAGCCAGAAATGCCCGTTTCCTTTTAAACGGAGAAGAACGGTCTTCTTATGCAAATACTTTCACCATCAACCATGCTTTTGAATTAAGACTTCACGGAATCAGTGAAGAAGGCAATCCGGCAGTCATTGGTTTTAAGACCAATGCAGACGCCATGGCGGAAAATATTCAGACCCTGGTGGATTCCTATAATTCTATTCTGCACACTGCCAACAAATATTCCGATTCACAGCATCAGAGCGTGAAATTATATCGGGATATGAGCAGTACAGCCTTTGCATTTCAGAACAGTCTGGAAAGTATGGGGCTTCTGGTGGATGATAAGGGCGAAATTTCCATAGATAAGGCTTTGCTGACCGAATCTGTTTCCGAGGACAACGCCGAGGAACATCTGTCCGTATTAAATGATTTTAAAAACCTGTTAAATACCAAGGCGAACAACGCCTCTTTAGACCCCATGAAATATGTGGACAAAATTGTGGTTACCTACAAAAATCCGGTGAAAAATCATCTGGTTACCCCTTATATCACTTCCATTTATTCCGGAATGATGATGGATCGGTATTGCTGATGAATTTCCTGAAATACAGCGCTCATGTTTCTTCATTTTAAGAGATATGAGCGTTTTTCTCTGTGCAGGCGGATTACAAAACACCCCAGCCATTTCGGCTGAGGTGTTTTTATGACATTTTCCATCAGAACTTCAAAAGTCTGTTTACCGTTCCATACTGTTCCTGCTGCTTTCTCTGCATCAGAATCCTGTATTCTTTCAGCAAATCGTCCTTTTTCTTATCAGAAACTGCTTTTCCGTAGTCCAGATCCTCAATACGGCTGTGGGCCGCTGAAGTATTCAGGGATGTATAGGAATTATTGTTGATGGTGTATCCCAGACGATTGTATGTGGCGCCAAGGCTGCTTCTGGCCGAGGATACATTGTTCAATGCACTGTCAATAGCGGAAATATCGAAATTCTCTGTTACATTGTAGCCGGAAATCCCCAGAGAAGCGGATGTGGCATTGGGCATGGTAATATTCATTCCGCTGCCGTCGGGGCCGGACGCCACATGGGCGTTGGTCATGGTTCCGTCTAACAGGTTCTTATTGTTGAACTGAGTGCTGCCTGCTGCAGAAGTAACATACTCATTTAACTGAGAAATCTCCTGCTGTATGGCTGCCCGGTCATCGGGGCCGTAAATGGCCGAATTGGATGCCTGTACGCTCAGTTCCCGCATACGCTGCAGAGAATCGGAAATCATGGAAAGACCTCCGTCTGCCACATTTACCATATCCTGAGCAGTAGCGGCATTTCTGGTGCCCATATCAAGGCCTTTCTGCTGCTTCAGAAGTTTCTGGGCAATGGCAAGGCCTGCTGCATCATCTGCCGCTGAATTGATGCGCTTTCCGCTGGAAAGTTTCTGCGCGTTGCGCTGCTGGTTCAGATGCTGATTTTTGTATAAACTCTGATTCCTGTATAAACTCTGGCTTCTGCCAATGGATGAAATACTCATAATATGCCTCCTTTCTTTTTCTAAAATACTGTATGCTGTTCGCCACTGATGTTATTAGTTTTATTATAGCAAAGGAGGAAATTTTTGCAATGATTATCCGGAAAAATTTTCAGGAAAGGTCATTAATTCCCGGCTCTAATGCACCAGCCGCAGCATCTGCCGTACCCGCACTTCCAGAGAATACCGTTCTTTTGCTTTTTCATAGCCGTTCCGGGCAATTTCCAGACGTTCTTCTTCGTGCTCCAGATAATATCTGATTTTGTCAGTCAGCTCTTTTTCACTGGCATAGATTTCCAGATCTTTTCCAATTTCAAAATACTCCGGTATTTCACTCTGGTAATTGGTCAGCAGAAATCCGCCTGCCCCCAGAATATCCCAGAACCGCAGGGGCAGACCTGTCCGTATGGGTTTGGAAGTAAAGTTCAGATTGATTTTGGACAGATGGAAAACTTTCGGCATGGCTGTGGCAGCGCTGGCAATTCCCCGGTAGCTGGCACGGGGCAGAACACTGAAATCACTGGACGTATACAAATCCAGTTCAAATTCTTCCGACACCCGTTTCAGCAGACGGAGTCTCTCCTGCTCCGTAACCTTGCTGCCCAGATACAGATGGGCCATGGCCGCCCGCTCATTGTGTTCCGCACGTTCCGGAAACTGATAAAAGGGCACTTTTTCTTTGAAAGCCTGCAGAATTTCCTCCGTAATACATTCCTCCAGAAAATTATAGCCGTACACTTTCACCTGCGCTTCTATTACCCCGTCCAGATAACCTTTCAGATAGCTGTCCTCTTTCAGGTAATTGTATGGACATTTCTCCGTATAGAGGGAACCTACAAAAGATACTTCCGCAGCATATTTTTCTCTGTCCTGCCTGGTAATGTGTTCCAGCAAACTGTCCAGACGGACATAATCCGCGCCCAGAGGCAGATAGAAAATCTTCCTGGGGTTCTTCGTATGAAATTCCTCATACAGCGCATAGTCAAACAGAAAAATGCGGTTCCAGGAATTGCTGACAGAATGGGAATACAACTCCATGGCCGGACAGTCCACCACCCAGCTCACATAAGGTATATGAAAAATATTGCACACTTCCGAAATCACCGGAAAAAAGCTGACGCTGAATACCATCTGGTATTCCTGCTTTTTCAAAGCCCCGCTGACCAGGTTCATCTGTCCCCTGGCCCCCAGCTTTTTATTTTTCATTTCTTCCGTGATTTCCGTTACTTTATGCCCCAGTCTGGTCAGAACCGCCAGAATGTCCGGCTCGCAAATACTGTTATATCGGTAAAATAATATATTCATATCATCTGCTTCTCATCATCTGCTTCTCATCATCTGCTTCATTACACATTATAAATATCTGTCTTGTATGCGTTCATATTATGCCGCATCCAGCCGATGGTTTCTTCAATTCCCTGTGCAAAGGTATACTGCTGTTTCCAGTCTGTCAGAGCCTGAATCTTTGTATTATCCCCCAGCAGGCGGTTCACTTCGCTTTTTTCCGGACGCAGGCGCTGTTCATCACAGACAATTTTCGCATTTGGATTAATCTGGGAAATGATTTCCTGCGCCAGCTCTCCGATGGAAATTTCCTGCCTGGTTGCAATATTGATTTCTTCCCCGATGGTTCGGGCCGATTCCGCAATGGCAATAAAGCCTGCCGCCGTATCTTTCACATAATTAAAATCTCTGGTGGGAGTCAGGGAGCCTAATTTTATCTCTTCCTTTCCCGCCAGAAGCTGGGAAATAATAGTGGGTATCACTGCCCTTGCAGACTGTTTGGGCCCAAAGGTATTAAAGGGGCGCACAATGGACACCGGCATCTGAAAACTTCGGTAAAAGCTCTCTGCCAGCCGGTCTGCACCGATTTTTGTGGCAGAGTAGGGAGACTGGCCCTGATAAGGGTGTTTTTCATCAATGGGCACATACTGAGCCGTCCCGTACACTTCCGAGGTAGACGTCACCAGCACCCGTTCCGTTTCTAACTGACGTGCTGCCTGCAGTACGTTTAATGTTCCCTTAATATTAGTATCCACATAGGAATCGGGAGAATGGTAGCTGAAGGGGATGGCAATCAGCGCAGCCAGATGAAAGACTGCGTCCATTCCCTCCATGGCTTCCCGTACCCCGTTGGGGTCCCGGACGTCCCCGGTACATACTTCAATTTCTTTTAATTTATCTGCCGGAAGGCTGTCCAGCCACCCCCAGGTATTAAAAGAATTATAATAAGCAAAGGCTTTTACTTCATAGCCTTTTTCCAGCAAACTCTCTGTAAGGTGGCTTCCGATAAAACCGTCTGCCCCTGTTACCAGTACTTTTTTCATAAACAGTATCCTTTCTGTTCTGATTTCAGATTTCCTGTTACGATTTCAGATTCAGCTTCTGCTCCATACGATGCATTTCCTCAAATTCTCCCATATCCAGAAAAGAATCCTCGCTGATTGGATACATGCCCACCTGGCGGTCTTCTTTTAACAGCCGGTCTGCCAGATCCGTCATATGAAAAAAGGTATCTTTCGGTATTTCCCGCAGCAGCTCCGGGCTCAGAATATACATACCCGTATTTACGAAGTAAGAAATTTTCGGTTTTTCCTCCATGGCTCTGATTCGGCCGTTCTCGCTGGAGTGAACCACCCCGTAAGGCACAATGATGTTTTTCAGGGCTGTTACAATGGTGAGTTCATTTCCTGCTTTCTGATGATACTCATATATATCGGCATAATCCGCATGAATCAGAATATCACAGTTTGTTACAATAATGGGCCTGGAAAACGTCCCCTCCAGCAAAGTAAGGCTTCCCCCGGTTCCCAGCGGTTTGTCTTCTTCCACATACTTCAGGCTGTAATCCCCCATACTTTCGGAAAAATAAGACTTTATCATGTTTTTCCGATAATTTACCGTTACATGAAAATCCCTGACCCCGTATGTACGGAACTCGTTGATAATACGCTCCATAATGGGAATATCCCCGACAGGTATCAGAGGCTTGGGCAAAATCTTTGTATATGGATAAAGACGTGTTCCCTTTCCGCCTGCCATAATCACCACAGGAACCTCTTTCAGGGTATCCCGCTCCTTAATTTTTTCGCCGATTATTTTTTCCTCTTTGAAAATAATATCAATGATCCGGTATTCTGTGGTCACCACCGGCAGGGCAGTGATTACATATTTTTCTATAAATTCCTGCGCTCTGTTTCTTTCTTTACAGTAAATAATTTTGGGATTTTTATTCATAATCCGCCAGATTTCTTCCTGCAGATTTCCTGTTTTAATCAGCCATCTGCGGATATCTCCGTCGGTAATGACTCCGGCCAGCTTTTCCTCCTTATCTGTCACAAATAGAATTCCTTTTGTATTCAAGTCAATTTTCTGCATGGCTTCCACCACAGTAGCGGTCCCGGCTATGAGAAAATCATAAAGTTCCTCCTGTTTCATGGGAAACCTCCTGTTTCCTGTGCTGTCTTCCTGTCAGCAATCCTTGTCAAATATCTGTTCCTTATCCTCAGGGCACATTACTTCACAGTCCTTTTTGTAAAATGCAACGGCATATTTTCTGATCTGTCTGTACCCGTCTTCTGCCAGTTCTTTTGCATAACCTCTTTCATCAATCTGCTGAAGGCCTTTTTCACAGGCTTCTTTCAGTCCGTCAATTGTCTCTGCTATTTTCAGCTCAAATATTATGGCAAATCCATGCCGGCCGGGAGAGCGCATAATAATATCAGCCCTTCCATTTCCTCCGTTAAATCTTTCAAAGGTTACAGGTGCAGGATATGCCCCAGCAAAAACTCTGCCATTGCAAAATCCAGTTCATCATCAATATCAATGGAATGTTCTTTTGACATAATACAGGCATAGCCCCGTTCTCCGTAAAGGGTTCCCTTTTTCACCAACAGCGGTACCGATACGATATACACTGCCCCGTTAATCCGGTAATAGCTGGAGAGTTTCTGTCTGGGGCCGTTGGCCTCTTCCCGGATAAATCCTTTCAGGCATCCGTCCTCCGGCAATGTATTGCTCCACAGGGGCGAATGTTCCACTTCGCATACCCCCACCACACTGTCCGCCTGTTTTTCTTCCAGTATCTGATAAGCAGCGCGGATATCCTGGCTGGTGCGCAGAGGAGATGTTGGCTGCAGCACCGCAAGAGTATCAAATTCTTTTCCCAGCTTCCTGTATTCCTCTAAAACATACCGCATGGCGTCCCAGGTGGTGGCTGTTGTCAGAAGAAAGCTCCGGGCTCCTCAGAAAGGGAACCTCCGCCCCGTACCTTCGAGCCGTCCCGGCATATTCCGGACTGTCCGTGGATACATGCACACAGTCAAACAGGCAGGATTCCAGAGCTGCTTCTATGCTGTAGGCCATCAGAGGTTTCCCGTTTAACGGTTTTATATTTTTATCTTTTAATCCTTTCGAGCCGCTGCGGGCCGGAATCACTGCGATATGCTTCAAAGGCTCCTGCGGGCCGGATTGGCTGCCGCTTATCACAGGCTCCTGCGGGCCGGAATCACTGCTGTTTCTCATATGCTCCTCCAGATCAGATTAACTGCTGTTTTTTTCATATATCCTTCCAGGAAATATCATAAAAGGTCTTCTTTAAGTTTATCGGCTCTTTTTCCAGAAAACTTTTTATAATCCGGGCAATCTGTTCCGATGTGGTTCCGTCTCCATAGGGATTCCGGTATGTTCCGGTTTTCATTTCCAGAGCCTGCGTCATGGCTCTTTGGATGGACTGGCAGTCGGAACCACAGTTTATAATACTGTCTGCCATAATCCGGCCTTTCTGCCGGTCTCCGATATTGACGGTGGGAACCCCCAGAGCCGGAACTTCAATGATTCCGCTGGAAGAATTGCCCAGAACAAACCTGGCATATTTTACTGCGCTCAGATAGCGTTTCATACCAAGGGAGGCCACCAGTTTCATATTGGAATGCCCGGATGTTTCCCGCTCCATATATGCGTTGATTGCTTCTCCTCCGGCGTCTGCATTGGCTTTTGTAATCAGATAAAACAGATTTGGCCGGGATTCCATGGCCTGAAACAGTTCTCTGACCTGCGTTTCAGCCTCTCCCGGCTCCAGTGTAACGGGATGGAACGTAACCACCGCATAATCTTTTTCTGCCGGAAATCCGGCCTGCTCTGCCAGTTCCGGCCGGCTCAGCAGTTTTTCCTGTAATATATTTTCCACACCCAGAGCTCCCACATTAAATACCCGCTCCGGTTCCTCCCCCATCTGGATGATTCTCCTGCGGTATTCTTCCGTGGAAGCAAAGTGCAGATAACTCATTTTCGTCACCGCATGGCGGATATTATCATCAACAGCTCCCTGGGTCAGCTCGCCTCCATGAATATGAGCTATGGGTATCTGCTCATTCATGGCCGCTGTGCAAAAAGCCAGAATTTCTGTCCGGTCTCCCAGAACCACCAGTAAATCCGGTTTTTCTTCCTGAAAATACCGGCCGAATTCCAATAATGCACATGCCTGAGTTCGGGTAATATCATAGCTGGTATTTCCCTCTGCATTTATGGGAATTCTGGCTGAAATCTCTATTCCGTCCCTCTCAATTTCCCGGCAGGTATATCCCTGGCTTTCCGTCAGGTGGGAACCGGTAACCACCAGGCTGGTTTCCAGCTCCGGCAACGATTTCAGTTTCAGAATCAGCGGTTTTAAAATACCGTACTCTGCTCTGGTAGCAGTTATAATACAGACTTTCTTTTTTTTCATGGCAGGAATCCTTTTACTGTCTCAATATTTCTGTCCCAATCAGCTCATCTTCCGCGTAATCCCGGTCTGCCTTCCGTCCCATCAGTTCAGGCCAGCGCATGGGAGAAATTCCCGTTCCGGGCCTTTTGGCAGTCAGATTGTCCTCGCTGAGTGTTTCGCCTTTTTTTATCCGGCATCTGGCCACAATGCTTTTCCGGGCTACTGCCCGGTTCTTCTCCTCGGATTGCGAAGGTTCTTTTTTCCCGCTGCCCAGGGCCTGTTCCACATTGCGGACTGCTGTTACCATGGCCTTCAGTTCCTCCGGCTCCAGGCTGGCCCGGTGATCCGGCCCTTCCATGGTCCGATCCAGAGTAAAATGTTTCTCAATGACACAGGCCCCCAACGCCGCCGCTGCAATGGGAATCTCAATGCCCTTCGTATGATCTGAATAGCCCACAGGCAGATGAAATTCCCGTTCCATGGCTGCCATGGCTTTCAGATTCACATCTTCCATGGGCGTGGGATATTCCGTATTACAGTGGAGCAGGGTAAGTTCCGGTGTGCCTGCCTTTTTCAGGCAGTCCACAGCCTGCCGTATTTCTTCCAGATCACACATGCCGGTAGACATAACCACCGGTTTTCCTGTACCGGCAATTTCCAGCAGATAAGGCAGGTTGGTGATTTCTCCGGAAGGCAGTTTCCAGAAATCCATATTCAGTTTATCCAGAAAATGAATACTGTCCAAATCAAAGGGAGTGGACAGAAATCCTATTCCCTGCTGCCGGCAGTATTCGTTCAGTTCCAGAAAATCCTTCTGTGTCAGGGCCAGCTTTTTCAGCATTTCCAGCTGGCTTTCCTCTGTTCCGGTGGTCTGTTTCTGATATTCCGCTTTCTCAGCAAAAACGGACACCAGTTTTTCCGGAGAAAAGGTCTGGAATTTAATATAATCTGCGCCTGCCTCTCTGGCCGCCAGAACCATCTGTTTTGCTGTTTCCAGACTGCCGTTGTGATTGACGCCTGCTTCTGCAATTATGATAATGCTCATAGACTACTCCTCATAACCGTTCAGAACCCATCACAGTTCTCATTCCTCATTCTTTTCACATAGGCCGTGCCGGAACTCCGGCCACTTTGCTGCCGGATGGAATATCCTTCACAATTACACTGCCGGCCCCGGCAGTCACATCATTTCCGATGGTAATCCCCTGGATTACTCTGGTTCCCAGGCCCAAATCACACCGGCAGCCCACAGTAACCTGTCCGGCCAGCTTTACATCCGGGCTTAACGTGGTAAAATCCCCCACCGTTCCGTCATGGCAAATCATGGAACCTGTGTTGAGAAACACAAAATTCCCCAGTGTCACATTGGTGGATACCCTGCAATCCATGGACAGTATACAGCCCTGCCCCATGTGCACATCGGAGCAGATTCTGGTATCTCCCAGGATAAGATTCGGAAATTTCAGCCGGGGATTTCCCATGAGTTTTTCTGCAATTTTCCTGCGAAGCCCCGGCTCTCCCACGCAGACTGCCACATTGGTTTCCTGCTCCAGGGCCAGCAGATACTC
Source organism: Lachnospiraceae bacterium JLR.KK002 (assembly GCA_036941025.1). Taxonomy (NCBI): domain Bacteria; kingdom Bacillati; phylum Bacillota; class Clostridia; order Lachnospirales; family Lachnospiraceae; species Lachnospiraceae bacterium JLR.KK002. The sequence continues at coordinate 3,129,034 of JAYMNP010000001.1, forward strand.
ATCGTCTCCCAGATAAGGGCAGGTGATATTTCCCACAGAAATATCCGTTGTGCCATGGCTTATGCGGGGCTTTACATCCACATACCCCATGATGTTCCACAGGCCTTTCGGGGCATGGCTTTGATTTACCATTTCAAGCTGCCAGAGAAGCTCCCGCATACAGCCGCCGGAGCCTGCTAAAATCAGGTTCTGTGTCATTTTGCAGTTACTTCTTTTGCAGCTTCTCCAAGGGCTTCAAATACAGGAATCACTTCCGTAAATTTCTCTGCCATCTGTGCGTCGTCTTTGGCTGCAATGGCGTCGCCCAGGGCTTTTATTTTTTCGTTGAACATTTCTTTTTCAATGCGGACTTTGTCCTCGTTCAGCAACTCCATGGTACCGTTGAATACCTGAATTTCCCAGTTCATGGCCTGTACGATATCGTTCAGAAATGCTTCGGTATCTTCCAGACGTTCTCCGGACAGTTCCTTTACAATAATGTTCATGTTTTTTACCAGACGTACATTAAACTCCAGTAATGTCTCCAGTGCTTCTTTCTGTTCTGCTCTGTTCTCAATCATTTTTTTATCCTCCTGATTTGTATATTTCTTTACAAACTATGTTATGAAATGGCTTCTCTTATCATTTTTGCCATATAATCAATCATCTTCTCTGTCATTCCCGGATAAACCCCAATCCAGAAACTGCGCTCCATAATAAGGTCTGTCTGCTCCAGCGAGCCTGCCACCCGGTATCCCCGGCCTTCCTGTCTCATCTCATCAAAGCAGGGCTGGCGCACCAGATTTCCGGAAAACAGCATTCTGGTCTGAACACCGTGATGTTCCAGATAGCTGACAACCTGATTTTTGTCCACGCCCTCCCGGCAGGTAATCAGAAAGCCGAACCAGGATGGTGAAGAATCCGGACAGGCTTCCGGCAGAATCAGATATTCTTCCAGTTCCTGCAGCTGCTCTTTCAGCCGGTTGAAGTTGGCTCTGCGCTTTTCCACAAATCCCGGCAGTTTTCTGAGCTGGGCGCAGCCCACAGCAGCCTGTAAATCTGTAGCCTTTAAGTTATAACCGAAATGGGAATAGACATATTTGTGGTCATATCCCAGGGGCAGTTCTCCGTACTGCCTCTCAAAACGGTGGCCGCAGAGATTATCCTGTCCGGAAGGGCACATGCAGTCCCGTCCCCAGTCCCGCATGGAGCGCATAATTTTGTGCAGAAGGGGATTGTCTGTATAGACAGCACCGCCCTCTCCCATAGTCATATGATGGGGCGGATAGAAACTGCTGGTTCCCATGTCCCCGATACTTCCCGTTTTCTTCCATACACCGTCCATATGGTATTCACTGCCCAGAGCGTCGCAGTTGTCTTCCACCAGCCAGAGGCTGTGTCTGTCACAGAATTCTCTCACTGCTTTCAAATCAAAGGGATTTCCCAGGGTATGGGCAATCATCACGGCTTTTGTTTTCTCTGTAAGGGCCTGCTCCAGAAGGCTCACGTCGATATTATACTGGGGAATGGTAAGGTCCAGAAAAACCGGCACCGCTCCGTATTGAATACATGGTGTTACTGTAGTGGGAAAACCTGCCGCCACGGTAATGATTTCATCTCCCCGGCAAATACGCCTCTCTTTTAAAAGGGGAGAAGTCAGTGTCATAAATGCCAGCAGATTTGCCGAGGAACCGGAATTCACCAGGGAGCAGTACTTTACACCGATATATTCCGCCAGTTCCTGCTCAAACTGTTCCGTATAGCGCCCGGAAGTGAGCCAGAATTCCAGAGCGCTGTCTGTTAAATTCCGCATTTCCTCCTGGTCATACACTCTGGAAGCATAGGAAATCCGGTCTCCCTCCCGATATTCTTCTGTGTTCTGATGGAAAGTCTTATAATATGCTTCCACCATGGAAAGGATTTCCTCCCTTGCCTCCTGTTCTGTCTTCTGTTCAAACATAATCTGTCTTCCTTTCTGTCTGAATTAATACCAGAGCATTGCGTAACTGATAAATCACCAGAATTTCATACTATAATTATTATTCAATATTTCAGCTTCGCTTATCACATGTTCCAATCAACACCTGTTTTCCACAGAAAGCAAATCCGTATTTCCGGATTCTTTCTTCCGGAATTCCCCTGGCTGTAAGCGCCGCGGCATAACTCTTCTCTTCTATCTGTTTCAACGCTTCCGCCACCGTATCAGAAAGTTCCTGTTCCTTCCGGGAATCCTGTACTTTAAATTCCAGAATAATTCCATTACCACTCTGACTTTTGGGCTCCAGCATGACGTCATACCTGCCAAATCCGCTTTCTCTGTTGGAAGTAATGATATAGCGGTTTTCCAGTTCTACCAGCAGACCTAACATAAATCCATGATAAAATCGTTCTGATTCCTCTCTGTCAGAATGCTTTCCCGTATCAAAATAACTGAAGGTTTCACTGGTAATACGATTCATGTATGCGTTCATTTCTTCCAGATTTCCTCTCAGAAATGATTTGATAAACCTTTGATAACTTGACGGATTACCGGAAAACCACCTGTGTATCATACTTCGGAACATCAGATTCACTTCCCGGTTTGTCAGTGCCAGTTCATATTCAGGTTCCGTTATCAGCTCATCGCTTCCATAGTCTTCATAGCTGACTGCCTTCAGATATCCGCTGGCAAGAAGCAGGCTCCATACAGCATACTCATTGTCATCCAGCCAGTTATATACAATCTGTTCATCTATGGGCACGAACAAATGCTCTCCACGCAGCAGGATTTCAAATGATTCCTTCAACTCCGGGCTTCCTTCCCGAATGAGTTTTCCTGCCAGGCTGTTAGAACTGGTATTTGCCCAGTATGCTGCAAATTTCCTTTTATCCAGAAAATTCAGAATCGACCAGGGATTATAAATATCTGTCCGGCTGCCAAAAATAAAACCGTCATACCACTTTTTCACATCCTGCTTTTTGGCCGATAAGCCAAACTCATCAAGGGCATGAAAAACTTCTTCCTCTGTAAAACCGAAATCATCTGCATATTTTTCTGACGTGGTTGTTATCACCTTTAAATTCAGGTCTAAAACTACGGACTTCTCACTTATATTGGTATCGCCTGCATAAAAATTCGCTTCGCGAATGGCAGGCGAGCAGGCAATCAATCTGCAAGGCAGATTGGTTACAAAAGTGATCCCCGTCATAATAGCCCGTTCCAGCCAGGGATTTGTCTTAAATGACGAATTAAACAGATTGCGGATAAAGGCTGTGATTTCCTCCCAGTAGCCATTCACATATGCCTCCTGCATTGGTGTATCATATTCATCCAGCAGAATAATTGCTTTTTTCCCATAATACTGATACAAAAACTTCGACAGCTGAGAAAGGGAAAGAGATAAATCCACTTCATTCATCTGCTCTCTTACGCCATACATATATGATTTATCTGCCATCGAAAGTTTATCACTATTCAGAAGAAATTCATACTCTGAATATAAATTAATCATCAACCGGCAGATTTTCTGCTTCATCATATCATAAGAAGTCTCTTTCACACTGCCAAAAGAAAGACTGATAACCGGCCAGGTTCCCTGCAGTTCCCTGTACTTCTCCTTCTGCCATATGGCCAGGCCTTCAAATAAATCTCCCCTGTCCGCGTATTTAACAGAAAAAAACTTTTCCGTCATGCTCAGATTCAGAGTTTTGCCAAAACGACGGGGACGGGCAATCAATGTCACTTCGTCATTGGATTCCCACCATTCTTCTATAAAATCTGTTTTATCTATATAGAAATTATGACTGATTCTTACTTTTTCAAAATCCTGATGTCCGATTCCTACAGTTCCTGCCATAAATTCCTCCAAATGATAGCTTCAAATCCCCGGCCTGACCTTTATACCTTCCAGGGGGCTTTCCCGCTGTTCCAGAGCTTTTCCAGATATTCCCGGTCGTGGATATTGTCCATGGGGGACCAGAAGCCCGGATGTTTATACGCCGCCATCTGGCGGTCTGCTGCCAGCCTCTCGAAAGGCTCCCGCTCCAGCATGGTACTTCCGTCTCCCAGATATTCATATACGGAAGGCTCCATAACCATAAATCCAATGTTGACCCAGGCCTGGTCAGAACGGGCTTTTTCCTGAAAACCCAGCACCTGATTGCCCGCGGCATCCAGCTGCAGCGCTCCAAACCTGCCTTCCGGCTGAGTGGTGGAAATCGTCACTGATTTTTTCTGCTCTCTGTGAAATTCCAGAAGACGATGGATATCCACATCGGAAACACCGTCCCCGTAAGTCAGCATAAAAGGCTCCTCGCCTATGTAATCACGGGCCCGCAGAATTCTTCCCGCTGTGAGTGTCTCAAGCCCTGTGTCCACCAGCGTCACCTTCCAGGGCTCGCTGTTTTTGTCCAGCACCTGGACTTTCTGGTTCTTCAGGCTGATTTTCAGCTGGCTGTTGTTCTGATAATAATTGACAAAATATTCTTTTATCATATGCCCTTTGTAACCGCAGCATATAATAAATTCCTGAAATCCGAAAGCCGCATACTGCCTCATAATATGCCATAATATGGGCCTGCCTCCGATTTCCACCATGGGCTTGGGACGAAGCCTGGATTCCTCGCTGATTCTCGTTCCTTTTCCGCCTGCTAAAATAACTACTTTCATATCTGCCGCTCTTTCATTGTGAATTCTTTTATCTGATGTTACACTTACTGCTTCTTCCCCAAAAACTCCTTAATCTGGCACTCCATACAGGAACGGATATCTCCCCGTTCCCGATATACTTTGGTCCATTCCACGGTTTTTTCCACTGCAGTTCTAATCTTCCAGGCGGGCTTCCAGCCAATCCGGGCTTTAATCAGGGAACAGTCCAGCTTCAGGAAGGAGGCTTCGTGGGGACCCTCTTCACAGAGATTTTTCCAGCTCAGTCCTTCTCCCCAGGACTGACAGAACAGATCTGTCAGTTCCCCTACGGTAATGCAGTCTTCCTCATCAGGGCCCACGTTATAATAGCCCTGCTTATGGGCCTCTTCGGCCTGCTGCTCCACAATGGCCAGATAGGCAGTCAGAGGTTCCAGTACATGCTGAAACGGGCGTATGGAATAAGGATTTCTCAGAATAATTTCCTCTTTTGCCAGCGCTGCCCGGACACAGTCAGGGATAATCCTGTCTTTTGCAAAATCCCCGCCTCCGATAACATTTCCGGCTCTGGCCGTGGATACCGCAATATTCCTGCTGTCAAAAAAAGATTTCTTATAGCTGTGGGTAACCAGCTCAGAACAGGACTTGCTGTTGGAATAAGGGTCGTAACCATCCAGCGGGTCTGTCTCCCGGTATCCCCAAATCCATTCCCGATTTTCATACACCTTATCCGTGGTTACATTTAGTACGGAACTTACGCTTTCCGTATTCCGCACGCACTCCAGAAGGTGTACCGTTCCCATCACATTGGTCTCGTAAGTGTAGACGGGATTCTCGTAACTTTCCCGCACAATGGGCTGGGCTGCCATATGGATAACCAGTTCCGGCTGATATTTGTCGAATACAGATTTCAGGTTCTGATAATCTCTGATATCGCCTTCCAGATCTGTCATTCCCTCTCCTGCGCCGGAGAGCTGAAACAGGTTCTCTTCTGCCGGCGGCTTTAATGCATAACCAATTACCCTGGCCCCTGTCATCTGCAGCATAAGGCTGAGCCAGGCGCCTTTAAAGCCCGTATGGCCGGTGAGCAGTATGGTTTTGTTTTTATAAAAATCAGACATGTTTTATTCCTCCACGAACACTTCGCAATATCTGGTATGTAAGCGGTAATAAGAATCATTCCGTATATATTATCGTAAATATTTCATTCCTGCATAACATATATGGCGAATGAAACAGATTATGGATGGTTCCTGCCATAAGCCACTCCAAACAATAAATCCGCTATACTGTCAACTGACCATAGTATAACGGATTTTTGGCGAAATTACAACTGAGCTGCATAAATTCAATGGACTGCTGACTGAATCAAACCATAGTCTGTTCGTTTATATCCTCAGCCCCTTTTCTTCCAACAACAGCTTTCCCGCAAGAGCCTTACATTGCATGGAAAATAATTCTACGGCTTCCTTCAAATTCCCCTGGTCTGAATCAGACATATGGTTTCGCACAACATCACTCAAATCCATGCCTTCCAGACGACTTCCAAACTGACGGTTAAAAACTTCAAACTTTCCTGCCAGAAAATTCATATCTCCTTCTGTCAGTCTTTCAATTTTTCCCACATCATGATCAGCCAGGTCTGCCATTTTGTATAATTCATACACTGCGTCAAGTCTGACTGACTGTGCTTCCGGATATTCCAGATCAAATTCCAGACGCTTTCCTTCCCCTTCCTGAAGCAGAGAAATGCCAAACTCTTCTTCCATCTTCCTCAGCATGTCGTAAGCACGGTTATACCAGGTATGATTCTGAACTTTCTTATAACCATTCTCTGCAATTTCAGCTGCTTCCTCCTGATGTGACAGCAGATATTTCAGACGTCCGGACAGGGATTCAACATCTTTTAATGAAAAAATAATCAGCTCTTCATTATCCCTAAAATTCTCCACAGTATACTTACTTTCATCTGTAACCGCAACAGCTTTACTCAACATGGCCGCTGCGATTCTCTCCTGAAAAGCATCCTTAAACCAGGGCATAATATTCAGAGCAATTCTGGCGTCTGCCAGCGCTTTTTCTGCTGCATAAGCACCGCCTTCATGAATCACAAGATTTTCCATATGTTCCGAATAAAAATTCTCCCACCCCTGTCCAAACACATGAATGGTCAGGCCGTCACCCAATAATGCACGGATTACTTTGTCCCGATAATAAAAACGGGCATAAAAATCAACTTTAAAAAATTCACCCATCAGTTCATGAAAATCTGCATCACTTACTTCCTGATTATACTTCTTCAATGTTCTGGACAGACATTCCTCCAGCGTATACTGTGAATTTACAATAATATCTTCCAGCATGTCTTCCAAAAATTTTAACAGTACACCGCCCTGTCCAAACCGTTCTGATAATTCTTTCTTTATTTGCTCCGGATCCTGCCAGGTTCCGGTAAATATAATATCCAGAGTCCGCTTTTCATACGGTATATATTCCGGACGTGCGCTTCCTGACAACGGAATAAACGATGTGTGTTTAACCATTGGAAAAAATTTATCTATGTAATCACAGAAGTTTCTGTCACATCCAAACACAATTGTCCTGTCATCTGCCTGATTCAGATGGGCCCCAACTCCAACAGGCGGATCACACAGATAAATACCGTATATGCTTTCCGTTGAAAGATTTCTCGTAATTCCCCAGTCACAGCATACACCGTTCAAATCCAGAACCATATCAAATTTATATTTCGCAAGTACATGATTATATAACATGGGCTGCGCCAGAGACCATCCATCCAGAGTACAGGTATTACACCCCAGTTTCCGCATGGCCAATGCCCATTCTTCAATATATCGTTCTGAAGAAGCATAACGCGATGCTGTTTTTATTAATAAAATATTTTTTCTTTCCATTCCAAACTCCCGTTAAAGGTTTCCCTGTTTCCTATGAACTAATCCTCCCATACTTTCCAGGGCGCTTTTCCTGCTGCCCAAAGGTTGTCAAGCCACGTTTTATCCCGGATTGTTTCTACCGGCGACCAGAACCCCTCATGCCGGTATGTCTGTACTGCCTTTTCCTGCGCCAGGCACTCCATCAGTGTAGCCGCTCTGGTGGGAGAATCAGGCGCAAAATACGGAATTGCCTCAGGCTCCAGTACCATACTGCAGGCATTTACCCAAGCCTCACCGGCAGAAGCTCTGTCCATAATACCCTGGTATTTGCCGTTCTCACTTAAAGCCAGTATCTCATTTCTTCCTGTGGGATGGGCAACCGCAAAAGTAGCGATATCTCCATGAGCTTTGTGCTGCTCTGTCATTTTCCGGATATCAATGTCAGACAGACAATCTCCATAAGTCACCAGCACAGTTTCACTTCCGCTGTATTCTCCTGCCATATACAGCCGGTCTGCCACGGAAGAACTGCGCCCGGTATCAATTACAGACACCTTCCAGTCTTCTGTCTGCTTCCGGTGTATTTCCACATCATTTGTCTGCAAATCTACCGTAATATCAGACTGATAAATATAAAAATTCATAAAATATTCTTTGATTGCCTCGCCTTTATATCCGGTACAGATAATAAAATCGTTGTATCCATAATAAGCATACTGTTTCATGATATGCCATAAAATCGGTCTGCCGCCAATCTCCGCCATTGGTTTTGGCATCTTTTCGTCTTCTTCTATCAATGTGCTTGGCAGGCCGCCTGCCAGTATAATTACTTTCATCTGCTTACCTCTATTGCTTCCGTCTACAAAAGAACAACCTCATTCTCCGTATGCATTTCTTCCAGCTGTTCTCTGATCCTTTCTCCATACAACATAGAACAGATTAAAACTGTACAATGCTGATCCTTCAAATATTCAGGTGAATATACTGTATATCCATATATTTCCATTCCCTGTTTAATTTTATTATTATCTACAAATCCTTTTATATTACATTGTGATAAATTTGTAGTCGCCAGCAAACTCATCACATAAGAACCTGTTCCCCAGATCACCAGTTCTGTTTTTTCTTTTTTTAACGTTTCTATAACCGATTTTATCCGTTCTGCACGCTCCTCCTGGCGTCGAAAATAAGAACAAACCGCATTTTTTGTAGCAGTATCCTTCTCAGGCAATACTGTCTGATCTGCCTTACGGTAAACCTGTATCAAATCTATCGCATCATGTTTCTGTGCAATTCGTTCCATACCATGCAGGGCCATCAGATAATCCAGCGATTTTGCTGAAAAATAATTAATATGCTCCAGATTAAAATGGTTGGGAATACTGGACATATCATCTTCGATTTCTGAATAATCAGGAACACTTATCATGAATACACCATTTTTTTTCAACATCTTTGCAACATTATCCATCCCTTTTCCTGGAATCAGCAAATGCTCTGCCACCTCAAACAGGAAAATACAATCATACTTTTCTGTTTCTTCCGGTGCAACTTCAGAGTAAATACTTGCAACATACGCCTCAATTCCCGTTTCTCGTAAACGCCTCACACTTTCCTCAGAGGGATCTGCTCCCGTAATATTTGAATACCCATGCTGCTTTAATGCCACTTCAAATCGTCCGTTTCCTGCCCCTATCTCCAACATCACAGACTCTTTTGTAATATATTTCAATAAAAACTCTTCCACCATTTCAAAACGAAGACTGTTATCATCTTTGCTGTCATCACCATAAAAATTAAAATTACTGTAATACCAGTCCAGATCTTCCATAGACGCCGCTGTATCTGCATAAACAAATCCACAGTTATCACATACCACCACATTATAGGAATCCGGCAGACGATAATTTTCCGGAACTCTCATTTCAATTTTCCTGATCACCTCTGTATGATTCCCGCCGCATACAGGACAAATTCTGTTTCCCACAATTACATACCTTCCTTACCTGATTTTTCAAAAAAACTCATTATCTTTTCTGCCTGTTTCTCCGGAGATATATTCCCGTCATTCTGAATTGTCAAATCCGGACATTTGGGTTCTTCCAGTCCTACCTGAAAACCTGCCAGCTCCTTTTCCTCTCCGGATTCATATGCACTGTACAGTCCTTTCTGGTCACGTTTTTTCAGCGTCTGCATGGTAACCTTTACATAAATCTCATGATAATTTTCGATATTTTCCCGATTCCATTCCCGTACACTGTCAAACATGGAAATTGTACAGCAAATTACATTTAATCCCTGACTCTGTAACATATGGCATAAACGTGAATATCGCATGGCACATTTTCTTCGATCTGCTTCCGAATATCCAAGATCATTCCCAAAAATCTCCCTCATAATATCCCCATCCAGAAATACTGTACCGGAATACTTCGTTTTTAATTTTTCATAAAATATCCTGCCAATAGTGGTTTTCCCTGCTCCTGAAAGTCCTGTAATCCAATAAACTGCTGCCATTTCCTGCCCTTTCCTGCCTGATACTATTTTATCTTTTTCTCCACAATCTTTAAATCATCACAGTCATCAATTTCAAACCAGCCACGCTGAATATGTACCGCTTTCAGTTTATAATTCTCATCAACAAGGCCCTGCAGCAAATCTGTCATATACATCTTATCATAATTCCGTTCTGTTCTCCAAAGCTGTTCTCCGGCTTCTGATCGTCTTCTGGCCTCTGCTGCAAGATTAAGTACATTCTTTAACCCCTGTCCCCTGAATCGCATCAGGCCAATGTACTGAGACTGTACATGTTTCAGTTCTGATGTCCTCTGGCCGATTTCTGTAAGATAATCATTCTCATCAAACATGAGAGACTCCGCATCATCCAGTGGATTATCACATCTTTCTGACCAGTATTCATACCAGCCATCATCCACAATCACCGACATATCATCAGATGTTTCCAGAATTTTCCTCAGGACTTTTTCGCTGTATATGATATCTCCATACGAAATAAGAATATCATCCTCCCGTTCCATCAGATCCTTTGCACACATGAGAGAGCATACCATATTCGTTGTTTCAAATTCTTCATTAATTATAAAATGAATGCCTGTTTTCTGCAGCTTTTCTCTTAACACATCACTTCTATAGCCAGCAACAATCGTAATATCTTCTTCTTTCATACCACAAGAGTACATGGTATCAAGCTGCCGCTCTATAATGCTTCTTCCATTTACCTCAACCATACATTTCGGACAATGCTCCGTCAACGGACGCAGCCTGCTTCCCTGCCCCGCTGCCAGTATAATTACTTTCATCTCATTTCCTCTCTTTTTCAAATAAATCCTGTAATCGTCTTATATCCTCCATACAAAATTCTGACTCTCTTTCAGGATGCCACATAACCGCCAGAATGCCTTTTTCCCGGTCCGTAACTGCCTCAATCACTCCATCTTCTGAAATTGCCAGAACTTCCAGAGGACGCTTCACCTGAAAACATGCCTGATTATGATAACTGTTTACGGTAAATTCCCCCAGACTGCCCTGAACCTTATGGCGAACTGCCACATGCCCACTGATTTCCTCAAGTCTACAGTCATAATAATCCAGAATCACCTGCATTCCACGGCAAAAACCAAAAACAGGTACGTTCCCTTTCAATGCAATGTCCAGTAATTTTTTCTCTGTCTCATCACGTTCAGGCGCCTGTCCGCCATACCTCACCAGGCTGTTCCCACCGGTCAGAACAAGACCGGCAGGCTTCAACTGATACATCATTTCTTCTGCTACTGATAAAACATTTGGCAGCGGAATCGGAAGAAATCCGCACTTTTCCAGAAAAACAGGAATGCACTGATCTGCACAGTCTCTCCGTTCTCCATAACTTTCCACGACCTCTACCCGCTGCGTATATAAAACGATTTTCATTACAGTTTCCTCACTTTACCTGCGCCATCCATATCCTGGTAGTATAAGGAATTTTAATATATTCCTGCCCTTTCCCTTCTACCACTTCTCTTATTCTCTCATTGATATACTGAAATTTTTCTTTTGACTGCCTCTGAACTGTCCCATGGGATTTCCAGCCTTCAATAAAATCTTCTGACAGAACTTCATGTATAACGGTTCCTTCCACAAAAACCACTTCCCGGAAGTTTCCGCTCTCATTAATCACCCCCGTCTGATCTTCTCTTCTGGTCCCATAACCGTAATTTTCAATCTCCTGCATTAATACAGCCTCAATTTCCTTTTGCAACGGGTCATTCAAATCCCTGTGATTCCACATACAGGCAAACCATCCATTATCCTTTAAAATTCTTTTTGCCTCCACCAGTGCTTTCTGCCTGTCACACACATTAAAGGAAGATCCAAACGTCACCATATCAAATTTTCCGGTTTCCATACCGGTATGTTCTCCAACGCCTTCAAACCATCTGACATTCTCAAATTTTTTCGTTCTCTCTATTCCGTTTGCCCGCATGGCGTCATTTGGCTCCACAGCAAATACTTCCAGGCCATATTCTGCCAGTTTTATGGTCAGATGAGCTGCTCCGGCTCCAACATCACAAACCAGATCACCTTTCCGCACTCCTGCTGTCTGTAACATTTTATCAATAGCTGTCTGTGCGTAATCCGGCCTTTTCAAATATGCTGCTGCCAATTCTGTATAATCCCATTCTGTTTTCATTCTGATTCTCCTTTCAAATTATAAATAAGCAATTACTATCTGTTTCTTAAAATCCTGACATTTTTCGCCAATGCATTGATTTCCAGTATTTCAGCCTTTCTGTACTGTTCAAAACGCTTCGTACCAACGCCTACCACCGCTGGAATCCCCAGTTCTCCAGCCCTTATAGCCATATGGGAATTTGCCCCTCCATACTTTGTGATAAACCCTCTGATTCCATGTGCAAAAATCCAGTCATAGCCCGGATCAGCGCTCTGAATGAATACTATTTTGTCCTTTATTTCTTTACTGTCAACAGAGCCTTCCAGCACCAACGTCTCACCAGCCACACATCCCAGCGTAATATAATTAGGCTCTGTATCCGGATAATAAAAAGACCAGACATCCTCTGCGTTCAGGATAAGAGGCGGCAGCGTCACAGATTTTGTCAGCTCATATTCTTCCCTGCCTTTTTTTGCGGCTCTCTTTAAATTCATTTCCGTGTCCTTTGTGGACATATACAGTTCTCTGACTGCCTGTATGTTCATATAGGCGCATTCTTCCCTGGAAATACCATACTTTTCTCCGATTTTTCCCAGTATCTGTATCGCTTTACTCAGGTTCCTGGTAAAAACAAATTTTCCATACTCCCTTCCCTCTATTACTCTTTTTATAAAATCCATAAGTTCCAGAATGTTATTGTTCAGGCCATTCTCAGTCAGTGCATCGGTGAGACCCTGCATCTGCTTCAGAGAAAGGCGAAATACCTCCCCGGAAGATACCTTCTCTTCACTGTCCTCCTTATTCCAGTCAAAATAAAGTTCCGGAGCCTCATCATAGCGGGGAGAAGTAATATCATATGTTCCTGGTCGAAGATGTCCATATTTTTTAAGAAAACTATGTCTGGACAGTTCTTTAAAATCTCTGTTCATATTAGAGCTGACCGTTTCAACCCCTGCCATAAAAAGTTCATAATCTTTCTCTGAAATAATCTTTCTATTTACCAGTGACTGCAAAAGCTGCACTGCAATAAACGCCGCTCTTGCCAGTCCTGCGAAAGGCAGTGTTCCATATCGCTTGCAGTCTTCCAGTAACCAGTATATTTTCTCCAAATCTCCCAGATCACTGGACATTACTTCTTCATAGCGCTTTTCCAGAACTCTGATTTTTTCATAATCTTTCCGCCAGAGCCCTGTTTCATGGTTAATAATCCGATTAGTAATGTTCCTCAGAGAAGTTATAACTGCTTCCGTTTCCTCTGATGTGAAACCATACTCTGCCAATATCCGGATGCGTTCCGGCAAATCCAGTGTATAGCAGGAAAATACAATATCAAATTCAACTTTATCATGTTTCGACGGTTCTTTTTCCAGTCGCTCCAGATAATAATTTACCAGTTTTTCACTTATCATTTCATCCAGTTCTGCCGGAATAAAAGAATTAAAACTGACCCGAACATCAATATAGGGCAACCCACAGAAATCAACCATAAGTGGAAAGCTCCTGAGATTTCTGTATCCATAATTATCTCTCTGATACGCCCATATATTGTCGGTAATAATTTCACGGTATAATGACATTGCCAGGGGCTTTGGACGTATTCCTATCATTTCAGCAGGGTTCCAGTCCGGCATGACGCCATAGACTGTCTTTTTTCCACATAAAAAGGGTCGGGGAGACTGCTCCATTTTAATTTTTCTTTCAATCCTGGCAAGTTCTTTTTCCTGTCTTTCACAATCCGCCGTCGCTCCGTTTAAGCATAGTGATCTTACCTGAAAAATATACAATATATCTTCTTCTGTTACCGCAAATTCCACATCCAGATTATTTTGCCCAAACAAATTTTCCAGTTCTTCCAATGTGATATATAAATTTGCAGGAAATCCTTTTTCCGCTCCCGTTGCTTCCTTTTTGAACCTGTAAAGTAATTTACTCTCTTTTCCACTGCCTGATGTGACAGCTGATGTGGAACCTGTCTCATCATAGTTAATCACATAATAATTTCCAAGTGTACTTGGCTCAGCTGTAAATGCAACCCCACAATATTTCACATTTTGCAGCATGGGCTGAACCAGAATCTGGTTACCTCCATTATCATCATCAAAAGAAGCAATCACTCTGTTTACAGCCTGTACAAAATTCTCATAGCATGTTACATTTCCCACTGATTCAAATTTTCCGGCCTGAGACTCTGAAGCCGTGTCTTCATTTAAGGCAGAACTTCTGACGATCAGAGGACTTACTGAAAATTCTTCTATAATTTTCTCCCACAGTGTTTCCTGTCTTTTCTCATTCCATTCTTTCACTGTAAAAGAAAGCTGAGGCAGAACCTGTGCCCTGGAAAGTTTTCCATATATTCTCTGTAATGTTTCAGCTTTTGTTCCTAACTCCAACATTGACTTATCCCTCGTCTGCAACCGGTCTGATATAATCATAGTATTCTGTTTCTTCTTTGTATCCACGCATATATTCTGCATACATCTTCTTTATAAACTCGTTTATATCATATTTATCTTCCGGTCTTCCATATTCATCAAGAACCTCCTGAGCAATTGAGGCAAATTTAAAATCTTTCTGCAATATCTGCTCCAGAGCTGCTTCATCAAATTCTGTAAACTCCGGTACATCATTTTCATATCCGTAGGCCTTTTTAAATTTAGAATAAATCATATTAAGCCTTGCTTCATCCCATACTGTCAGTGCCTCTGAAAAATTCTTTTCTCCAACTGTTGTTGTATCATTGCCTGTAATATATTTCACACCATCCGCTGTAAACACCGGAAAATAAACTTCATATCCGTTTGTTGTGGTAGACGACAGAATATCACTGTATGGAATTTTCATCCAATCACACAGACTTCTCATTGTTTCTTCCGAACGGAATTTTAAATCCTCAAAACGAATTACCTTTACGCAGTCAATACCTTTACGCTTTTCCAGATTCAAACCCATCTCACATTTTATGGTATGAATAAAATCTGCATCCTTTGTGAGAATAATATTATCTTTCCCTTTTATAATCATCCTGCGAACATAAGAATAACATTGCTGCACGGGTTCCCGGATAATGATCAGATTTTCTATCCTGGAAAACTCATCCTTATGAAAATATTCATATGTATCAGCCACATCATAATTTGTTTTATGCATATGATAAAAAAGCCAATAAGAAGTGTCTCTTTTCTTTCTTCCCAGACAATTATTATATGCTGCCGCATAAATTTTCATCATATCTCCAAAAGAAGTAAGTGATATCTTCCGTCCTGCAAACTGTATCCGAAGCTGACGCATAAAATCGTCCGGATGTATCAGAACATCATCCATAAACTGGCCTTTTTCGTCCATAATTAATGCAAATTTATTATTTTTCACACAACTCAAATGGCCGTATGCTGAATGAAAATATCCAAACATCTGTGCTCCCATTTCAATCAGTAATTCTGTACCTTCCAGATATTTCAACCTGTGTTCGTAAACGAGTCCAAATACATGGGTACTGTATGGCAATGTTAAAATATCCGGATGACCGTCTAAAAGCTGTTCCAGATAAAAACTGCCTGAATTTGACATGTGATTAAAAATAACCACATTCTGTATTTCTTCTGCACAAATTAATTCTTCCCGATTCTCAACAATGTCCATATCATTCACATTCGCCAGGTCAAGCAAATAAAGATACAGAGGAATCCGCAACTCTGAATTGCTGTCATATACTCCATATTTTTTAAGATTTCTGATCATATTGGTAAATCCGTCTCTGTTCCATGTGCCAACTCTCTTCTCCACATCAATACAAACCAGATATACAGCATTCGGATATCTCTCTACTGCTTCTTCCAGAGAATAAACCGGTAAATCCTGATATTTCTGTCTGCACTTCTCCGGTGCATCATCACAGAAACACACCGGATTACATCCCATTTTTGTAAATATCCGATACGCAATTTCACCCCAAAAACCAGCCCCATACAAACACATTTCCCGTTCTTTCGCCTGATTAATCGTATCTGTTATACTTTTATGCCACATTTCTTCACTACTCCTTATAATCAACTTTAACTTACGCACTATTTCAAATAATTTTTCAGGCAAATCGTCTCAAAGGTAGACCACTTTCTCCGGTCTATGCAGTCATACCAGATATCTTCCTGTTCCTCAATTTGGATTAACTTTTGAAGAAATGTTTCATTTATTTCTTCTTTGGGTATAATTACTACTCCTGAGTCATCGCACACTGCCACTGCCCCCTGATATACATTTCTCCTGTTACTGATTATTTCCCTGTATTCTGTTTTATCTACAGGTTTGTTAAAACAACCCACAGGAGATACTCCCTGACACCAGACAGGATAATTCTCTTTGATCAGCGTATGGGCATCCCTCATTTTTCCTGTACAGACAATTGCCCTGTTTCTTAAATACAGTAAAATATATTTTGATACAATATCACCAATAATTGCCCGTTCATGTACGTCTATCGCATCTATCAGAACTATCTTTCCGGCAACGGGTTTATTATGTAAATCTTCATGCACTGTCCAGTTCGATTCCTGAACAGCATACAGATATTCTATTTCTCCTACAGCAAAATGTCTGGCATTCAGTGCCTGGACTTCACATAACGCTCCGGTTTTTCCCAGACAGTCTGCCACCTCTGTTGTTGAAACACGATTTTGTTCTATATAGTCAATAATCTTTTGTTTTATATCCATATCCTCCTCCTGCTATTCACAATGTAATATCATTGTACCGCTGGCATCTGTTAAAATAACAGTATCATTATCTGTTATCATCGTCTTTTCATCTGATTTTTTATTTTCAAAAGAATACCTTTTTACTCTGAGCTTTCTGCCATTAATTTCACAAATTGCTCCATAAAATTCCCGCTGGGACAAAATCTTTCCGCGGATTACATCAAAAGTATCAAAATTCAAATCAATTATAATATCTTTTTCAGAAATTTTAGGCCAATATTTCCCGGCGAGAATCAGTTCTCCCTCCAGTTTCCCATTCAGAAACAATTCCAGGCGTTTTAACAAATATGGAATACCTTCTGTCAGTTTTGCATTTAATGAAGGCACATCATCCTCCTGGTCTACCAAAACTTCATATTCACCAATAAGCAAACCTTCATCTATTCCTCCTGTCAGTTTATATAAAGACAAACAGGTTTCAGTATCTCTGTTAAGTATAGTTCTTACAACAGCATGCGCCCCTCTGTTAAAGCGTAAATTTCCTCCGTGAAAATTATAGATAGCATACTTCTGAGCCATACTTTCCGGAATAATAAATTCAAATTTGTACATTATGATAAAATCAATTTCCATGGCAGAAACATTATCTGTAATACTGCTTAATTCCTGTTTTTTACTTATTTCATAATATTTCAGATTTTTATTCTTTACCAATTCGTAATATTTCTCTGTCAACCTTCCTGTTACACCAACAGCACCTGTCAAATCCAGGAATTCACATTCCAGAAGATATTTTATCATCTTCTCAGAATATCCAAAATAAATTACCTTTTTCATTTTACTTTCCCTGATTCCTGCATTTCTCAGGTATTTTACAGACGGTCATCCGAGTCTTTCCGCTTCTGAGCTTTGGAATATCATCTACATATTCAAATTTCCAGTTACTGTCTCCGCCGAAAAGTTCTTTACATTCTTTCACAATCATATCTTCATAAGTATGATTTGTCGTATTCAATATCCATGTAAAATTATGATAATCCTCCTGAACAAGCTGAAATTGTCTGATATCCATAAAGGGCTCTAAAAATGAAATACTGTTAAAATAATTTATCATTTGTCCATCCGTAGTGTAAAGGGCATCTGTCTTTCTTCCATGTATTTCTGTTATATATACTTTTCCGTCTGCCATAGTCTTTTTCGTCACCAAATCACCGTTCTCATATCTTATTACAGGAAATGCTTTATTAAAAAAGTCAGTAAGCACCAGTCTCCCAACTTCTCCCTCTTCTGCCGGCTCATTGCTGTCCATTTTCAATATTTCAAAGTAAAAATCTGCCGTATTTGCCCTGCTGCCAAGACCGCTTCCATCTTCTACAGCCAGTACGCCATTTTCCTCATTAGCGTAAAGGACATACACCGGGCAGCCAAAATATTCTGAAATCGTCTTTCTGGCAGTTTCTTTCAATGTCTCGGAAACCGAAAATATCCCTTTTAACCGGCATTTTCTCCCCGCTGCTTTCCCATTTATAATAAAACGCGAAAGATGATCCAAATAGGAAGCCATACATGTGAGTGTTTCAAATTTTTCTTTTTCCAAATATTCCAGAAGACTGGAAAATGCTTTTTCATCATGATGTTTACTATCCAAATAATAAACATTATCTCTGATTTGCCGTTCCACAGGTATATTTTTATCAGCTACTGTCTCACTGATAAAGAGTGTTTTTGTATGCGATGGAACGCCCACATTAGCGCGAAATACTTTATTTCCGGCTATCCATCTGCAATGTTTATATCTGTCCATAACCATTTTAAAAGGCGTACCTGTAGAACCGCTTGTATATTTACAGCAGTTATCTTCCAGGTTTTCATATTCTTTTACTGCAATTTCATCCCAGTGCTCTTTTAAGTGAGATTTATCAACAACAGGGAAGTCCTGTAACGTCTGATATCCTTTATACTTTTTGTAATAGTCTGAAAACATAGTTGCAAAGTTAAGAATCTCATTTAAATAATGTTTTTGAAATATCTCCGTACATTCCGGATGTCCAAGTATATAATCAATTTCATCACAGCAATTTACCAGACGCCCTTTATTATTCTCAATATCATCTTTCACAAAAGCTGTATATTTTAATTCTCTTTCTGTCATGATGTATATCTCTCCTTTTACAAACAGTCATCTCTGATTTTCAATTCCATTAATATATTGGAATCATTATCTCCAATTTTTTCAAATCCAGATTTTGTATACATTTCATAAGCAATCAGATTTGTTTTAGCAACCTCCAGTCTTATTTTATGCATTCCATTCTTCCTGGCAGTCTTTATTGTCGATTTGAGCAGGTAATTCCCGTACCCCCCCCCCTCTGTATTTTTTCCGTACCACTATTATCGACAGCCAGGCAATTCTGTCAGTTATATCATTTGCATAAACTGAGGCATACCCCATATTATCCATACCGGAATTTTCATCTCTTATAACCATAAATTCTGCTTTTGATGCAAATTTTTCACTTAGTTCTCTTAATTTTTCATCTGAAATGTTTTTGTTGTACAAGTCATTTCGACATTCAAATAAAATATTTTCAATTATATCCTTTTCATTTTCTGTAGAAAAAATCATATCTTTATCTCCTGCCGACATACAATTTTCACATTATTATCTATATCTTTTATCAACTGATCCAACTCACTTTTTTTCTCACAGCCCGCAATATAGAATCCGGCTCTCTCAGCATCATTTTGAGCATTCTCTATATAAGTGCCTGCCTTAATATTAAATCCATACGCAAGGATATCAGGATTGTTTCTCAAAATATCCAATCCATCTATCTTTTCAACAATACCTCTTTCAGCAGGAGGATCAAAAAATCTTAATACCGCACAGCGCTCCCTCAGATTTTTATTTACTTCAAACTCCGGACTTGTGATATTACCAAGAGCACATTCGAGCAAATAATCATAATTATCCACCCCGGACATAAAAGGAACAATATGGGAAGATATTAAGTTTCCCCCTCCTCTGGCCGCAATCTCAATCAAATAATATCTGCCATTCTGGAATTTATACTCTGCATGTGTTAAGCCAAACTGTAAGGACGATTTATTTACAAATAAATCATTCTCCACTGTTAATTCCTGATAATCATACAGTTCGCTGTCATGAGTAAAATAAAGCTCACAGGCAATATTGGAATTGTACGCATAGTGTTTCTTTTGAGAAATAGCCAGCGTGCAGTGCCTGTCCGGAGTTTTGATCCCGTCAACAGTAAACTCCGTACCTTCTATATATTGTTCCGCCAGTATGGCATTCCGTACTTTACTGAAAGATAATGTTTCTTCAAAATGCCTTCGGATATCTTCCGTACTTTCAATTGTAAAAACACCTCTGCTGCTATTACTGTCCAATGGTTTTATAATAATTTTTGAATTAATAAATTCAAAAAAATCAACTGTTTCTTCCAGGGTCCTGCACATCCTGTATTCCGGTACATGTAATCCATTTCTTCTGGAAAACTCCCGCATTTCGTATTTATCTGTAAAAAGACGTGCGCTTTCTCTGTCCAGTGCCGGCAAACATAAACGTTCTCCCAATTCTGCCAACAAAGGCATCGCAATATCGCATTCCTCTGAAATAACAGCATCAGCTTTTATATCTTCACAATATTTTACCACTCTCTCAACATCAAAAATATCACTTTGTAAATATCCATCTGCATATTTGAATGCCGGAGATTCTTCATATGGATTAATCACAAATGTCTTATATCCCTTTGCCTTACTTTTTTTTATTATGGGTATCTGCCATTCACTGCCTGGTAATACCACAATTTTTTTTCCCAAAACAACCACTCACGTACTGATATACAATCCTGAATCTAAATTATCAGTACGTTCTCCTTCCTGAATTTTTTATTCAAATAAAATGCATATGGAACACAATTTCAGCGTTTCCGAAGGGTTGTTTCTCCTGAAAATGTAAACTCAATTTGGTAGTTTTACCAAAACATATCCGGAAACAACCATTTTTTCATCCTGGTTAAAAATCATTGTTTCCAATTTCGCCTTATTCCGGGGAAGTATTTCTAAAATTTTCACTACTATAATTTTCCCACTCAGAATTCAAAAATCATCAATTCCTATATTACTACTGATTGAAATGTTTTTTGTTCCATATATACTCGCCTTTTTACTGATTAATACGTTTTTACCTCTCCCCTCATAATTTAATGCCTTTTTCTTTCAATTCGGTTATAGAACAAAAGCTATTCACGCTCACTCACTCCTTCCTCTCTTCTTCATAAATATTGAGAGAATGCCATTGGTTTGCTGCCTGTATATCCATTTAAAATGCTCTGATAATATTTATATACATAAACTGATAATCTTTTTTATCCCTTCTTTTTCCAAATTTTCATATAACGGAAGTACCAATATCTTCTCGGCCAAATTTCTTGCATTTCTTAAATCAAGTTTTTTATATTTATTTTTATAACATGCCTGGTCTGAGGTCAGGGGATAAAAATACTTTCTGGAATAAATTCCGTGCTGCCTTAAATGATCATAAAGTTCATTCCGGCTCATCTTATACTCATCTTCTATAATCACAGGAAAATAAGCATAACTGCTGTTTGCCTCCGGATTTTTCTTAAAGAAGCGGATTCCTTTTACTTCTTTCAGATTTTCCATATAACAATCATAATTGTGCCTTCGTTTTTCTCTTACTTCTTCAACATGCTTCAGATTGCACAGCCCCATAATTGCACTGAATTCATTCATTTTTGCATTCGCTCCTACTCCTGCCACAAGATTTTCATTGCGTATGCCAAAATTCTTGAGATTATACAGCTTCTCGTAATAGCGATGTTCCGAAAAGGTAACTGCCCCTCCTTCAATGGTATTATACACTTTTGTCGCATGAAAACTGAATATTGACGCATCACCATAACACCCAATCCCCTTTTCTTTATACTTTACACCAAAAGCATGGGCTGCATCATAAATCACTCTCAAATCATATTTGTCTGCTATTCTCTGAATTGCTTCTACGTTACAGATATTTCCGTACACATGCACAGGTACAATTGCCACTGTATGTTCCGTGATTAAATCTTCTATTTTTGTCTCATCTATTGTCCCATCAGACAGTTTTATGTCACAAAATATGGGTTTTAAGCCATTCCTTACAATTGCATGTGTTGTTGAAATAAAAGTAAACGGCGTTGTAATTACTTCCGCTCCTTCCGGAAAGCCCATCATTTGAATCGCCATTTCCAGTGACATATGGCCGTTTACCATTAACGATAATTCCGGAACATCCAGATATTCCCGTAATTCTTTCTCCAACTGCCCGTGATACTGCCCCATATTTGTCAGCCAGTGGGTATCCCACAGGGGCTTAATCGCTTCTATGTATTCTTCATAAGGAGGCATAGAAGACTGTGTTACCAAGATATTTTCCTGCACTTCTTATTTCTCCTTTTTCTTATTTTACGGTATTTCATATTAATTTTGTCAGACAACGATACCGTGACCATTTATAAATACTTTTTCAGCTGTATTGGCTCATCTGCCATTCCCAACGCCGAAACTTTTTCCATATACTGATTCTGAAAACCAAAACCATACGTTACACCTATAAACTGCACACCGGCCTCTTTCGCACCTGTGGCATCATTTTCGCTGTCGCCAATCATAACTGCTTCTGCTGAAGAATCCAGTTGCGCCGCTGACAGACACTTTTTTATAATATCGCTTTTTCTCAGTTTATTGTTATGATCTGCCCCGAAAATAATATCACTGTATGCTCCAAATCCAAAATGACGCAGGATAATTTCTGCATAATCCTGCCTTTTATAAGTTGCTATGGCAATTCTCGTTCCACTTTCCTTTAAATACCTGAAAACATCAAAAATTCCTTCATAGGGTACTGCTTTCAGCAAATCGACACTTTTGTATCTGTCGCGAAATGTCTCCGTCAGTTTTTTTACAGTTTCTTCATCCAGATGATAAGCCCTCTGAAAGGATTCCTGTATTGGAGGACCGATAAATGTCTTTAATACTGACTCCTCCAGCATTTCCAGGCCGTATTTTTTAATTGTATAACGGACAGATTCTAAAATCCCTTCTGAAGTATTCAGTAAGGTGCCGTCCACATCAAATATCACAAGTCTGAAGCACCCCATAACATTTATTCTCCTTTTTCTGTTATGTTACTGTAACCATTCCGCTTATATCGCATTTTGTCATATTCCTCCCGTTCCAGAAAGGGTGCCATATCGTCCAGAGAAGGCGATACTATTCTTCCATCCGGCAGCAGCCTTGAAGACGATTTTGGTTCAAAATTTTGCTCCGAATCAACAACAACTTCACAGATACATGCTCTTTCGCAGGACAGTACATCTGCTAAAATTTCATTACACTGTGCTTCTGAATCTATTTTACAGTAACTTATGCCAAAAGCCCCGGACAGTTTTTCAAAATCAGGAAAGCCCACACCGCTCTCACTGTCAATGCCCACAAACGACGACTGAAACAGATTTCTCTGAGTCTGCCGTATGGAATGATACCCGCTATTATTCAGGATAAACAGCTTAATATTCAGCTTATTATAAGCAACTGTCGCCAGTTCCTGGAGATTCATCATGATACTTCCGTCTCCGTCGATACAAATAGTTCTCCTGCTGTTATCTGATACAGCCACTCCCACTGCTGCCGGCAGCCCATATCCCATAGCCGCACATCCGGAATTTGTAAACATCCGCTGTCCTTGCTTTATCTTTCCGGCCTGAAATGTAATAACACATGCTCCGCCATTCCCACAAATAACTCTGTCAGCCGCATTTAGTTTTTCAAACAAAACATCTATGAAAACATATGGATTTAATCTGTTGTTTGAATCATGGTACTTTTCCAGAACAACGGGATATTGTTCCAATGCCTTATGGCACCAGTCCACCCACGCCTTATGGTGGCCGGGCGGTTCATATTCCATGTCAAGCATCTTTCTGACAAATTGTTTTACATCCCCATGAACCGGCATATCTGCATGAACTGTGGGCTTTATAAGTTCCTTTTCATCTATATCAACCACTATCTTATATGCATTTTTCGCAAAATCAAAATGATTATATCCAATCATCCGAATATTCATCCTGCATCCCAGGCTTAACAGCAAATCACTGTTCTGCAACGCAAAATTACCGGGCCTTGTCCCAACTGTTCCCGGCATTCCTGCAAAATACGGATTTTCATAAGCCACCGTATCATTGGCATTCCATGCAGTCACAACCGGAATCTTCAATTTATTAATCAGTTCCAGAAATTCATTTTCCGCATTTCCCAAATGCACCCCTGTACCTGCCAAAAGCAATGGAGACTTTGCATTTCTGATTTTATTTAAAATAATATCTGCCTGATTGGCTGACAGTTCCGGTATCTTCCAAAACTGCTCTGTCTCAGACTGAAAATGCTGCAGCCGCTCTGTCTCAATCTCGGCTCCCTGAACATCCAGAGGAATATCCAGCCACACCGGACCGCCTCTCCCATGTCTGGATAAATACAAAGCCTTTTCCAGATGATAGGCAATCGCATCCGGTTCCCTAACCATCACTGCATACTTTGTCATATTTGATACGGATTTTATAATATCACATTCCTGATCTCCCAGCTGACGTAATGCAAGCTGCGGACACGACCAGACTGTAGTTTCCCTTTTCACCTGTCCGGACAGGACAAACATAGGTATGGAATCTACCCAGCCGCCGAACACTCCTGTAATGGCATTTGTCCCTCCAGGTCCGCTGGTCACGCAGACTGCGGCTAATTCACCTGTCATTCTTGTATAGGCTTCCGCTGCAATCGCACAGGCCTGTTCATGATGATTAAATACGCAATGTAATCCCTCCTGATGGCCTATGGCCTCATTCAGGTGCATGGCGCCGCCGCCTGTTACCATAAAGCAATCCCTGATACCATGATTTACCAGAAACTCCGAAATGTATTGTGCAACTTTTATTCTCATAATTGCTTTCTCCCATCAGTATTCCATTTTATACTTCGTTTTTGTCAAAAACCGAACATTTATCAGGGATTTGTTTTCTGTCAAAAACGCGCTCATATATCTGTTGAGATAATCTGACTTATTTTTTATAAATTCATATTCCATATGCTCATTTAAATAATTCATTTCTCCACAGGAATATCCGTCAAACCCTGCCAAAACCACAGTCTTTACCTGTAAACGAATCAGTTGTCTTAATAACATAGCCAGTGAATTATCAATCAATTCTGTTTCACGATCCAGTAAAGGACCTATATTTATTACATAATCAAACTCTCCACTGGAACAGGTGACATTTGACGTGGCAATTATTTTATATTTTTCCTGACTTAAATTTGTAGCCATTTGTACATAACGTTTTGAATTGCTGATAAAAATATAATCCGGATGCAGATAATCCGGAATATAATTAATGGATATAATCGGCAAATTCCGTTCTTTCACATAGCTTTCTATTTTATCATGTTCCAACTCCATGGATTTCCCCGGCCCCACCAGTAATAATTCCTTCCCTTCAAACAGTTTCTTTAATAATTCCTGCGCTTTCCGGTCATTAATTTCATTTAACTGATACTGAACATATGACTGCTCCATATAATCTTTGTCATAAAGAAGTTTATTCTCTCCCTCCAGTTTCCCCAGCAATTCATTGATAGACTTAACTGACAATGTGTGCTTGTTCATCAGATACGATACATAATCCGGATGGCAGTCATTAGAAGCTGCCAGATAATAAAACATATTATATCCCCAGGTTGCAGGATGATAAAATTGTGAAATATTTGAATCAATGGCTTCCAGAAGCTGGCTGATACGATACCGTTTTCCATGAATATGATTCAAATGCATGGCAAGAAGTTCTATGGGTGCATTACCGGCACTCTTTCCCATCCCATAAAGAGAACCATCTACAATCATCATTCTCTCTGTTTCATTTGACAACATAGTGATGCAGTTTGCATATCCCATCTGAAAATTATTATGGGCATGATACCCTAATCCAATACCGCTGTGCAGATTTTCACTTAAAAGGGTAAAATAATGCATAAGATTATTCTGGTGCATCAGTCCATAGGTGTCTACCATGGATACCGCATAAGGCCTGACCTGATTCGCCAGCTGAATCAAATCCATCATCTCTTCATCGCTATAACTGGTAACGCTGACAAGCTGCGCAAAAACTTTATATCCCAGCTTTTTTAATTCTCCGCAAAAGGCTATGGCCTGCTTTCTTAAATGTTTTTTGAAAATTACTCTGATTCCATCCAGAAAGCTCTCATTGCATGGGCTGATGTACTCCAGACCACATTTTCCATAATCAATCATCCCTACAACCATGGTTTGTTTTTTATTCAATTTTCCATATATTTTTCCCACACATCCCGTATCCGGCATAATACTTCTGTCCAGATCAAAGGGGCGCTTTTCATCCAGAAAGCCAATTTCTATAATGTCTGTTCCTGCATCTACGATACGTTCAAAGATACTTACGAGATTGTTATTCCCAAACTTCCAGTCGTTTATATACCCTCCATCCCGTAACGTACAGTCAAGCAGTTTTATTTCTCCCATTCACAGTCCCTCCTGTTTACGGAACCATTGAACTGTCTTTCTGATTCCTTCATCAAACTCTGTATCTGGCTGAAAGCCTGTATCTCTGATAAGTTCCGATATGTCCGCTCCCAGGAACATCACCTGATTTGGAGTATAAGGCACTTCACCTATTCCCAGTTCTGCCGCCGGATTAACAGCTCGTCTGACCTTTTCCATATACTCACATAAAGGCGCTGTTTTACCACTTCCAACACAGTATACTTTATCCTCTTTGCCCTTTAACCCCAGACTAAATAACGCCTCTGCCGCATCCTGGCTGTAGAGATAATCCCACTGCTGCTCCCCTTTTGTCAACAGGGGCCTCTCCTCATTCAAAAGTTTCCGAATTAACATGGAAATCATCGTAGCCTGTCCATCGTAAGGACCGTATACGCTTAATATTCTGGTCCATATATGGCGCATCCCAAGTTTCTTACACTCCAGCCTGCTCATCTGACCTGCGCACAGCTTTGCCATTCCATATCCATTTTCCGGAAATGCCGGTGTATCCGGTGTAAGCAAATTCTCATGCCTGCCATATTCGGCCTGAGAACCTGCTCCGATAAAAGTTTCACACCCAATTCGTTTCGCCAGATGTACAGCATCCAGGGTATACTCTACGTTTTTAAGCTGCAGATACACATCGTTTCTGCCTGCACCAATTGTAGATGCCCAGGCAAAATGATAAAACACTTCACACCCTGGAATTTTTTCTGCCGATAACTCTTTTATTCCGTCTAAACTGCATTCTGTCAGATGTACCAGAGGATGCCTGGGAATGCAATTTATTCTTTCAGAATCTTTTCTGCAGAATACCCATACTTCCACCTGTTCTGTAATACATTTCTGTATCAGTGCCATCCCTATTGCACCGGTAGCACCGGTTACTGCCACACGCTTCATATATCTGAACCTCCATCAGATTCAAATTCAGCATCCACACTCTGTTCTTCTGAGTTCTTCCAGTATTTTATCCAAGGATAATATATCCCCTTTATAGCCGCGTCCCTGTACATATTCTGCAATTTCCCCATAACGAGACGCCAGGGTCACCAATAAAGGTTCTTCTGTTGACGCCAGTGCTTCACATGCAGGCGTTCTCACCTCATATCCATTCCACTCTGTTATATGAGTATTTCTGTCATAAATATACAGAATCTCAACAGGTTGGTCTTTTAATATTTTTGTCAATGCTTTTCCAATTTCTGAAACAGCATACAGTATAATCCTTTCTATGCCTCTTTCCTTCAGATAATCTGCCAGCTTCTTTCCAACATCTTCGATGAAAAATAAATTCCGGAACACCCGATAATCTCCCTTAGCCGGTAACTCTCCTCTGTTGCTCAAATGATCTCCTGTCCATATATATACACGTGGGTCTTCAAATACAGGGTGCTCCATAATCCGGAGATACTCCTGGTGATATGGGTGAAGCGGATTTCTGATATCAAAAAACCACTCCAGGTTTTCTTCCATGGCTTTTTCCGGTAAAAATCTGCGAATTCGGACTACGTCTGCTCCAAACTCATTGATACATCTGTCAATATATTCCGGCAGCGTTCTAAAATTCCGCTCCTGCATCACCATGGCAAGCTCCAGAAAATTTATTTTCCCTTCCTGACGAAGTTTCTTTACAAATCTGAGGTTGTCTTCTATACGCTTTACCGGCAGCTTTGTTCCTGAACACCATTGATAAGCCGCCTCATCAAAACTATGGACCGTTATAGCCACATCCAGATGGACATCTCCAATATTTTTAATCTTCTCCCAGTTCTCCGGTGTAAATAATGAGCCATTTGTTTCCAGTGAAAAATTTGCCTGTTCCTTCACCTCAGGTCTCCATTCTGATACCAGCCTTATCATACTGTCGCTGACAAAAAATTCGCCAAGCCCATTTGCCGAAAACTCTTTTACATATGGCAAAGCGGCCCGTATCTCACTTTCAACCTTTTTTTCAACATTCGGATCCGGTTTTTCATCGCTCCTGGAAGCACAGCAGGTACAATGATAATTACATCGCCTGTCATATGCCAGACTTACTATCTCCGGATATTCCGGGAATTCATCAATCTCAACCATATAGGATTCCAGATTATTATTTGCCATGTAGAGGCAATTTTCTTCGTTACAATAATCATAAGTACCATCCACCAGCGTCTGGCGGAA
The DNA here is from genome assembly GCA_036941025.1 of Lachnospiraceae bacterium JLR.KK002. Lineage (NCBI taxonomy): Bacteria > Bacillati > Bacillota > Clostridia > Lachnospirales > Lachnospiraceae > Lachnospiraceae bacterium JLR.KK002. Next base: position 3,157,718 of record JAYMNP010000001.1, read on the forward strand.
TCTTTTTGCCGCCTCACTGTTGAATACTTCCTTCATAGTATTATCCCTGAGATTACCCAGCAGATAAAATCCTGCCCAGCTGCAGGCACGAACCGTTCCGATTCCATCAATCACCTGAGCATATAATGCCCGTTTACAAACCTTCATTCGCTATTTACCTCTCTTTTTCCAATCTGTATGGCATACAGTAATTCACCATATGCTTTTCTTCTAAATACTCTGCAATTACATCTGCGTTCACCGGCTGCACTGCCAGTATAAACCCCGGATTTCTAAACCTGTCAATCACTTCCTGTAAATGATATATCTTCTTTCCTTCCAGGATTTTCGGGCCTATCTGCCCATCTGATACAACAAATCCCTTAAATTCTACTCCTGCATTTTCCATCTGTTGTCTGCATATCATGGCCAGTCTGCTGGTTCCATAAATAAACAGGTTCTCTGAAGCCAATGATATTTCAATAACAGAAGAGCTTAACCGTAATACGTCCAGACAATCATAACATTTCTGAATTCTCTCTAAATTCATGTCTCGCTCCAGAGCTTTTTTTATGCCAGCCTCTTTGTCAATCGAAGTGCAATATCCGAAATAATCAGACTCTGTTTTACCTTCCAGCAGCTCGTGGTATTTTCCTTCTGTATAAACATCCAGTTTTTCCATGAAACGGATCGTATTAATCGTATGCTCATTACAAAACGCCTGATTTTCCACCGTTTTTGTTTTATAGGAATTCAGTACCATGACACGATATACTGACATCGGCTTTTGAAAATAGTATACTTTTCCTCTGCTTGCATAATACTGGCGAAGAAAATAATCTATTATCCGAGGTTCCGAGAAAAAAGAAGGCATTTCCAAATACAAATCTGTCCGAAAAACATAAGAAGCAGTAGCCGGAAAATCTGAACCCAAACCTGCCTTAATCTGTTCTTCCTGTGAATATGTCCCGTCCCGCGGGAAAGTATCCAGTAAAACTTTTTCCCCTGTCCTCATGTCTAATTTAACCGCATTATGCATACACATGGAGTAGTCCTGATGTGATTCCAGAAAATCAATCTGTTTCTGCAGTTTTCTGTCATCTGTCCAGTAATCATCCCCTTCGCACAATGCAAAATATCTGCCTCTGACAAGCGGCATCATGTATTTCCCCATTATATCATATTTTGAAAACTGGTTTTCCTTTTGCCAGATTACCCGTATCAGCTCCGGATATCTGTCCGCATATTCTTTTACAATTTCCGCTGTACGGTCAGTAGAAGCATCTTCATGAATAATCAACTCATATTTGAATTCTGTTTTCTGACTGAGCACTCCTTCTATCGCATCTCCTATAAATGCTTCATGATTGTATGTTGGGCACAATACAGACACCATAATATCCTTTTTCATCTATATTCCCCCAAGCTGTTCATGAAGCCCCATTAAATGCAGTCCACATGATTCTGCCATTTTCAAAAGATGTATTTTCTGTTCCTCTTCCAGAGTAAATTCATCTATTGCCTCCATAAAACTCCAGAGTAATTTGTCCGTCATATTCAAAAAGTCATCCGGCTTATAACTGTACCTTCTTGCTAACTCAAATAAAAACGATGCCTTACCAATGGCCAATGCCAGTCCGGCTTCTGCACCCTGGCAATCTTCTTCCATAAAATAATGTATAAAATCTATATATCCTCTAAATTGTTTCAATCTCGACTCATATGTGGCGTAAGTAGGGAGCTTTGAATTTTTTACAAGCCCTTCTTCTCCTGCCTGCAACTCCAGCCCTTTTTTCCTGCCCATCTCTACTTCTTCTGAAATTAATGATTCGTTTTCAGAAATCAATGTAACCGGATCCTCCAAATAATCGCCACGTCTGCTCAGTATTGCGCACCACCATTCATGGGGATAACAGGCAAAAAAATAATTATCAGAAAATTCATTTAATTTATGTAAATCCTCCAGAATAAAATCCTCTCTCCTTACTATGAGACCTGACAAATAATTCTGTCGAAGAAATTCTGCGCTAAAGGCTTCCAGCCCCTTTTTTTTATGCAGGTTTTCTTTTATATCTGCGCATTGGAACTCTGTCCGGGCTCTTATAAGACCTGCTTCCGGGTGTTTACTTAAAAGTGCCAGATAATGTTCCACCGCCTCTATCACTACATCATCTTCATCTGACACAAATAAAACATATTTTCCATGGGCCATTTCTACTGTATAAATCCAGTTATCAGATGCTTTTAATCTTATTCCATGATCAAAATAATGAATTCTGGCATCCGTTATCCTGCCAACTTCATCATATTCTTCCTGATAATAATCATTACAGTTTTTAGAAATTGCAATTTCAATTTCTGCATCATAGCACATTCTTAATAAATTTTCCAGACGTTTTAAAACCATATGTCCCCGATTTGCTGTTGGAATACCGATTGTCAGCAATACATTTTTTGTATTACGCCCTTCCGGAGTCAAACGATACTGGTGCTCCTGGTCTATAATGTTATCTAATTTTTCTATGGTATCTTTATTTCCAAGCAAAATACGCGGTAAATAGACAGAAGTATTCTGATGAAAATAATCCTGAAATTCCAATACATCCGAAAATAATCTGATATTATTCATATAATCTGCCAGTTCCGGAATCTTGAAAAAAGACATACATCTGTTTCTGTCATGGCAAATTGCATAAATTTTTCGATTCCTGGCAGCAGCCAGTACCGGTTTTTCTTTATTCCAGTCCCAGTCCAGTTCCAGCACTGCCCCACTGAATTCCATTTCCTGAAATACCGGTCTCAAATCTGTTTTTTCCAAATCCGGAACAGAAAAAATCCCCCGAAAAATCTCCAGTTCTTTATCAAAAATGTAATATTCCCCATCTCTGTATGGAATAAAATCTAAAATACATTCCTCATAAATATCCTTACTTTTTTCTGCAAATGGATGAAAGGCCTTCCTGAATTTTTCATCATTTTCTGCCATATAACAATTATAAATTGTCTCTATCAGCCATTCCTGTTCATAGCCTCTCATATAGAGCAAAGCAAAAGACTCTAACGCTTCATCATATTTTCCTTCCTCAAATCTTTCACAGGCATATTCCATCAATTCTCTGTTCTCAAGTGCCATTTTTATTTCCTTCCTGCCTCTCATTATCTTTTACCGGATGTTCTTCCGCATATTTTACAATGGTCTGCTCTGCAATATCTGATATTTCATCTGCTGCTACTGTCACTCCGTACAACAGGACTTTTCCCTGCTCTGCCACATCCATGAGCTCCCCCGCTTTATCTGCCTGCATCTGATATGCAATGGGTCTTAAAGTATAATTCAGTCCCTCAAGACTGTCCATCACGGTCCGCGCCATATAGTCAGATTCCATATAACGGTTTACCTTTGATATCTTCTTCAATACTTTTGCCAGTTCCTGATCTGACACATTCTTCTTCCTGGACAGCTTCTCCAGACGCTCATAATAACCCAGCCCCTCTTTGGCTTTTTTCTTTACCTCCTCAAGTTTCTTCAGAGATCCCCCAAAACAATTTAAAACCTTTTCGCGGTCATCTCCCACAAATAACTTTTTACAGCGATCAATATGCCATTTTACGTTAAATTCCCTGACACAATATTTCTGAATTGCCTTTTTCAGTGTCATAATTTTAGTACCGCGAATCAGAGCTCCGCCTTCTGTGGCATCCACCACAGTAACGTGATCCCATTTTTCAAAATGATCTTCAAACCATCGTCGGTATAAATCAAAATCCAGCCTGGTCAGAACTTTACCCCCATCTACAGACTCAACTTCAAAATATTCTCCGCTGTCTGCATCAATCTGATCCATCTCATCCTGAAAAGTTCCATCGGCATGGGTCCTGTTCCCTGTCATTGCCAGGTCCTGTCCTACCAGAATCACTGTCCCCGTTCCCATGTTCAGGCCAAGGGCATATGCTGAAGTCGCCACGGAACCGCCAGTTACAAGATACGGAATCACTCTTGTTGACTGCTCACTTTCTTTCTTTTTAATATCCCCTGTAAGATAATCCTCCAGAGCAGAATCTGCGCCATAAAAAAATTTTTTCCCTTTATGGTATGTCATGGGCCCGGTAGATACCGCTGTCATGGCAACCATAGGCACTCTTGATATATCTTTATGCTGAAACAGGATGTCCGGTTTTAATCCATCTATAATTACAAACAGATCCGGAATAATCCCTGCATTTAAAAGGGGTTTCACAGCTGTATCTGTGGCAATAATACAGGCCTTTCCCACGGCTTTTTTCAAATCCATAATATTTTTATTCAGGGACGGACCTGCAGAAACTATGATAACCGGAACCTCTTTTGGCAGCATTCCATACAAAGCCCTGACACTATATCCTTCATATAAATAATGTAAATTAACAAATACATTTACCGCCCGTACATTTGCATAACGTACTCTTGTATTCCATGCCACATGTATATCATACACATACTTTTTAAGATTTGTAATGAATTTTTCTGTCTTTTCCTGAAACAGGTCGTGATAATTTCCTGAAATATAATACCGCAACAACGTCATATTATCATAGGAAATGAATAATCTGAAATATGATTCTATTTCCTCCTCATTGATCCCCTCTACTATAATCCCCACCGGAATATCCGGCTGAAAAATAAAGGATAAATCCACTTCCTGCATGGCTCTGCGAAAGACCTCAAAAGATGGCTCATAAATCAGTATATTTGACGTTTTCGGGGCTCGCTCCATAATCTGCCGTATATGCTCGCCATTAGAAACACCCAGGATAACAACAGGTGCATACTCATCTATTTTTCCCTGATTTTGGAACCAACGCTCAATGACTGCTGAAGGTGCGTATTTTCCATTGAGATACAATGTCTTTCCATCCTGTACCACCTTCAGGATAGTTGTATTCTCCATCAGACTTTCTTCCGCTATTACATCAAAATTTCTCTTTTTCCGTTTTACATTTTCCAGTATAGCTGCCCATACCGGATATTTCCCTCTCAACGCCTCCATATTTTTTTTATAAATCAGTTCGTTCATGATATTCCCTCACTTTGCAATTCCGTTTCAACATAATGATAAATCTCTAACAGGCCATATCGCAGAACATCAAGTAAAAATACGGAATCCTCATTTTCTATTCCATAAAGAATATCCTGCAATACCTGTAATACAAATGCCTGATTTAATTCCAGTGAAATCTCCGGTACCTGTACCATATTAATGATAGTTGTTACCATCTGATTTAAAGACGGCAAATAAATCCTGAGGGACTCCATATACGGTTCCCCGCTTTCAATTTTACAGCTTATTTTTTCTACCAGTTCTATATTTTTACCCAACAATACGTTAAATTCTTCCATACTATTCTCCCTGCTATTCCTCCACATGATACTGCATTTTTTATTTGGGAAAACTTTATCCTGTGAAATTCCCATACACAGTTAAACTATAGCACAGTAATTTTTGTATGAGAACAAAGTGAGCAGACCCTGCGCATATTATTTTTATCTTATAGAAAAGATACTTTCACGCGTTAGCGTGACAAGGTCTTTCCTATAAGATAAATAAAAAAGCTGACAAATGCCAACTTCTTAACATTATGCTACTACAAACAGGGCAGGTATACTTATCATAAAGTAATTCCCCTGTTCCTCATAACATTCCATTTATAATTACAGTACCATCCTGAACTATGATTCCAGACCATTTTCGTCATGACTTCCTCCCTGAATTCAAAGCAGCTTCCATGCTGCAACAGACTCATGCCCTAATCATTTACTGTATTATATATCGGACATCAAAAAAAATACTTTAGTGTTTCTAAAATATGCTAAAAATTACAAACAAAAGGAGCTGCATTCTGCAACAGCCCCTGTATCAGCAAGTATGATATTACATTAACAGTGGCCATATACTCCGTCACTGTTCTTCATATAAATATTTTTTTGCATCTTTAACGAAACTGACAATAATCAAAATAATAACTATCGAAACCGGAAATGCCGCAATTATAGATAGGGTCTGCATATTTTTCATGGAACTCTCTGAAAAAACAAAAGTTACTGGCAGCAAAATCAGCAAAACCGCCCAAAAAAATTTCATGCCATTTCCTGCTTTCTCTCCTTCTCTGAATTCTCTGTAACTATACTGGCTTGCCACCAGTGTAATACTGTCAAAAGAAGTTGCATAAAATGCAATCATGGAAACAGTCAGCAAAATCAGAAACACCGGACAGGCCGGAAGTGTACGGATAATCGCCATCACTGTCTGGTACAGATCTCCGCACTGATTGAAAAACGAAATTCCATCAAACCTTCCTGTCATCTGAAGACCAAGCCCATAATTCCCCAGAATGATAAAAGAAAGCAGCGTACTCCCCAGACCAAAGGTATACGCACCAAGAATTACCTGTTTTACTGTTCTTCCACGGCTGATACTGCCCATAAAAAAGGGAGATGCCACACACCATACCATCCAGTAAGCCCAATAAAATATTGTCCAGTTCTGGGGAAATGACGACACTCTGAGCGCATCCGTCCATGTACTTAGCACAATAAAATTCTGGATCATATTTCCAACAGCTGAAAATCCTGTTTCCAGTATATATCTGGTTTCACCGCCAAATACCAGAACATAAATAAGCAGGGCGCCAAACAGATACATACAGATATTTGCCAGCCCTGAAACGCCCTTTAAATCCTTCATGACAGCAAATGTATAGATAAAACAGGTAATAACAAGAATCATAATTGTTATGTATTTTGAACTCTGAATTCCTGCCAGATCTGCTATTGCAGCAGAGAGCAATGGTGTGGCAACCGAAAATGTGGTTGTGGTGCCGGCAATCAAAGCTATAACAGCCAGAATGTCAATTATCTTTCCGGCCCCCCTGTCTGTCTGACTCCCAAGAAGCGGACGACATGCTTCTGAATATTTCTGCTTTCTGACGTTACGGACATGCAGCATAAACCCAAAACAGGCAGCCAGTACCGCATAAAAACTCCATGGAATCGGCCCCCAGTGGAATAAAGGATAGGTCGAAGCCCAATCCTGAACAGAACCAGCTTCTGACACATGGGGTTCCTGCGCATAACAAATCCATTCACAAAAAGAATAAAACAGAATATCTGCCGCCAGTCCACACGTAAAAATCATTGCTCCCCATGCCAGGAAACCATATTTCGGCTTTTCCCCCTTTTCTCCCAGTGTAATTTTTCCTATATCTGAAAATGCTATCCAAAACGAAATAAGCAAAACAGCCAATCCCACTGCAAGATACCAGATTCCAAGCGTATCACCCAGAAATCCCCGAATTGTCATAAGAATCCCTGCAGATACTTCAGGACATACGGTAAACGAAATACACAGCAAAAGAACTACTGCCAGAGGCACTGCTGTCGTCACCGGATCAATATTTCCCCGTACACCTTTTTCCGACTTTAATTTATTGCCGCCCATCCCTGTCCGTATTCCCCTTCCCGACGTAATCTGAATATGCTGCATCCAATGCAGCCAGTTCTTTCAACTCATCTATTTCAATCAGATCACCTTCCTGCATCTGTCTGATTCCCAGCTGATATTCCTGCGGATAACAAAACATGACAATATCATCCCAGTATATCTGCGTATTTTTCTTTTTTTCAAATTCTATTTCCAAATGCCTGCAAAGTTTCTTTCCATCTTCTGCACTCCATCTTGAAATACTGTACAGCTGCCAGCCCCTTTTTCCACCGTTTCTGGAACAATGCCTGACAAATCCATCCTCTACTGTCATCAGCCATTCATTTGTCTCTTTCTCCGTCCACACTGCATTATAACCTGAATATTCAAACTCCGGAGACAATATATCTGAATTAAAAATAATCTGATCCCCGTCCAGAATAATGGAATTTTCAAGATACCAACGTGCAGCATAAAGTGAAGATATATTATTACTCACATCATAACAGGGATTTTCAATCAGGGTAATTCCCTGATATTCATCCAGCAGACATCTGAATTGTTCTTTTTTATAGCCAACTACTATATAAATCTCACTTATTCCATTTTCATGCAGCCCGCGAATCACTGTATCAATCATTCTCAAACCGTTCACCTGTACCAAAGGCTTCGGTGTCTTTAACGTAATGGGATGCATACGTTTTCCGGCACCTGCTGCCAGAATAACAGCTTTCTCAACCCGATTCATTCACAGCCCCCATTTCTTCCGCAATCTCGAAATACTTCCTCGCATAATCATACTGCCGCAGAGAATATTCCCCAAACTCCACTCCAAGGCTTCTCTTATATTCGCACCAGTTGCTCCACAGAAGTCCGCAGACAGAAATATAACAGTATATCTTGATACGTGTACAGGATGAACAATTTCCTTCAAAATAAATATCTATCAGTCTTTCCACCTGGCTTCTGTCATAAGAACTGTAAATACAGAACATGGCAATATCCACATGTGGATCCTGCATACCGGCATACTCCCAGTCCGTAAGCTGCAGCTTTTCCACTCCACTGTCCATATAGAACAGAAAATTATCCGGCACTGCATCTATATGGGAAAGACAATATGAAGTAATATGTTTACAGATATACCCTTTCAGAGACAGCACTTTCTGTTTTATCTGCGGATAATCTTTATACATGGACTTCCTCCCCATCCGGAGACTTTCATAAAAATCAATCTGTCCAAACAGGTCAAACTCATGAGAAACAAACAATTTCATATTGTGAAAATCCCGTAACTTTTCCATACATCTTTTCAAATCAGAGATACTGTCAGGGTTACAGGTTCTCACACCTTCCAGATACTTTGTGATTTTATATCCATTTACCGAATTAAAATACACAATATTGTCACATAATCCTTTATCCGCAATTATACGGTAGACCTGTGCTTCCTGACTGCGATTAATCAGATATTCTGTTCCCTCTCCCGGAACTCTCATTATGTATCTGGTTCCCCCCACAGAAAAACAAAATGAACGGTTTGTCATTCCCTTTTTCATGATTCTGATATCTGTAATTTCCTTTGCAGAAACATGAAATATTTTCGCAATCTGATCCACAATATCCGGAGCAATTCCGCTTTCAGAAAATCTCAATGTTTCACTCATATATCTCCCTGCCCGATCAAACGCCAGTATAAATAATCTCTGATCCCTGCATCATCCAGATATTCTTTCAGTTCCAGTTCCTGTCTGCCGGTTACAACAAATAACGTATTACTTTGGTCAATATCTGCATGAGGCATACAAATGTTATGGCCAAATATGCTGGTTCCCAGTTTTTGCGGATTAATATCCCAGACTTCCTTTACCTGATAATTATAACCAAAGTTCTTTAAAAATACTTCCAGCTCTTCATCCGTCCCCACAATCACAACCTGTTTTTCCTTCAGTTCTTTCTCAAACTTTTCTCTGGGATATCTCTTCTGACTTTCATTGAATTCCCTGTACTTTTCTTTTTTATCCACCAGAAAACCATATTTTTCACTAAAATCCCATGGATTTTCCTGATCTGTCAAAACATCAAAAATAATCTCAAACCATCTGTTTTGCAGTTTCTTATATAAATTTATAAAATCCTCTCTTTCCCTGACTGATTCATAGACGTCATCTGCTTCATCCGGATCTGCCATAAGATCACATGCAGTGAAACGGCAGCTGCCAAAAAACTGTGTAATATAACCAATACAGTTTATACTGTACCGTTCATTCCGAATTCCCATCTTTATTTCCTGCCTGTATAAGTCAAACGCACCATGCACCCAGGTTGAAAAGGCATATTCATCTCCGCCGCTTTCAATATTATGACCCATATAATGATTTCCATATGTATCCAGTCCACACCTGTCAATCAGAGTTGGCAAAATATCCTGTGCCATATGAAATCCATAATCTATATGCGGCGTGATATCCGGTCCGGTCATATAAAATGGAACCTGAAAAACTCTTCGGCTATAATTCCATTTACTTTCAGGCCGGCAGTATATCGTATTGGCCGAACCGTGATCCGCGGTAATAATTACATATGTGTTTTCCAGCAGTGCTCTCTTTTCAAGCTCTTTCCAGAACAGGTTAAGATTTTTTGAAATGTGCCTGAGGGATAATTGTTTCATCACTGACATTTTCTGAAAGGGTAATAATTCTGTCTCCTGTACCTTTTCCCATATTTCTTCCTCATAACCAGCTTCTCCATACCGTCTGTCCATAAAACTTTCCGGCAAATGAAAAGAACTGTCATGAATGTAAGCAAGAAACGGCCCTTCTATATCTGTTCTGTTATCATGCCATTCCCAGAAATGTTCAAAATCCTCCCTGATATTGGAAATTGGCCTTCTCATTGAGTACATAACATTATCACCTGTCGCCAGATCTTTATTATAGACTTCCTGGCCCAGCATAAGATTTACAGTTTCTCTGTCATAATGTTGGGACGACATAATATACTGAATATTTTTATGCCTGACCAAAGATTCCAGTTTACTTTCAGAATCTGATAAAGGTTTATTTTCCACCCTTTCCGCCCTTGACAGATAACTTCGGGCAGATGGCTCACTTTCTTCGTCGCGGAAATTTTCCTGTCTCAGTTCATCTTCTAAAAGTTCATCTATATACCGCCTTTTATTCTGCAAATACAATGCATATTCTGACGGGGCTTTTTCCTTATGCCTGTAAATATCAAACCAATGTTCCAGCCAGATCCCGATAATTCTGTAATCTCCGGACCGCAGCTCCCCTTTCTGTTTAAGCTCAGCATAATATTTTAATCTGTCCAATACGGTATCTCCTACCCAGCCCGTACCCTGAATTTCCCGTCTGCGCAATTCATCCGTACTTAACAGCATTGGATAATCCATGTAAATATCTTTATATCCATTTTTCTGAAATAATTCAAAAAACGGCATTGCTCTGAATTTCTCAATTCCACCCAGTAATCCATTCCCTGTCACAGGATCTGCTGACTCCCACAGTCCTCTTATGGCCGCTTCTGTAAATGGTCCGCTCGCATACATATTGGCAGCACAATAACTGCTCTTTTCCATATTTGAAAAAAAACTGTCTTCTTCCATCTGGTCAATATACCATTTTGAAAGACTGTCCAATACAATCATAATTACATTTTTCTTCACATCTTCCCTCCTGAATCATGGATACTTCATCAGATTATCTTATTTTCCAAAAGTTTCAAGGCTCATTACTCTCTTTTTAACTCAGTAACTGTGATATAATACCATCTTTACTTTTTTCCGACAGTCCCATCCCAAAAGCGTCCAGTCTCAATAATGTCTCATCAACAAAAGTATTTGCAAGCTCCTTTTTCTCATTCAACTCGTATTTATCTTTCACATTAATCATCAGATAAACCGTTTTTTCCAGCATTCGTTGAAGCATTTTCAACTCCAGTTCCTTATCACCGCCTGCAAAATCATGGATACATTCCAATGCATCTTTGTGTTGCTCAATACGGCTTTCCCATGTGGCATATACTGGAATATTTCTGTCCCATTTGAGATTTTCAGCCAGGGAATTCCCTGTTTGGCTATATTGTTCCTTCATATCCTCGTAAGCTGAATCTCCTTCTGATATCAGACATACATTATCCTCCAGATAATCTCCCATATCACTTAATAATACCTGACACCATGCATGGGGATAGAAGCCATAAAAACTGTTATCTTCATAATATTTTTCATCCCAGACATCTACTCCGGACTTCCAGAATTTTTCCCGATGATAAATGGCACCCGACATATAATTTTGACCTAAAAATCCACCCAAAAGCGCCTCTTTTCCTTTTTTATAATACATTGTTCTGTCTATCGTAGAATATTGCACACATGTTTTTGCCCTGACCATCGCCAAATCAGTATAAGAACTCAGCACTTTCAGGTAATGTTCCAACGCACTGATAATTACATCATCTTCATCTGAAACTATTAAGACAAATTTCCCGGCAGCGATTTGCATTACGCTTTTACAATTATACCAGGCTGTTAATGTTTCATCGTATCCCTTATAATTGATTCGAGCATCCGGAATGGAAGAAACGCTTTTATATTCTTCCTGATACAGCGCTGTCCCGTTTTTCGATATGGCAAACTCTATCTCTGCATCATATGGCATCTGCCTCAGATTCTCCAGACGTTTTAAAAGAAGATTTCCTCTCTCATAGGTAGGAATTCCTATTGTCAGTAACACACGCTCCGTATTACGTCCTTCCGGAGTAAGCCTGTATGCATGTTCCTGATTAATGATCTCCAGCAGGCCCTGCCTTTCCTCTTCCTCTCCTGCACACTGCTTTGGCAGATATTCAGCTGTATTCTCATGAAAATATTGTTGAAACTCTTCTTTACATGAGAATATCATAATATTTTTTGCAAACTTTTCCAGCTCAGGAATTTTAAAAAAAGAATCACATCTGTTTTTATCTTTGCAGACTAAGTACACTTTTCGATATTCTGCTTCTGACAAAATCTCCGGCATTTTGCTCCAGTTCCAGTCTGTTATCGCCGCCATTGCACTGAACTCAGACTGTTTGAAACATTCCTGCCGGACAACACTCTCTACTGTTTTTACAGAAAAAACACCCCGGAATTCCTGTATTTCCCTGTCGTAAATATAATATTCCCCTTCACAGTATGGGATAAAATCCAACATACACTTTTCATACGCTGTTTTTTCTCCAAAATCCCAACGTCCATAAGAATTCCTGAATTCCATTTCATTCCCTGCCATATAACAGTTATAAATGTTTTCCAGTATCCACTCACGCTCATAGTTTCGAGCATATGCCAGTACGAAGGCCCTGAGGGCTGTTTCATATGCCCCGCCCTCAAACTGCCCGCAGGCATATTCAAGCAATTCCTGTCCAGTCAATACCATTTTATTTTTAACTCCTTCCTGTAATATCAGGCCCTGATCCATCGATTCTATACAATCTCATCAGATTTTTCCTTCTCCAAAACGCTTTAATATTGCTTCGGCATAGTCGTCAATATCATCAATTGTATTTGCTGACAGACTTTCACATTTCTCACAAATTTTAATACTGTTTTTTTCACCCTTCAAATGTTTACACTGATATGTTCTCAGCCTCTCTCCTGCCCAGACAGCTGAAATTTTTTCTTTTTTCAAATCTCCTAATATATAATGCAGCTTCCAGTCAACGCAGCATAAATGGGCAATCCCGGCATCGTTTATTACCATAGTAGTAAAAAGAAATGGACAGACTTTTTTCTCTTTTAACTCCTGACCATAAGTTCCCTTTTCTGCATTCGCTATTTTTTCTTCCACATTAGTATCCGGCCACAGGGTAGATGAAATTGTTTCCACAAAAATTTCATCACAGCAATTTTCAAACATATCATAAAAACTGTCTCTCTCTTCCTGAGTATACCCTATGTCGCTGTATTTCAAAAACAATTTACATTGTTGCTTTCTGTCATAAAAAAATTTTATTTTCTTTCGAAACTCTTCAAAATCCAGGTCATACTGGCAAACATCCCTGTACTGCTCTCTGCTTATCCCGTTCACAGATATATTTAATATATCAAGCCCGGCTTTTATCAGACTTTCACTCATACTTTCGCTCAACAATGTTCCGTTTGTTGTAAGCTCAATACATTCTGCCACATCTGATTCCTTTGCATATTGTACCATAGCGCAAATTTCCGGATGAAGCAAAGACTCCCCTGCTTTAAACAAACGCAACTTTTTGATTTTCCGTCCCTGACTTCTCCATTCTGTCTTCATATCGTCAATTATTTTACAAAAAAGGCCGTACGACATCATACCAAATTTTACACCTTCACGCTTAATTGCTTCTGAATCAGAATGATAACAGAATTTACATTTCATATTGCATGCACTGCATACATCAATCTGAACGGAAAACGGTACCTCCAGCGGTACAGCACTTCCCAGATTGATTCGTTCTCTTGCGTATATTTTTCCCTGTCTTATCGCAGGCATTTTCGAACCTCCTTTTACTGGAGCATCAGCCGCTCCATTTCCTCTTCATCCAAAAAGGGAAACATATCATGTAAAACCGGAGACTGCATTTTCCCATTTTCGTCCAGATGTGACATTACTTTTGGTGTAATGGGATCATCCGTTTTTTGTATAACTTCCAGAAAAATTCTCTGTTCAGAGTGAAAAAACTGTTTCAGCTTAATTTCTACTTCTCTATTAGTCTCACACTTTATATACTCAAACCCAAAAGTATCCGCAACCTTTTTAAAATCGGGAAAACTTACTCCTGTCTCCGGAGTACAGCCGACATATCTTCCATTGAAAAAATTATTGCTGGTCTGGCGAATTGCCGCATACCCATTATTATTAAACACAACTAATTTTATGGGCAAATTGTACTGCACTATTGTCTGAAGTTCCTGAAGATTCATCATAATACTCCCGTCACCTGTCAGACAATATACATTTTTTCCGGAGGCCACAGCTGCACCAATCGCAGCAGGCAAATCATACCCCATAGAACCACAGGTATAATTTGTCATTACCCTCTGTCCCTTCTTAACTGTTCCTATCTGCAATTTGGCAGAACTTGCCGTATTATTTCCCAAAGCCAGAATACTGTCATCCTCTTCATATTGCTGAAATTTTTCCCAGAAACAGTAGGAAGATACTTTTTCACTCTGACTCAGGTTCTGTACAGACTCAAATACCGTAAATTTTTGTTTCAGATAATCACAATATTCTATCCATTCTGTATGCTCCTGTATTTTCACATCAGATATTTGAGCCATATCAAAAAAGGTCTGTAAACTGGCATTCAGGAACTGTTGAATATTTAATCCAGGCTTTTTACCTTCATTTTCATCCGCATCTACCATGTATATTTTTGCCTTTGGCGCAAAACCACTCTGATTAAAGCCAGTCTGCCGAAATCCCAGACTATTTCCCAATACAAGAATCACATCTGCATTTTGTAATACAAAATTTCCACTCCTGGGTCCAATATTGCCAGACAAACCATAATACAGCGGATGCTCCATATAAAAGACATCTGCGACCCATGCCCCTCCGATTACCGGTACAGACATGTAATTTACAAATTCTGAAAATTCTTCTCTGACATGACTGCTGATAATGCCGGATCCCGCCAGAATACACGGACGCTTCGCATACTGCAGGGTTTGCAATATATCATTTACAACGGTCTGCTCTGGTTTAACGCTGCTGCAATCAAATTTTTCTGCAGAATACAAATCTGCTTCTTCTACTTCTGCACTCTGAATATCCTGAGGTATATCCAGCCACACAGGCCCTCTTCGTCCATCCATAGCTATGTGAACAGCTTTCACCAACTCTCTTTTTATCTCCAGCGGGTCTGTGATCATTCTGGCATATTTCGTCATATTCCGAACAGTTGGAACAATTTCAAACTCCTGCATTCCTCGATAACGTAATGGCAATCCGGAAGCAGAAACAGACGTTTGATAACGAACCTGCCCGGAAAGTACGATCATTGGAATACTATCCTGCCAGGCTCCTACTACTCCCGTCAACGCATTTACCGCGCCAGGTCCTGATGTAACACAGACCGCTGCCATTCTGCCACTATACCTTGCATAGGCCTCTGCAGCCATAGCGCAGGCCTGTTCATGATGATTAAAAAACACTTTTATATCCTTACATATATCTAACGCGTTATCCAGATACATTGCCCCGCCGCCAACTACTGCAAAACATTCTGTCACACCCAAAGCAGACAATGTATCCATGATAATATCCGCCACGCGCTTTTTCATCTGAAAACCTTCCTTTCGCTTCCGTTATTTTGCGCAATATAAAAGTTCATATATATCAATATCTGCGCTATTTTCATACCAGTCATATAATTTTTCTATACTTTTTTCCAAAGGTGTATACTCGAATTGGGGAAACTCGTCCAGAAAACGGTCACATCGTGCTGTATATTCATTTCCCATTCCTTCTCTGCATATCAGTACCGGCAAATCTTTTTTGCTCACTTTTAAAACAATCTGACAAATCTCACTCAGCCGGACAGTTTTTCCTGATACCAGATTATAAGTATGATATTTCGGCTCATTTTGCAGAAAGCACTCCAGCATTCTGCAAAAATCTTCAATCCACAAATAATCAAAACAAACATCCTGACTTATTGATAATGGCAAATTCTTAATCGCTTTACAGCACACATTAGATATGAATTTAAGAGGATAATATTCATATTTTCCAAAAATACCAAATAACCGAAAATTATAGATATTCTGACTGCTCTCTATCAGCTGACCAATTGTATATTTCATCAGTCCATAAGTATCTACCGGAATCGTGGCTCCAACAGTTTCTTCTCTCACTTTGACTATGGGAAATCTTTTATCATATTCTGCCCCGGAACCCAGATAAAACATTTTTCCATATAAATTTATATTTTGTGCAAAGTTCAAAAAAATTCTCAGATTATATTCCACTTTTTTTGTATCGTCTTTCTGGTTATCCGGACGTTTCGCATATACTGCAAAATGCAGCACATAATCAAAATGATGTTTTTCCAGATATTGTGTTACCTGTTTCTCATTCAAACAATCCAACTCTTTACTGGAGGGCGCATATACTATATATTTTTCATTTTTCCTCGCCAGGAAATCTATTACATTGCGCCCTATAAACCCGCTTCCGCCGGTAATCAAAATTTTTAACATATCTGTTTTCCTTATCCTATTTACAATTACAGTAAAAATATCAGATAAAATTCTTATTATTCCCTGTAATGCAAACAAAAAAGCTGACAAATGCCAACCTCTTAATTCTGCTACCAAAACCAAAGAACCACTTCTGCAAAGCAATTCTTCTGGTTTTTATAACATTCCGTCTTCAATTAAAAATTTTTTAGAAATATGATCTAAGATCCTCTCTGCCATGACTTCCTCCCTGAATTTAACGCAGCCTCCATGCTGCAACAGACCTGATACTTGAATCATTCACTCTATTATATATCGAACATATAAAAAAATAATTTAGCTTTTCAAAATATATGTAATATTTTCCCAATTTTTCTTTCTTTTATCCCGTCCTTTTTGTTATATTTGCACTAAAAAATAACGTATTTTTATTTTTTATAATATAGTAAAAAGAGCCCGAAAATGAAGATAAATAATCTTCCAATAAATAAAAAAAGAGCCGGTATATACCGACTCTTTTTAAAAATCTTATATTACTGTAACAGTGACAATACACCCTGGTTGGACTGGTTAGCCTGTGCAAGCATGGACTGGCCTGCCTGTGCAAGAATGTTATTCTTGCTGTATTCAACCATTTCAGATGCCATATCTGTATCACGGATACGGGATTCTGCTGCCTGAGTATTCTCTGCCACGTTATCCAGGTTGGCAATTGTATGCTCAAGTCTGTTCTGTAATGCTCCGAGTGCAGATCTCTGGCTGGATACATTGTTGATTGCATTCTGAATCATTGTAATGGTTCCGGTTGCCTGCTGGTAATCTCTTACGTTCGGTGTGCTAACTGTTGTAGCCGGTTTGCTTGCAACTTTAAAGATCTGAGCTGCACACATTGCCAGATTCTTAGCACATGTTCTTACATCTCCAGAATTTGTAGTAATTGTTCCATTCTGGGTCTTATAATATGCCACACCTTTTGAATTAGCAGAATAAATCGCTCCAACCTGTACGGTACATGCTGCAAGAGCCCCGATAGATCCTCTTAAAGCTGCAGAATTATTTGTACCAACTTTCTGATTCTTAACAACTTCATTGGTTGTCAGATAACCAGACATTGCTCCTACCTGAGTAGGTTTGATTCCGATTGCTGCTGCATTCATTGCTGCAATATTGATGGTAATCTTCTGATTCTGGTTTGCTCCTACCTGAAGGTTCTTTCCGGTAAAGCTGCCATCTAACAGAGACTGTTTATTGAACTGTGTGGTTGCGGAAATACGGTCAAGCTCTTCTACCAGTGCGCTTAACTCCTGATTGATTGCGTCACGGTCAACGTTCTGGTTGGTGTCATTTGCTCCCTGTACTGCCAGTTCATTCATTCTCTGAAGAATGCTGTGAGCTTCATTCAGCGCGCCTTCTGCTGTCTGAATCAATGATACGCCATCCTGTGCGTTAGAGGATGCTTTGTTCAGTCCTCTGATCTGGCTTCTCATCTTCTCGGAAATCTTTAATCCTGCTGCATCATCGCCTGCACGGTTGATTCTGTATCCGGATGATAATTTCTCAGATGATTTTGCCTGTGTGCTTGTGGTAACGCCTAACTGACGGTTCGCGTTCATTGCGGTAAGATTGTGCTGTACTACCATTGCCATAATGTTTTCCTCCTTGAACTTAATGCAGCTTCCATGCTGCATGTGATATTATAGTCATCTGCCCGTCAGATAACCATTTCTGACAGGCAGAATAACAAACTTCTTAACTTTTAATAAGATTATACTATTACTGTAACAGTGACAGTACGCCCTGGTTAGACTGGTTAGCCTGTGCAAGCATGGACTGGCCTGCCTGTGCAAGAATGTTGTTCTTGCTGTATTCAACCATTTCAGATGCCATATCTGTATCACGGATACGGGATTCTGCTGCCTGAGTATTCTCTGCTACATTATCCAGGTTGGCAATTGTATGCTCAAGTCTGTTCTGTAATGCTCCAAGTGCAGATCTCTGGCTGGATACATTGTTGATTGCATTCTGAACCATTGTAATGGTTCCGGTTGCCTGCTGGTAATCTCTTACGTTCGGTGAGCTAACTGTTGTAGCCGGCTTGCTTGCAACTGCGAAAACCTGTGCTGCACATGCTGCAAGGTTTGCTGCACATGCTCTTACCAGACCGGATAATGTGGTAATGGTTCCATTGTTTGTTTTGAAATATGCTGTCTTTGTATTACCTGCAGAATAAAGTGCACCAACCTGTGTAGTACATGCTGCAAGGTTCGCAATAGATGCTCTCAGCTTTGCAGAACCAGCTGTACCGCTTGCCTTAGTGGTCGCATCAGCAGCTGTATAGGTACCAGCTTCATTTTTAACTTTCTGGTTCTTCACAACTTCATTGGTTGTCAGATAACCAGACATTGCTCCTACCTGGGTAGGTTTGATTCCGATTGCTGCTGCATTCATTGCTGCAATATTGATGGTAATCTTCTGATTCTGGTTTGCTCCTACCTGAAGGTTCTTTCCGGTAAAGCTGCCATCTAACAGAGACTGTTTATTGAACTGTGTGGTTGCGGAAATACGGTCAAGCTCTTCTACCAGTGCGCTTAACTCCTGATTGATTGCGTCACGGTCAACGTTCTGGTTGGTGTCATTTGCTCCCTGTACTGCCAGTTCATTCATTCTCTGAAGAATGCTGTGAGCTTCATTCAGCGCGCCTTCTGCTGTCTGAATCAATGATACGCCATCCTGTGCGTTAGAGGATGCTTTGTTCAGTCCTCTGATCTGGCTTCTCATCTTCTCGGAAATCTTTAATCCTGCTGCATCATCGCCTGCACGGTTGATTCTGTATCCGGATGATAATTTCTCAGATGATTTTGCCTGTGTGCTTGTGGTAACGCCTAACTGACGGTTCGCGTTCATTGCTGTAAGATTGTGCTGTACTACCATTGCCATAATGTTTTCCTCCTTGAATTTAACGCAGCTTCCATGCTGCATGTGATATTTTTATAATCATCTGCCTGTATATAATACAGATGACCATTCTGCCGAAGCAGTTTTTCGTTCTGTTCCCTGAGGCTTCTGAACAGCCTTCCGGAAACTTTATGCAACTCTTTCTTCAGTTGTAACAGTTGCACTTCTGACTTACATTATTTTTATCGGTTCTTTTTGAAAAGAGTTTATACTTTTTTACATTTAATTTTACTTTTTGTCATGTACTGCATTCCACTGCCACTTTACAGCTTTTCTTATAGCAGGCAATGCCAAATTTATAGATTGTTTTTATCTCTTCCTGTTTCAAAAGTGATTCATATCCCTTTTTTTCAATCTGTTCCATCGCCTGACTGCAGGCAGCGTCAAAGGTTCCGTTTTCAGCATATTTTATTTCTATAATACATCCGGTCTTCTCCGATGGAATGATAAGCATAATATCCATATGACCAACCCCGGATTCTGCATTTGACTTTACAATCCAGCTCTCTTCTGCCCTCATCAGCCCAAGCAGCATTCCATGGTAAAAATTTTCCTTCATTTCTTTTCTGACATAAGTATCACGAATACTGATGGATTCTTCCATAAAACTATTGAACAATACCTGAACCGTATTCCCATTCCCTTCTTTTACTGCTGTGCAGAACTTCTGCCACCGCTCCGTATTACTCACCATTTTCTTCTCAAACCAGGCCAGAATTTTTTCTTCATAGATTCCAAGAATTTCCCTGTTCGGAATAACCAGCTCGTGAATCCTGCCAGCTGATTCCCCTGCATCTGTAAGATAACCGGTTGCATAAAGTATACTCCACAGATACATCTGCTTTTTCTGCCTGTTCCCGTTGTCAAAATCTGAATATGTCAGTCCTGAAATCAGCGGTTTTTCTATGGATTCACCAGATATAAGCGCTTCCATTTCTGTTCTCGTGGCTTCGGTAGAATGTTCCAGAATATCTTTCACAATACTGTTACTGCTGCTGTTCTCCCAATGTGATTCCATCCAGGCACTTTCTGATTCACAAAATTTATCGCACTGATTAAGTACATCCCAGGGGCAGTAAACATGAACATTTCCGAATCGATATCCATCATACCACTCTCTGAATAATGCGATCTTCTCTCCCAAATCATAATAGTCCAGCAATTTGGTTACTTCCTGATCTGTAAAACCAAAATATTCTGCAAAACGGACATCCGAAACTGTCCGAACTTTGAAATTATTCAGTCCTGTAAAAATACTTTCTCTGGCAATCTGAAGGCAGCCTGTTATCACTGCAAACTCAAGATTCTCATTTGTTTTAAGGGCCTGGCTGAATATGGAACGAATCAAATCTACCATTTGCAGATAGTATCCATTATGATATGCTTTGTCCAGCGGCACATCATACTCATCAATCAGTACAATAGCAGATACCCCATAATGTTTTCGCAACAGTCTTGTTAACAGTTTCAGGCTATGATGGAGATCAGAGGATTTCTCCAACCGATTTTTTATCAAGTGTTCCAGCTTTTCCTGATCATGGGGCATTAATCGGTCGCTTTTCATAAGAAAATCCAATCTTGCAGCTTCTTCGCTGACAACCGTACACAGCGCATCATATGCAGCCTGAAAGTTTTCCCCTCCAACGTCTTTCAGACTGACAGAGATAACAGGATATTTTCCCATATATTGTTCACACAGTTCTTTTTCTTCTGCAATTTCAAGCCCTTCAAACAATGAAGGATCCGTGTCAATCTCAAAAAATGTTTTCAGCATATCCAGGTTTAAACTTTTCCCAAAGCGCCGGGGACGCGTAAAAAGGTTTACACTGCCTCTGGTTCTCAGCAGTTCACTGATAAAACCTGTTTTATCCACGTAATAGAATCCTTTCGTTCTGATATTTCGAAAAAATTCTTCTCCTATCGGGAGTTTTTTCCTTTCTTTCACAATTTTCACCTCTTTTCGGATATCAGTTTTTCCATCTGTACATAACACAATCCCCTCCGGACATCCGTCCGGAGGGGTATCTGCTTTTTATTTCTTTTTGTCCATAAACTGAGCGTCTACATAATTCAGCTTTGCCATATTGGTATAATACTGCTTCGCTACCGTAGAAGAATTCCTCATACTTTTTACTTTTTTCCGTTCCTGAGAAAAGCGACGCTCCACCAGTCTCCGGTTACGAACTTCTTCACTCTGAATCGTCACGGATTTCTCCGTAATTTCCGTGATAAGCTGCTTCATAAGCAGAATATCTTCTTTATGGGCCTGTTTTTCTGTTTCCAGAACAGCTTTCACACGACTGTACAGTTCTTCGAACCCTTCATCCAGAAAATTAATGTGATCAATCAGGTTCCCCTTTTCCTCCACGTTCTGCTCAAAGGCACCTCCGTCAAACTCTTCCTGTTCCAGAATCTGCTGCTGTTCTTTATTCTTCTCAATAATTTCATCCAGAACCTGCACCTTTTTCTGAAGGCTCTGAATCATAACGCTTACATAATCATTTCCCATATTATTCCGCCTTTGCAGCTTTATTCTGCCCCATCACTTCTTTCCAGGTGTCGCGCATGGTACGAAGATGGGACAGCACTTCTTCCAGAATCTCTTTGTCTTTCTTCAGATTTGCCTCGACCAGACGGTCCATGATGTAATTGTAAACATTTTCAAAATCTCTGGCAACTTCATATTTATGATCCAGTGTTGACAAAAATTCTGAAATAATATTTTCAACTTTCGTAATATTATTATGTGCTTTTTCCACATTTTTTTCTTCAATTGCAACTATCGCAATATTACAGAATTTGATTGCCCCTTCATAGAGCATCAATGTCAGCTCCGCAGGGGAAGCTGTCATAATTTTGTTCCTTGCATAGGCATCATATCCTCTGTTCGCTATCACGTTATGTCCTCCTTATCAGCCTCCGAACAATGAAGAAAGTGAATTTGTCTGAGACTGCAGTTTTCCAAGTGCAGTTTCCATGGCAGCAAATTTCTTATAATAGGCTTCTTCCATGGCCTGTAATTTTTCTTCCCATTTCTTAATAGTCTTGGTGTATTCGTCATACTCGGCCTGCATCTGTTTGTCATTGTAAACCTTATAGATACTGCTGGAACTGGTAGCCTGCATTTTCTCATGAAGGCCGTCATAAACAGTATTTGCAAGCTGTGTAAAGAAACTTGCCACTCCGTCGGGATCTTCGGCAATCATTTTGCGCAGTTTGTCATCATTACCGGAAGAAACAGCATCATCTTCATCATGGTCAATATGATATGCATAAGACTCATTTTCTGCCGCATTAAAATATCCTGCTGTTTTAATTCCGAAAGAAGCAAGACTGTATTTTTTGCCGTCTACCTCAAAAACTTTTGCCATGTTCATGGACATATTGCTCATTACGGAGCGCAGTGTCTCATCCCGTCTTAAAATGGAGTCTTTGATCTTGGTCTCCCACTTTTCTATTTCCTTCTCGGACATGGCTTCTTTCTCATCATCCGTCAGAGGTTCATATCCCTTGGCAGCAGGAGCATTATAAGCAGATTCCATGGAATTCATCAGTTCATTGTATTCCTTAAAGAAACTCTTAATCATATCATAGACACCATCCACGTCTGTGGATGTGGTAATAGTCATTGCTCCATTGCTGACGCCTGTAGCTGTAATATTCAGACCATTGATGGAAAAATCATTGGATTCTCCCTCAAACAGCGCGCCATTCAGAATAATCTGAGCATTCGTAGCATCCTGCTTGGTGGCAAGATTCATACCTGAAGTTTCAACCGCACCGGCGTCCTGATAGTCTTTCTTTGTAGCCAGTCCAAGGCTGTCTGCAACTTTAAAACTGTCATCCGGCTTGCCGTCCGGGCCTTTACCTGCAACCAGTTCCACGGCATCCGTTCCGTTTTTGGAACTCAGGTTAAATCCGCCTTTTGCAGAATCGTATTCCAGCTTCATGCCGGTGGCATCAAAATCATTGATGAGGCTGTTCCATGTACTGTTCTCATCAACGGTTATTGTCTTTTCAACACCTCCCACGTTAAACTTCATGGTTCCGGTGGGAATTTTATAACTGAGTGCCAGAAGATTGTTCAGGTCATTTGACGGAGAGGTACTGTCCAGATCCAAACCATTAAATTTACTGCTTCCTGAAATCATGCCATTGGATGAGAACGCATAATCTCCTCCGGCTGCTTCAAAATTCTCTTCTGTTGCCAGTCCAAGGCTGTTCAGCATATTAAATGCTGCCGTATCCCCTTCGTTTACTACAAAACTGAAATCATTTCCTACTCCGGTAGTTTTTGAACTTAAAATAAATCTCTGCTGGGTTACGTCGAAATTTGCAGAAATACCTTTTTCACCTAATGCTTTTGTCAAATCAGCCACGGTATCTGTTGCATTCACAAATATGGTTTTTCTTTCACCACCCACATCAAAAGTCAGATTCCCGCTTTTCACGCCCAGAGCAGAGAGACTTGTATCGTTTGTAATCTGTCCGCCATAAGCCTGCTTAATTTTTCCTCCGGTCAGATACCCGGCAGTTGCCAGCCTCTTTACTTCCAGAGTCTGAGTTCCGTTGACAACACCGGCCCCTGCTGTTACCTTTGCCTTAGTCTCGTCAGATACGGTAGTTGTCTTCTTGTTAAAGTTACCTACCCGGCGCATATTTGACAGGGTCTTGCTGTAGAAATTGTAAATCTTGGTATTCATGTCTTTCCAGGATTCCTGCTTCCAGGAAAGTTTGGTCTGAGCCTTTGTATATTTATCCTGTTTGGTACGATACGCTGATACCAGTTCCTGTACAATGGCATCCGTATCAAGTCCTGAATTTAATCCAGAAAGTCTGATTGGCATATTTCTTCCTCCTATCCTCGTTCATCTATCATAATTCCCGCTAATTCCCATACTTTTGCAATCATATCCAGCGTCTCTTCCGGCGGAAATTCCCGAATCACTTCTTTGGTTCCTTTGTCTACCACCTTAATGGTGACCCGGTTGGTGGCGTCATGTATACCGAAAATAAGTTCTGAGTTCTTCGCCTTCCGGTTTACTTCCTCCACTGCACGCTTCATGCTGTTTTTCTTCTTCGCCATCTCCTGCGCTTCTATGGGACTTTGCTTTTCTTCTCCTGAAACTCCTGCTTTCTCTGAAACCCCGGTCTTTTCCAATACTCTGTTTTTCTCCGGAATCACAGCGTCCGGCAAAGTCATTTTCCGCTCTGCCTGCGGTGTTTCAGGGCTTCCTGCAGTTTCCTGTCTGGTAACCACTTCCTGTTTAACAGGCACCTCCGGCCCACTTCCCTGATAAGGCGCGGATGATGTACTTACCTTTCGAACTTCCATACTATCACCTCCGTGTGAAACATGACCGTTATAGTTTTATCTCTTATTATATATCGGTCGTCTGACAGAAAAATTAAGAACTATCCCTTAATTTTCAGCTTACATCCCTCTGTCTGCAGGCTGGCCGCATGTTCAGATAAGGCTGTCAAAAACCGCAGCATACGTCAGCGATTCAGTTGTCTTTCTTTTTCTCATTCCACAGCCCGTTTTCTTCCACTATGGCCCTCAGCTTTTCCCTGGCTCTTTTGGCCAGATGTCTGACATTATCTTCTGTTTTCCCCAGGACTTCCGCAATCTCTTTCGTGCTCATATCATAATAATATTGCAGAATCAGCACTTCCTGATAGGAAACTTTCAGTTTTTTCAGAAGACTCACCAGAGCTTTCTGTTCTTCCGCCTCCTCCAGAATTAATGCCACATCTTTGTCAAAAATATCTTCCTGTGTCCATGACTCATCCAGCTCCACTTCCCCTCGCTTCTGTCTCTGCCTGTACAGGTCGAACGTTCTGTGCCGCAACGTGAGTTTTATGTAATACCATGCTTTGTGAGGTTCCGCGTTAATTAGTGTCTGCTGATTAAGTAGCTATCTGCAACTTCCAACTCTTACATCTGCTCCGGTCATGCCAGAATCGGAACAGATGCAAAAGAGCGCAAAGTATTCGCCTCTGAATCCTGAACAGATTCGTCACGAATACAGATAATGCAATAGAAGTCAGCTGCGTTTCTTCCAGTTTTGTGGTAATGCAGCTCATACCATAGCAGCGTTTGCTCAGGCTGAAGGTGCGCTCCACTTCGATTCTATCGGTATTATCCTGATACTCTTGCTTTTTATCAACTTTTGCTGTGGCACTTGGTCTGCCCAGCTTTGGACCTGATAACCGGATCCCATGCTCCTTGCAATAACTCCTGTTTTCCCTGGTCCGATATATCTGATCTGCCAGAACACGTTCCGGATAATAACCAGTACGTTCTTTGAAACGCTCTATTGCTTCAATCAGGCAGGTACTCTCGTTGTATGCCTCAAAAGATATTTTTTCGATACGCCCGTAACCTTCGCTGTCAAGACTGAGATCAAATTTTGCACCAAATTCAACAGGTGCTTTGACCTTACCTCTGACAATCGGTCGAAGCCATGGCTGCGCAATGCTTACAATGCGATGCTCCACAGAATGGACTCTGTTATCATACATATACTGTTGCTGTTCATGCAGCTTGATGATGGTAAGATACAAGTCGATATCCTTACCTGCCATGGCGTATCCATCACTCATGAACTGTTCCAAATAGCCAAGATCTCTTTTCACATAGCCAAGCTGTCTGCGGATTGCGCTGCGGATTTTCTTTGCCGTGTGCTTTCTGCTCTTGGCAAATGCAAGATACTCTTTTCTGGCGCGTTTGCGGTATCTTCTGGGCAGCTTAAGACCATAACATTTACAAAATCGGTAAATGATGTTTTCCAGCTTCTCTCTTGCTTCGTTCAAAAGCGAGATGTCCTGCGGATAACGTATGTTTGCAGGTGCACAGGTTGCATCAAGGGTCAGCGTTCCTTTGTTTGTATCTTCTTTTGCAGTACCATCATCACCGGATTTTCCTACGGATGGAGGAGTATGGTCATCTTTGTCATCATCCTTATGGGAAAGAAGATACTCGTTTACTTCCATCAGCATCTCTGCGGAAATGCGTTTACGGAAGAGAACCAGTGTACTTGCATCAAACGGAGCTTCTTCCCGAAATCCAGGAAGCCCGATAAAGTATTGCAGATACGGATTCTCTGCGATCTGTTCTACAAGCTCACGGTCGGAATACTGGAACTTGGTCTGGATGATCAGAGCTCCTAATGCCATACGAAGAGGCTTGGCAACATTGCCCGTATCACTTGGAAACAGCTTGGCATATTTTACTTCAAACTCGTCCCATGGGATGCGGTCAGCCAGTTTGATCCAACGGTTATCCGGATTCATGTGGAGTCCCATAGGCTGGTTGAAATCGAGGAATGAATGCTGTAACTTGTCAATCGGTTTGTACATTGTTTTAGCTCCTTTATACTCAAAATCTGTAAAAAACTGCAAGAAAAACGATTTGTTTTCGTCAAAATCCTTGCAATTATTGTACCAGAAAACGGGGCAAAAGTCAGTAAAATCAAGTGTTTGCAACCTAATCAGCAGACACTAATTATCCGGTCCACATACTGTATCAGTAACACAAAGGTTTCATGCACCATATCTTCCGCATCGGAAGGATTGTGCAGAATGCTGTTTGCCATTCGGAACATGTCGTCCCGGTACTTCTCATAAATTTTCGTAAAAAATTTCCTTTCTTCATCTGTTTCCAACAGAAGCAGATATTGAAACATATCTCTCCCCTCCAGTAACTTCTTTTCTCTTTTGTGAATTTTAAAAGGTGCAAAATCTCTGCTGCTATCTTATATATAAACTTTACACATTGTTTTGCCCCTTTTCAATCCCCACGCCGGAAAATTTGAAGAATTAATTCCTGTATTCCGAGAATTCCGGTATTTTTTATAAAAAACAGGGTGAGCAGGCATAATTATTTTGTCGCGCCGAGTGCGGATTTATCCTAAGTGGTACCAGGCTTGCCCGGGGGATACTTTCACGCTTTAGCGTGACAGGGTCTTTCCTGTAAGAAAAAAAATCCACGGGAATCAGGAGCTTACTGTCCCTGATTCCCATGGACTTTTTCTTTTGCAATCAATCTCTGTTCTTCTGGCAGAAAAATGGAAATACCATCCTTTCTGTGAACCTGTTCTTATAAAATACTCTTCAGGGCTGTCAGGCTGTCTGCTGAAGAAGCGGCCTCATTTTCTTTCTGTATCTGAAGATATACTTCTTTGCGATACACAGGAACTTCTTTCGGTGCATTGATTCCAACTTTCACCTGATCCCCCCGCAGTTCCAGGATACTGATTTCAATATCATTATTTAAAATGATGGATTCTCCTTTTTTTCTGGTTAATGCCAGCATCCTATTCACCCGCCTTTTCTTTTTTAGCCTTCAAAATCTCGTATATTGGGAATTTTACCGGAAAATCATCTTCTACAATGACCTGATGGGCTTTCCGTTCATCCGTATTGATTACAACAGGTGCTTTCAGATTCACACTCAGCAGTGTGATGTCTTCTTTGGCTGTGACAGTTACCAGTACGTAAGTATTTTCTGCGGTCAGGTTCCCCAGATGTTCCAGCGCCTCGTCCTCCACCTGAGGATTGTAATCCTCTTTCACCAGCAGCGGATCCATAACCGGGAGGGCAAATGCGGGCTCATCCAGAGACTGAAGCCAGGAAATTCCTTTGCGGGCCCCGTCCTCTCCTTCATCGTAAATCAGTGTGAATTTCTGGCAGTCCGGAAAACCGATAATGCCTTTTTCAAAAAAGATTATTTTCTCATCTTCTATATCTATCTCTCCGAATAATCGTGTCTCAATCTGCATAGCTTCCTCCTGTTACAGATAATTCAGCAGTGTCTGGCCGTTTGCTTTGGCAGACGCCTGCAGGGACGCCTGATATGCGTTATAGGCCGCTGTATATTCGATGATGATGTCTGAAAGTTCCATATCTTCATTTCTGGATTTCAGCTGCTCAAAAGTCGTCTGCTGGTTAGCCATCCTGTTTTCCGTAAGATTCAGACGTCCTTCCCGGCTGCCCATATCTGTTCTGGCAAGTTTCACCTGATCCAGATACCCCTGAAATTTCGTTATTCCTCTTGCATAA
Organism: Lachnospiraceae bacterium JLR.KK002; assembly: GCA_036941025.1. Lineage (NCBI taxonomy): Bacteria > Bacillati > Bacillota > Clostridia > Lachnospirales > Lachnospiraceae > Lachnospiraceae bacterium JLR.KK002. The sequence continues at coordinate 3,186,392 of JAYMNP010000001.1, forward strand.
AGTTTCTGCATATTCTCGTCTGCATAAACCGCTTCTTTTTCCGCTGCTTCCAGCCACTGACCCAGTGCCTCCTGAGAAGCAGGGTCGGAATACTGCTGCTGCGTCTGCATTTCTTTAATCTTCTCTACTTTATCATGGGCTGCAATGGCTGCCTGAACCGCATTGGTCAGATCATCCACATCTCGCCCGATGGAAGCGTCAAGGACATCACTGGCCTGTGTATTGATGGTCAGCTCCTGACCGAATGCAATTGTAAATTTAATTTCCTGATTTTCTTTTACATAAGTAATCTCATTTTTGGGATCTGTGGTGTTCTTACAGTCGAAATAATGCTCCGGTCTTACCTCGCCTTCCTTAAATCCCTGTTTGGTATAGGTGACGCTCAGCTGGGCTTTTTCACTGCCCAGAAAATCTGCCACTCCTTTTCCCATTACCAGTTCTCCGGTTTCCTTGAAATAAATTACCTCTCCATACCCCACAGGATATCCATCTTTCACCCACTGATCATAGGTCATATCTGTGGTCACTGTGATGGGTCTTCCGTCATCATCGTAACCTGTTCCTTCCAGCTCCTGTACATTTCCATCTGCATCAATATATTTGATATCCCCTGCCTCAATGTCTCCCAGTCCCTCATAAGACAGACGGATTCTATTAATCACATGTTCCTCCGGCATATCACCGAGGGCTACGCCTGTCAGAACTTCTGCAGAAGAATTGGGCACTTTCACCTCATTGCTGTAGAAACGCTTTTCCTCAATATCTTCAAAAGATACAGGCTCTGTAATCTCATAGGAAGTATCTTTTTCTTCTTTCAGGAAAGTGAGCTTGCTGTTGGTCTTATAGCCGGTAAATACACTTCTTCCGGCGCAGTCTGTGTTGCCTTCCGCATACACCTGATAACGGAGAGACTGCATATCTTTCAGAATGGCTGCGCGGTCTTCCTGGGTTTTCACATCTGTGGAACCGTCCACACATTTCTCATAAACATTCCGAAGAATTTCTTCCATATTATCAAGGGCTCCTTCGGTTACCTCGAACCAGGATTTGGCATCCGGTATATTTCTCTCATAATACTGATTCAGCTCACTCAGATTACTGCGCAGGCGCAGGGCCCGAACTGCAATAATAGGATCGTCAGAAGGCCGGATAATCTTTTTCTGAGTGGTCATCTGAGTATTCAGTGTATCCACGTTTACTTTATTACTGTTAATGTTAGTCATGCTGTTTCTGCTGATCATGCTGTTAGTTACACGCATCATAATTATCAAACCTCCTTACACACCGGTTTCCAGAATCAGACGGTCATACATCTCTGACATGGTCTGAATCATCCTGGAGGCCAGATTATAGGAATTCTGGAATTTTAACATATCCAGAGCCTCCTCATCTTCATCCACACCGGAAATAGACATACGTTTCTGCAGAATTGTCTCACCAATATTTTCATAATTTTTCAGTAAAGTTTTCGCTTTCTGGGTATCTACGGTATTGTCACTGATCAGGCAGGCCAGAAACTGATCTGCTCCCACGCCGCGGAAAACCTTGACATCTTTTTTCAGTTTCAGCATCTCCACCACAATATCCTGAGTCGCCACGTTATCCGGCATGTCGGGTTTATTCATGGTTACCAGGAAATTGGGGTCATGCTCCAGGTCGTAGGCCACTTTAATATTTGCGGCAGTCAGCATATAATAATAATTTCCCGTAGAGGTCATGCTGTCTGTTTTATCAAGATCAAAATCAGCAAAATTATACTCTGAACCATCCGCAGGGTTCTCTGCCACAAAGAAGGAAATACCGTCATTCCCCTTCAGGTCAACCCCTGATTTGTGCAGTTCGTTAAACTGTTTTGCAAATTCCCTCAGAAAACTGTTGCACTGAGCCTGATAATAAGGTACACCCATGGCGTCAATATCTCCGCCAATTACTGCAGTCCGTTCCAGTAAATCCTGTTCCGTCTCTGCGCTCATGGTGTCTATTTTCAGGTCAAACACATAGGTCTGGGTTTCCGAATCATAGGAAAATCCCGTATAAGCGAAATCCCTGTTATTAATTGTAATGATTCCCTCGGAATCCATGGTCATCTGATTAACACTGGTGATACTGGGATTTTTGATGGTAACCTGATAATGTCTGTCATCGCCGGTGCCAACCATATTCAGAGACTGTACCCTTCCCTGAAATGCTTCATTATTATTGCCGTCCCGGACATCAAACAGACCTTTCAGCCTTCCGGTACAGGTTCTTCCTGAAGCGTTAAAGGGCACATTATTCCTGGTCCAGTAAATGTCGTACAGCCCTTCTGCATCTGAGGCATTGACCTTATAATCCCTGGCCCTGCATTCCAGCGTATTGTATTCAAAGTTCTCCACCAGCGTCTGTCCGTTGATTTTCACAATGTAGTTGGTTCCTCCGGTATACATATCCGGATAATTGCTGTTGCTTACTTTGGACTCGGTCACTTCCACCGGTACCAGTTCGGAAAGCTGATCTATCAGAACCGCGCGCTGGTCGCGCAGATCATTGGCATTGGTGCCCTGCTGCTCGATAATATTAATCTGACGGTTCAACATGGAAATTTTCTGGCCGATAGCATTAATCTGCGCTACCTGTGTGGCAATTTCCTGATTAACATCTTCCTGAATGCGAATCAGTCCCACATTCATGCTGGTAAAGAAATTAGTAAAATTCTGGCATTTGCTGATAAATGCTTTTCTGGCGTCCAGACTTTCTGCGTTTTTTTTCACATCATCCAATGCGTCAAACATTTCATTCAGAATAGAACCAAAGCCTTTGACAGCATCCTCATCTTCCAGAAAATTCTCTATCTGCTGCGCTCCATATAACTGAGCGTCAAACATCCCGATTTTGGCATTGTTTTCCCAGTATTTCACGTCATAATAAAAATCACGTTTCTGTATAATTTCCGTAGTGCAGACTCCGCTGCCCGCCATGCCGTAGCGCTGATGGGTACGAAGGGCCTCTGCAGCCACACGCACAGCTTCCTGTCTGGTATAACCTTTCGTGTGCACATTGGAAATGTTGTTGGCAACCGTGTTGGTGGCCACATGAAATGTATTTAAAGCGGAACCCGCTATGGTCAGTCCAAAAAATGTTGATGGCATATTTTCCCTCCTGTTACAGTCTGGTCACAAGGTGTTCCAGCATTTCAGAAATCACGTTGATAAACCGGCTGGCTGCATTGTAAGCACTCTGATATTTAATCATATTCTGAAGTTCTTCATCAGAAGATACGCCAAATACCTGCTGTCTGCTGTTCTCAATAGAAGCCACCTCAGCCTCCAGGTCTTCGGCCATTGACTTGTAAACATTGCCGTTTGTGCCGATATCAACAATCATTTTCTTGTAATATTCTTTAAAATTACAGGGATTGGTATCATTGGGATTACTGATATATTTCTTGGCTTCCCAGATATCCACAAGCTGCTGAGCCATATCCCAGGCAGGAGTCCCATCCGGATTCAGATGAGGCATTCCGGACTCTGTCTCCAGTAAATCCGGATTCACGTCAACGTTCTGAATGGTATACATTTTAAAGGTATCGGGTGAATCTTCTTCATTGTACACATAGTAAATGTTGGGCGGAACCTGATTATCTGCAACTTCTCTGTAACGGTCACAGCCCCGTCTTACAAACAGTTCTCTGCCGGGCTTCTGTCCGTCTGCCCCCAGGCATCCTTTATCTTCATCCCAGACACGGACATTATTGTACGGCGTACCGTCCGCCCCTGTAAATGATATGGTTTTAGTGGGACTGAGCACATCATTAACGGCTGTAATCACTTCATGAATAAACTGGTCAAATTCAGCTTCTGCCGAAAGCATAACAGACATGCCGGCTCCGTCATTGTATTCGTCTGCAGAAAGTCCGGCAATATCACGGTAAGTAGCAAATCTGTCTCCTCTGCTGAGTACAAGGGCTTTCAGTTCTCCGATATCTGAATTCAATTCCGGAGCAATATCCACATCAAAGTCAAACACATCCGCATATTTTCCTCTGCTCAGATCCGACAACCGGGGCCAGTAGGGCGTTACAAAACCTGTCACATCATCCTGCCGAATACCAATTTCAAATACATGGACTTCATCCAGAAATTCCACATTTTCCAGCCGGACTCTGACTGCTCCGTTGGCATCTTCCCGAAATTCCACTTTGGCCAGGGAGGAAAGTTCGTCCAGCGCATTATCACGCTCATCCCGCAGGGTCATGGCTGTCTCCACACCGCCGGATTCGATTCTCATAATCTCTTTATTCAGATTCTGAATGGTATGGCCCAGTTCATTGATACGGTCAACACCTTCCCGGATCTTAATATTAATCCGCTTCTGGTATTCCTTCATATTCTGATAAACACCCTGCGCTCTTTCAATAAACAGGGTTGCGTTTTTAACCACCAGGTTCTGGTTTACTTCTGTATTGGGACCTTTGCTCAGCTCTGCAAAAGATTCCCAGAATTCTTCCAGCTGAGTCTGAAACTGCTCTCCTTCCAGTTCCTGGAAAATATTTTCCACGTCCTGTACAGCCAGGTAATTTGTCTCATAAAAAGACTGACGACCATTCTCCGTGCGGTAATATCTGTCCAGGAAATAATCTCTGGTATGTATCACATCGGCAATCGCCAGTCCAAGTCCCGCCTGCTGTTTACTGATGGCAGCACTCTGAAAGGTTACATAATCTCTGTCTGCAAATAATACCTGCTGCCTCACATATCCTTTGGTATCTGCATTTGCAAGGTTATTGGCTGTAGTATTCAGCGCATTCTGACTGTTCTGCAGCCCGGATGCACCGATATACAAACTTCCCATTCCATTTGCCATATCTGCTTTCTCCTTCTATTTCCGCTTCCCTGCTGATTCTGCCTTCCCTGTTGTAATTCTGTTATACATATTCACCGACGCTCTCACTGCTTCGCGTCAAACCCGCTGCTTCCCAGCAGATCTCCGGTGTTATTGGCACGTTTGTCATAATTGGCAGTAGTGGGGGCCTGACGCATACTCTTAAACAGCGTCAGATCAAATTCAGTCATCTCAATGGCATGTTTCAGCAACGCTTCGTTCTGTGCATTGATATCCGCCATTTTCTCCAGTGTGGTACGCAGCTTCTCCTTCAGTTCCTTTAACTGTTGCTGCTCTTTCGGCTGTTTATTTAAAAAGGCTATCATATTAGTAATAGTCAGTTCTTCCGGCTTCTTACTAAGTACGATAGACATATCATTGACAACTTCTTCTCTTTTATTTTCCAGATTCTTAAGAACACTGGTCACTTCCTGTTCCCGGCTGGTAATTTCTTCAAGAGCGGGGATATTCCCGTCAATAATAATCTGCCGTTTCTCCTGAGACAGTTCAGTCAGACGCTCATATTCCCCGTTCTCTTTCTCCAATATACTGATAAAATCTTCCATTAAACTGGCCACGTGAAAACCTCATTTCTAAAAATATGTTTCATATTTTTCCAGTAATTTAGCAGCAAAATCTCCTGTTTCCACCTTGTAGTTTCCGGATGCAATACTGCTCTTCAACGCGGCAACCTTATCTTCTCTGATATCAGATGCTTCTGCCACTGCCTGTTTGGCAACCTGATAATCCCTGCCTGCCTGTGAAATCTCCACTTCATCTCTTCTGGAGACGGCTCCGCTGCCTTTAATTCTGGAAGCTCTCCCCGTATTAAAAACCTGGCCTATCTGATTATATGCTTCTATACGCATAAAGGCATCTCCTCCCTTTCTGTCTCTCTTTCTATACTGTTAGTATATCCAGCTGTCTGAATTGTTATCTAATTTATTTATCGGTTGTTTGGATAGAAACTTTAGGAAATATTGGGCAACAATAAAAAGGAATCGCCTTAACTGCAATTTCCCTTATGCTTTGAAAGAATTTTTCCGCTTTCTCTGATACAGAACAAAGCGGACAGGTCCGCATCAGCTCCCTGAATCCCTCATTCATGAGGGACCTGGACGGTTTGCTGCGCCGAGTGCAGTCGCTTTAGCGACTAATACCTGTTGCACGAGTGCGCATATTACTTTTCTCTTATAGGAAGACACTTTCATGCTTTAGCGTGACAAGGTCTTTCCTATAAGAGAACAAAGTGCTGCACATCTGCAATTAATCGCAGATGTGCAGCACCTATAAAATAAATATCCTTATTCCACATCAACTTTCTTTTTCTTCTTACTGATTACCAGATATCCACCGGCAAAGAATACACCCAGGCAGAGCACATATCTTGCGTCAAAAGCAATTCCTGTCTTAGGAGTTCCGCTGCCCACCTGTGCAGTTCCCATATTTCTGGAAACAGAAGTTCTGGTTCCGGCATTTGTTCCGCCGCCGGTTCCTGTCTGCGTGGTTCCGCCGCTGTTTCCACCGGTATTATTGTTATTGTTATTATTGTTATTGCTATCGTTGTTATCCGGTTTTGGTTCGGGTTCCGGTTCCGGCTCAGGATCCGGTTTTGGTTCAGGGTCCGGTTCCGGATCTTCCCCAAGATTTCCTATACTTTCAAAAATATATCCATTCTCATCTGCAAAACGCTCTGCCTGAGAACCTGTATATCCGCGGATTACATCCGGCGTCCAGGAGGACTGGGAACCAATGGATGTAACACTGGGAGGAATAGTAACTGCTTTGATTCCGCTTCCGGTAAAAGCATCTACTTCAATGGTAGTTACGGAACTGGGAATCTCCAGGTTATATACATAAGGACAATTACTGAAAGCAGAAGATGCTATGGAAGTCATACTGTCCGGCAGTGTCAGCTGGGACTTGCCGATAGGGCAGAACAGAAGCTGTGTCATGCCTGCATCGTATACCGCACCGTCTGAGGAAGCATAGCTTCCGTTTCCGCCTTCTATATTTACCTCTGCCAGATTGCTACAGCCATCAAAGGCACTGAAATCTATGGATGAAACAGAGGCAGGTATGCTGATACTTCCGATACCGCTGCAGTTTCCGAACGCCTGGGAGCCAATGCTTCCCACAGAGCCGGGAATGGTAATACTGGAAAGGCTGCTGCAGCCATATAAAGTAAGTTCCGGAATTGAGGATATTCCCGCTGAAAGGCTGACCGACGACAATCCGCTGCAACCTGCCAGAACGCCGCTTCCCATGGAACTTACGGAAGAAGGAAATGTAATCTCAGAAAGACCCACACAGTTATTAAACGCACTGCTTCCAATCTCTGTTACGCTTCCCGGAATACTGATACTTCCGAGGCTTCCGCAACCGTTAAATGCCTGAGCTCCAATGGAGGTTACACCTTCCGGAATATTGACAACACCCAGACTTCCGCAGCCGTCAAAGGTTTCCGCTCCGATTGCAGAGAGACCTGCCGGAAGTTCCACATATCCCAGTGAAGAACAGCCGTAAAAGGCGCCTCCTCCCACACTTGCCGGGCCGCTGATTACTGCGCTGGTCAGTCCGGTGCATCCGGAAAAAGCATAACTTCCCACACTGGTTACATTAGACGGAATCGTAACACTTGAAATTGACGCATTGCCTGCAAAGGCATAATCAGCAATTCCTGTCACAGAAGCCGGTATGGTAATATCGCCGCCCGGCCCGCTGTAACCGGTAATCACCGAGCCTTCCATAATATATGCACTCAGGTCTTCCTGGGCCATGGCCGGTACCACCGGGCACAGCACCAGGGTTAAGGCCAGTATCAATATTCCATTGAAACATCTGCCAAGTAATTTTTTCATTCTCCTGTCCTCCTTGAATTATTGGTGTATGTGCTGTTAAGGTGAGCACTTCTTCGCCACCAAAAATAACCTTCCATCTTCCGTATAGTTGTTACAGGTCGAAAGAGTTAATAATCTATCTCCATAGGAGACATTAATGTCTCCGCTTATTATATTCATCTCTTTTATGTAATCCAGGTAATGATTGAAATTTTCTTCCGTTCCGGCGTTGATAAAATCGTAATACCGGATTCCTTCCTCTCCCTCCTGGGATACTTTTGACAGACATACGGCTATGATTTCATACTGAGCTTTCTCATAAATGGTATTGAAGGTCACCATTTTATGCTCCAGGCTGTAGCTTTCATCCAGGTAATTTTTCAATCCCCCAAACATCATTCCGCTCTTCATGTTGTGTCCGTATATAATCAGATTATCGTCCTGCTGTTCATAATCATTTCTGGAATCCAGAAATATGGAGCCGTTGATATCCTCCTGCCCGTCATAATTATGAGTAAGATAGAAATCACTGCTCTCCGGTACTGCCTGCATAACCGGATAATCAATCTCGGTTCCCGGTATGGTAAGCCATCCGGCAAAATCTGAATTCTGTTCATGGAGTCCCTGGTATTCCGGCAAAATCGGCGGCCCCTGGGGTTTCTCCACAGTCTCCTGCTCCAGCTCTGCTCCGTAAATAGTATTTTCCACCGTACCTGTCTGAGCTGTTACAGGCTCCTCTTCTGTATCATCTCCGTTCATGGCTTCTATAAACCTGGCGGAAAGCCAGTCAGAGGCTACGGAAATCTCCTGTTCATCTTTTATTTTCTCAAGTTCCCGGATTTTCTGCTGGTCATGATATTCACTTCCCAGGAAAATCAGAAAGCACACCACCGCGCCGACCATGCAGATAGCACCTGCAATCTGGCCGGGCGACAGTTGTTTCAGTTTACGCGCAATCTGGCCGGTGAAGGTGGTCCTGGAAATGGCCTTGTAGTCTTCTGCCACCATATCGGAAAGGTACAGGAGATAATCGTCTCCTATGACGCTTTTAAATATAATCTTCCCTTCCCGAATCAGTGAATAAAGACGCTGGGCCACTCCAGGCTCATTGATATCCATTTTCTTGGAGATATATCTGATTTTCTCGATATCATCCAGAGCTTCCCGATACTTTTCATAGGAATCAAACTGGAACTTTCCAATGCAATATACTCTGCTCATGGTATCAATCTCCTTCCTTCCCTGCTTATTTTTTCGCTGTTACTGACTTCACAGCGGAGTAACTGCTGTAATAATTCTTTTTGTCAATCTTCTTGCATACACGGATTTTGTAATAATACTTCTTGCCTCCGGTTGCTTTTTTATCGGTGTAAGAGGTCTTTTTGGTGGTTCCAATCTTCTTATAACCGCTTTTTGATTTAGTACTTCGGTAAACCTCATACTGAGTAGCTCCTTTTACCTTCTTCCACTTGACGGTCACCTGCTTTGCCTTATTAGAGGCAATACTGCTGATTTTAGTGGAATCCGGCGCAGTAGCCGTTTTAATACTTGTAAAGGGACCGTAATAATACTGGCCGTCCTTGTTGACATAGGCACGTACCCGGAAGGTTGCTCCTGTTCCTGCTTTCAGTTTGGATATGGTGCCTTTGGTGGTACCTGGTTTGGTGATTCTGACATCACGCCTGTTTTTGGAATTGTAAATTTCATATCCGCTTACCGCGCTGTTCTTCGTCCAGGACAGGGTAATGCTCTTATTGGTGTATTTGGATGTTTTCACACCTGTAATTTCCGGTACCGCAATGTTATAGTTTACAGTCTGGGTTCCGGTATAGTTGCCTTCCCCTTTGATGATAATGCTTGCCATTCCGGGGGTTGCACTGTTTACATATACCAGATTGTAGTCCCGGCCATTTTCCAGGGTTGTGGTTCCGCTGGTAACCGTTACCGGAGGATTCTTTTCCTGCCCGTCATAAATCTGTTCTTCCACAGGAGCTACGGTGGCTCTTCCTAACTGCTGAGGCGTAATTCGGAATGTTACGGTTCTGCTGCCACTGTATTTGTTAATTCCCATAATGGTAATGGTCGCAGTTCCCGCGTTGACATTCTGCTCATAAATCACCTGATAATCCACACCGTTTACCAGCAGGCTGCCTTCTTCTTCCACACGTACCGGAGGGGCTATGGCTGCTCCCGTATAAGTATAGGCTGCAGCAACTCCGCGAATCGCGGTACTGTCTGAAAGTTCTCTTGCAATGTCAAATGTTACGGTTTTCGTTCCGGAAAGCCACTCTCCGATTCCTGTCAGAATAATGCTGGCAGTTCCGCGCTCCACGTTGTTCCTGTATTCTACGGTATAATGGACACCTTTTACCAGTGCAACTCCTCCCATGCTTACCATGGGCTCCGGCGTTACGGCGCTTCCGGTATACTGCTGGGTGGGGATAGGCGCTACCGTGGCCATATTCATGTTGCCCAGAATCCGGAAATCTCTGGTTATGGTTCCGGAATAATTATTGATACCTGTAATGGTAGCTGTGGCAACTCCGATGGAAGTATTGTTGACACAGGTTACCTGATAATCTCTTCCCACTACCAGGGGAACTGCTTCCCCAGGGGTTGCTGCTCCTTCTGCTGCCGGCAGCTGGAACCGCAGATCCACAGCCGGTACAATGGCAGTGCCGGTAAACTGGTAATCTTTGATATCTCCCATAATCATGCTGGCGTCGATTACACCGTCTGCGCCGATGCTCTTTGGATTGATAGCATAGGAGGCTGTGACACGTTTGCCCAGGAAAATATCTTTCCCTGTAACGGTTACTGTGGCAACTCCTGCATTCTGACAGTTAGCATACGCAACGTCATAATCCAGTCCCTCCGTCAGCTCCACGGACATATCGGAATCCTGTACCAGAAGGTTTACCTTCACCTTCGGCTGGATGGGCTTCGTGTTGTACTCCTGGGCCTCGATGGGATCTATCTGGAAGGTACCGTCCGGCGGAAGAATTCGGAATGTAGCTGTACGTGTTCCGGTGTAGTTGCCTGTTCCTGTCACAGTTACCGTTCCCTGTTCTCCAATACCTGTCTGGTTACTCTGGTCAGAAAGGGTAAAGTCCGTATCCCGTACCAGTGTGGCCCGCTCTGCCGGAGCGCCGTTATCCGTTACAGCCACTCTGGCTTCCACCGGTTCTCCATTTTTATAAAGGGCAGAGCCGGTAGCTGTAATATCTTCGCTGTTAATATTTTTCGGACTGATGGTAAATTTAATTCTTGCCACACCGCCATATCCGCCTTTTCCGGTGAGAACAATTTCAGGTGCATTCTCAGCACTGGCATCAGCCGCCTCCGTATTATTCTCATAGGCAATATCGTAGTCAGTGCCTGCTACCAGCGTTACTTTCTTACCGGCATCCATATAGGATACCTGAACTTCCGGTGTCTGAGGTCTTCCGTTATACACCGGTTTCTCCGCAATCACGCAGTCAGCTTCATCAATGGGTTTACGGATAATCATAAAGTAAAATCTGTTTTCACCGCTGTAATTAGGCCCTTTTCCTCTGATAAGCACATAGGCCTTTTTGTCCTCCGTAGACAATTCCTTGTTGTCGTAATAGCCTACAACTTCATATTCTGTAGATTTCAGTTCCCGTCTTGAATCATAGGGATTGAAATCCGGTCCCGGATTCTCCAGGTCTTTTATATTGTTGTTAAATACCTTAACGGTGGGCCGCTGAGCCTGACCGTTATACACATAACCGTTCTCATACCCTTCACCGGTCTTACTTCCCACAAACTGCACGGTAATTCCGCTTCTGATATCAGAGAAATCCTTGGGTATGATTTTATACTCTCGTTTCACGATTCCTGTGTAGTAACCGATTCCCTTAATTACCAGCTTCGCTGTTTCATTTTCGCCGCTGACATTCACGTTATTGGTACTGTATTCCTTCTCTCCATACTGGGCACAGTTCTGCTGCGTAAGAATTACAAAATCTTTATCCTGTTCCAGAATATAAGATTCCTCACTGTCACCGGACAGAGGTCCGGAAATATCTTCAAACTTCAGTTCCGGAATCACTTCTACTCCGCCGCCATAATAAACATTGGGACGATCGTTCTTTCCGTAGCCTACCAGTTCCATATAGCGTACACCATTCAGAGGATTGTCATTATCTACTTCCGCAATGGTAGCCATAATCTTGAAATGCTGGTCATATCTTCCGGTATAATTGCTGTACAGGTTATCTGGAGCTTCAATCCAGATTTTTGCATCTCCGATTTTTACATTATCTTCATAGGTTACCGTATAATCGGTTCCCTCTGTCAGCTTCGCAGATACATTTCCTTTCTTCCATGTAATATCCAGTCCATTTTTATTCGGATATGGCACCGATTCCCCGCTGTCCGGGAACGTAATCGGTTTTCTGGTATATTCACATTCCCATTCTCCGTCCTTATTTGTGCTGTAAAGATCCGTTCTCTTATTCACCACTTCAACTGTAACGCCCTCGGCATCACGGTCCAGCCTTCTGGGCGTAATGGTAAATTCCTTCTTGAATTCTCCAAAATAATTTCCTGTATACTTACCGTCGTCTGCACCCTTTCTTGCTGAAATGGTGGCTGTGGGATTCAGTCTTATGGTCTGAGCCGCATCTTCAAAGGTCCATACATTCAGATTATGTTCGGCTGTAATTCCATAATCATATGGTACCGTCCCGGAATCTTCTCTTATAAGAGCCACTCCATCACAGGTTATCTCAAGATCCGGCACAATAGGAGCACCCGTATATTCATACTCCAGATCACCTTCCACAACCAGTCCGGAGTCTTCTTCTTCGCTGAGCACCCGCTGGAAAATTTCAAAGGTATCGCTGTTGCTTCCATAAGCAAATCCGTCGGCAGTTGCAGTTATGGTAGCTGTAGGCGCATTGGTACTATCATGCTCCGGCGCCGCATTTTCATTCTCCGGATCATCCTCCGGTCCTTTGGTAGCCCGGTCATTGTGAGTATAACTTACCGTATAATCCTGACCTTCTGTATTCAGGGAAATCTCTTTTTCCCTTCCGTCTACCATTTTAACCACATACTTAACGGTAACTTCCGGTTCATTCGCCGGTCTTGCCGCATCATTAGAAGGCTTAAACGTACAGTCTGCCGCCTCCACTGTGGTATTCTCACTGCTCAGGTCTGCAAGAATCTTAAATTCTTCTGTAAATTCACCTGTGAAGTTGCTGCCTTCCACACCTCTGATGGTATAGGATGCAGTACCCGGCTCCGTATTGTTCTCATAGGTGACAGTGTAATCTATGCCATAACGCAAAGCATATTTTAACGGAGTTCCATCATCACCTAGTACGGTATTACCTTCTATATCCACAGGAGTATACATTACCTGAAGATTTTTCCAGACAATTCCGTCAGTGGGTGTATCTGTGGGCTGGCCGTTTTCATCCAGTTCCATATTGGTGGCCAGAGCATCGCCGGGCAATGGCGGTGACAAGGCTGTATCGGAAGAAGCATCCGGATATTTCACATGATCAAGCACTACTGCCGCCGACGTACCTTCAAGTTCAATTTTCCCCTGTTCCACACCGTCTGTTTTAAGATTGTACTGTGTAATTTCATAGGGCAGTTCGATGTAGTCTTTGTAATTGGTTCTTCCGTTTATTCTGAGACCATAATGGGAGCCTACCGGAAAGTTACTTCCATCTGTTATATCCTCTATTTTCGTTCCAACGGCAGTCCCGTTGGCATAGGCATAGTATTCCAGTTCGTATTCTGTGTCTTTTTCTACCGGTTTGCCGCTATGGGTAATCTTAGGATCCGGTGTAATGGGAAGACCGGAATAGGTGTATTTCGGCTCTACATCCTTAATCTCATAATTATGATCCTTTTCCAGAACATCCCTGTCTTTGTCCAGACTCAGAGGATCTACAATAAAGGACGCGGTTGATGAATTTACATATAATCCCTGACCAGTGATGGTCGCCGTTTCATTCTGACTGACAGGACTTATGTGATCCGGATCCGCATTACCGCTCCTTGGATTGGTCACTTCGTAGTCCCTTCCCCGTATAAGCGTCTTCGTTTCCTTTTCCGTGCGGAATGTGACTGTTACATTTTTGGGCACAATAGTGTCCTTCGTATATTCTTCCGGCTCAATCTCAATCTTAGTTCTTCCGCCGGTTACATTAAAATCATTCAGATTGCCCTTAATTGCATAATACAGTTCCCGTTTTCCTGTATAGTTGTTGGTTTCCGTCCCTTCAATCACAAGGACTGCTTTCCCTATATCCGTATTGTCCCTGTAGCTTACCTTATAATCTTTGGAATCTATTGTCCGGCCATTATGAGTAATCCGGAAACCGTTCAGAACACTTCCCTCTTCCGGAACGGGCCTGCCAGTGTAGAGATAATAGTTCTCAAGATATTTATCTCCCACGCTTCCGGCCACAAGATCTTTCTCAAGACCTGTCTCATCTATTGCTGTAACCCCCAATGTGGCCAGTGTTTCAAGATTACAGGCATTGATATTAAACTCATATTCCAGTGTTCCGGTAAAATTCTCCTGTCCTGTTACAATAATTTTCGCTTTTCTCTCAGAAGTTGTAACATTTATGTGGTTACTGTGGCCCTTCATATAATCCACACCCAGGGTCATTGGTTTTCTGACCGTTCCGTTCTGGTAAGTAAGGCTGAACTCCGGTATAATTTCTTCTCCGGTATATTCCTGGTTTGCATCGTAAACCGCAGCCAGTTCATTGGCCCGCAAAGGACGTGGCACAATTTTATATGTTCTTGTAAAATTACCGCCTGTATAGTTCCCCGTACCTGTAATAGTCATGGTAATCTCATCATCAGATACCTGGGAATGGGTCTCTCCTCCACCGGAGTTGCGATATGTTACGGTATAATCCGTTCCCATATTCAGCTGTCTGGTATTTACCGTAACCGTCAGCCTTGGTTCAATCGGCTGCCCACCGTTATATTCTATCTCTTCTCCATCGGTCACTCCTGTAATCGTTGTATTGGAAATATCCAGTATCATGGGGTCAATAGTAAATTTCTGGTTGACAGTACCTGTAAAATTATGATTTCCGGTAATTGGTATCTCTGCATTCTGACTGGCATTAATATTATTAACATATCTGCCTATGGTATAATCAACGCCTCCTCCGGTCATGGGCACTTCCACACCATTCCCATTTGTATAAGTAAGGGTCGGCGTGGGCGTTACCGGCTGGCCTGTGAAAGTTCCGTTTGGGACAGTAATATTAACATTAGCAGAATCCATGGGCATTGGTGTAATCTTAATGGGTACATCCACTGCCTTACCCCGCAGTTTTCCGGTAGATGTAGGGGTTACCGTAAGATAATAGGTATTTGCATCTGTACCGGATGTTTTCGCCTTAACAGTATAATCATCGACAGGGGTATAAGGCTCTGTTTCGCTTCCAACCCTGAGACGTGTTGTATAATCAGCGACTATATTACTCACCCGGTCTGTGGAACCGTCAAATACATACTCCCTTTTCGTGTTTTCCACACCATTGTCCAGGATATGTATCATGGAATCGGATAATTCCGGGATTTCAAGAGTGATGGGCACATCCTGCGCCGTCCCCGTATAATAATTTCCTATTCCCTTAACATTACACCTCCACTGCAGTTTTCCATTCACTACCGGTTCAGACTGCCAGCCATTCTGAACCGTAACTTCAAATTTCTCCTGAGCAGGTATTTCCTTTACTGCATCACTGGCATTATTATCAATAAATTCCGATTTCTCATAATCCACCTCCAGGCCACTTCCGGAACCCAGCTTCGCCGTCAGATTCCTGTATGTTATAGGATGTTTGTAAATGTTTCTAAAAACCGTAAACTCTTCCGTATTGCTGCTTACCAGTCCAATATAATCCCCGCTTTTTACTTTGGCCTGTACTTTCATAATACCTACATATCCGCTGTTTCGGTCCGGATTGTAGATAAATTCCAGGTTCTCCCAGGGAACAGTTTCACTATCGTATGTCACCTCTACATCATGCTCCGTAAGTTCCAGCTTATTGCCGGTATAAAGTGCCCGGAGCGTACCACCACTCATTTCCAGTATTCCTGTATTGGGGCCGTTATACCCATTCTTTAACTGAATCGTCAGATTTGCAGCATCAATTCTTACAATGTTAAAATTAACAGTTCTTTTCCCCGTATAGTTACCCTGACCGACAACCTCTACTTCACCGATTGCAGAAGGTTCTGTCTCTGCGACCGTATCCTTTATCCAGTTAAGGGTAAAATCTGAGGTGGGATCTAATGTCTTTCCAGTCTCTGAATCTGATACGGTTATTTCCGGATGAACTACCTGCCCCGCTACCGCTTTCTTGCCAGGAATATTCGCCACTGTAATACTTGGAGCCGCAGTAATATCTTTTTTACTGATTACAAAACTCCCTGTTGTTCTTCCTTCATACCCCTGCTCCGGATTTCCTGTTACCGTTACCGTATAAGTCTTCGCGTCTATCATACTGTTTTCGCTCTGACTATAAGACAGCGTATACCCATCCGGGTTTGTTACCAGCTCCGAGTTTCCTCGATCATCCTCCGCCCAGACCTCAAAATCTGCCGCGTCCAGTTTCTGAGGCTGACCATTATATATCTTGGTTCCTGAAGCCTTTATATCTATTCTGCTGATAGTCAACTTCGAAGTATCATCCGCCGCACGCGACGTAAAGCCGGACCAGTCCACCATCCCGGCTATCATGCAGATGCTTAACAACACTGCCATTATCCTCTTCCCAACATCCCTATGCATAGTCCATTCCTCCTTGCTTCATCCCACACGCATACCATTTTTCGGTCTGTCTATATTTATATTATTAATTTTTTTCGGCATTATTGCCTGTATTCATAATAGTTCCGGTATAATTTTTTAAAACAGGAGAATCACATCCGGAGCAGCTTCCTCTTTTGTAAAAGTTGGTAAAACCGTATCCTATCTGCTCCGGATACAATACTCCGTTTATGAATTATAACACATTTTTCCGAAGAATGCTATTTTTTTACGGAATTCTTTCAGGAAATTTTTTATATGACTGGTAATTTCTGCAGATTTCGCAGACACACGGTATTTTTCCCGTAAAAGTACATAGAAATCCCCCGGAGCGTTTTTGAGGGGAGGCTCCGGGGGATTCTACAATCATTTATACTCCCTATTATAATAACAACCGAGCGGGACAGAATATGACACTTTTCGGTAAAATTTTTAAAAAAATTTAAAAAAGTTGTTTTACTGTTCAAAGTCAGCAGCGTATGCAATCAGGTTCCTCAGGAAAAAGGGAACAGGAAAGCCCGGCAAAAGCCCGCTTTGCTCTCAAAACTTATAAGAACCCCCTGGAGCTGTTATGAGGGGAAGCTCCAGGGGGTTCTGCAATAATTTATACTCCCTGTCTATAATAACAATTAAGCAGGACAGAATATGACACTTTCTGACATAAAATTTTATTATTTTCTATAATTGTAACTTCTTAATTGTAAATCTAAATTCCCAATCATAGTCCCAGGTACCTTTTGATGGCTTTTTGCTCATCACCTTCACTTCCTGCAGCAATGATTTCTTTCAATGTTATAAGTTTATCCTGTAATCCATTCGAAACCTGTCCGCCTGACCATTCCAATGTTTTTCCATCCAATGTGCCTAAGTCGCACTGCACATAAGTATTACTTTTGACAGCCACTTTTGAGTCAGAGAATAATATCCCAGTTTCAAATAGTAATCGCCCAGGTATTGCATTCGTTCTATGACATGGGCAGACTGTGAAAAAATTTACTTTACTGCCGCTGTTTTGCTGCTTTTAAGTCCTCTGCCGAATACAGCTCCAGAATCTGTGATTCCGGAACACTCAGTTTTAACATATTAAAGACAGCAACTATACGTTCTTCTCTCCGTCCGTTACGTTCCCCTTTTTCTATTCCATCTTCATATATCATTTTTCCGATTTTCGTCATGGCAAGCTCCCTCCTTATTGTCTCCGCGTCTTCTCCGCTGATGAATTTATCACTCACTACCAGAAGACCGGAAAATACAAATCACTATCATTCTTATCAGAGGAATTTCTCCTGTATCAGCGTAAATACGCTTTATCACTCTCCCAATATAATTCAGGTATTTTATCCGATTCTCTGTGGTGTTTCCGGATTCGTAATCCACAAGGGCATATGTTCCGTCCTCCAGCAGAAACAGGTTATCCATCCTCAGTTCATTTGCCGATACCTCCGGCAGATTCGTGGGCAGAACTTCTTTTATCCTGGGCAGTTTCAGCCCATAGGCTTCAAAGGATTTCTCTCTGTAAGCCTCACTCAGTATCTTGAATTCTATATCTTTATTCTGCCAGGCAATCCCTTCTGACATTCCATCCCCTCCTCTTTTTTTACATTGTAACATCTGTCTGATATCAGTGCAAGAGCCGATATTTTCAGAGTAACATCTGTCTGATATCAGCGCAGGAGCCGATATTTTGAGAGTAACATCTGTCTGATATCAGTGCAGGAGCCGATATTTTCAGGCAAAGCCAGCAAAAATCCCCTCAGAGCCTTTCCAGGGGTCAGCTCCAGGGGATTTCTCCGAAAAATTTATATATTATTCCGGATACTCTGTCAGAGTATCTGCTCAATCACGTTATTCTCATACAGCAGCTTCAGCAGTGGATTCTCCTGTATCTCCTGCATCATGGCTCCTCCCCAGTCGCTGCTCTGGCACAGGGTAATCACAAAAAACAGAATCCACACAATTACCAGTCCTTCCAGAGCGCCCACAATCAGGCCGCCCACATGGTTAATGCTGTTAATTCCAGGCAATCTTGCAATGATGTCAAGAAGATGAATCAGAACGCCCAGCAGAATACTGATAATAATAAAGGACAGCGTCCAGGACAGACGCAGCAGCACCGCGTCGGCAATCAAATCTGCCGCCTGTTCGTAAAGCCCGCTGTTTTCCAGCAGGTCTCCTGTCTGCTCTGTCAGATTTCCGGTAAGGAATTCCTGCACTTCAGAGGGAAGTTCCACACCGAATACGTTCCATTTCTCTGGTTCTGCTGTTTCATTCTGGCCGGAGCCTTCCTGCTGCTCTGGCAGTCTGCCTTCCATATTTTTCTCAATCCCGGATGAAACGGCTTCCATGCATTTTTCCCGGATGGTATCATACAGGGGCGTCTGTGTCCGAAGAAATTCCGCTGTATACGGGGCGGCCAGCGACGCCAGAACTATGGTCAGCACGATGGCCACCAGCGAAAAAATCATCCGAACCATCCCTCTGATATAGCCATGAAGGGCAAAGCACCCCAGAACAATCAGCACGATTATCAGTAATATGTCCATGTTTGCTGTACTCCTATTTCAGTCTGATCCTCTGTGTTTCTCCATCTGTCAGGAAAATATAATCTCTGACTTTGTTGGCAGACATTACCTTCCAGATGTTTTTCTCAAAGTTTTCGTGATACTTCCGAATACCCCGCAGGGTGTATATGGCGCATTCCAAATCATTCCGAATACAGATTTCATCATTTTCCAGAAAGCCGATTTCCTGATATTCCATCCGGAAATCCTGGGAGAGAACTTCTGCTCCCCGCAGGTCATAAATATTCATATGATAGGAAGATTCTTTATTTTCATTATCAAACACAAATCCCATATAGGCGTCGTTATAGAAAATGCTGCGGATTTCCCGCTTCAAATCCAGTTCCTTTTTGACTTTCGGTTTCTGGGAAGCGTCAAAAATTACCGCTTTTCCATTTCCAAACCCCACCATAATATCGTTTGTGAGAAATTCCACTTTGGGTACTACCATCTCGGAGTAAGAATACTGGCCCACAATATTATCAATTTCATTCTGGCCCATGGCGTCAAAATAGAAAAAGGTAATGGTGGTTTTTACGAATCCTTCATTCACATCCAGCAGAGACACCGCCAGTTTCTTCCCGTCATTGGATATGGTCAGATCCAGGGGGTATCCGCTGTTTTCCGTATGTACTTCCCCGCCTGCCAGATATTCTCCTGATTTGTCATACACTTGTATGTATCCGGTGCCCTCCTGTTCCAACAGCACCGCAACGGTGCCCTGGCCGGCCACCTGTACCCGCTGAACGGGCATGGACGTTTTAATTTCCCCGCAGGGGCCCGTTGTGTCCATAATATAAATCCGGTCGCCCTTTTTATCTGCAATCGCCACATAGTTCTCACAGGAATCTGTCATGGGAGATTGCATTTCATAGGTCTGGTTCCAGATGGTTTTATTATTCGTATCCACCAGAGAGGCGCCGTCTTTGTTATATTTCAGAATATTTCCGTTAAACACATCAAACTGAGTGCCCGAAGTATCCTCCCGTTTTACGGTTTTCAGCACTTCGTAACCGGTATAAGTCCTGGTCTGCAAATATATATACAGCCCGGCGCTTCCGGCCAGAAGAAGAATGGTTACAAAAGCAATGATACCCAGTATTCTTCTCCGGTGCCTGTGGATTTTCTCATTCATTTCCTTTACATCCGATTTTACAATCCGGTATGCTTTATCTGCCAAAACTACACCTCCAGGTATGAAATCCGTCAACTGTGCATGGAAAGTCCGTCCTTATCATATCATACTCTTACGTTTCATGCACATTTTTTCATAATATAGTGATTCCGGCTCTTATGGAAGCAGCAGTTTCTGCCCTGCGTAAATTTTATCTCCATTTTCAATCCCGTTTACTTCACAGACTTTTCCCATCATGTCTTTGGTATGGTAAATGCTGATACAGATGGAAGCCAGGGTATCTCCCGGTTGCACCGTATAATACCGGGGTTCTGCCGCCTGTCCGCCTGAGGTTTCCTGTGCGGTATTATCTTCTGCAGGAGCCTCCGGAGAAGAGTCTGTTCCTGCTGCATCCGGTTCTGCAGTTTCCTGACTGTCCGTGTTTCCCTGTCCCGCCTGATTATCAGCATTTCCTGACTGCGGAGCTTCCTGTCCCGCCTGATTATCAGTATTTCCTGGCTGCGGGGTTCCCTGCCCGGTCTGGTCACCGGCAGCTTCCGGCTGCAAAGCGCCCTGGGCTGCTGTTTCTCCGGTACCTGTTTCCTGGCTGTCTCCTGCCTGTCCAGGTTCCGAAGCAGAAGTTTCTTCTTCCAGCGGGGATACCTGGGAGGATACGCTTTCCACCACAGGGCCGTTCTCATCCCCGGAACGCTTCCCTTCCGATTCCACATGGCTCATCACATCCAGAACATCCTCTACTTTCTGCATTTTCCGGTAATTATTGATGGTGGTAATTCCCAGAACACAGACAACCACCAGGAAAAAGGAGGAAGCGGTATAAAGGAAATTCCGGTTTTGTTTTGCAAGCTGTCTGCCCTGTCGTTCCAGTATCATGTTCCGGTAGGATTCCAGCGCTTCTTCTGCATGGGTCCGGGGTTCTTCCAGATTGTTTCTGGCAAATATTTTCTCCGGATTTCCCGGTTCCGTTCCCCGTTCCAGCTCCCGGTGCAGTTCCTGGAATGCTTCCGCCGCCGAAATTGTTTCGGATGGTTCCTGCACTGATTTCCCACGCTGCTCCGGAACTGTCTCGTCTTCCGGGCATGTCTGTGCCTGGGGGGCTTCTTCCGGCTGTTCCGGTGTCCGGGTTTTCTTCGTCTCTGACTGCTCCTGTGTCCGGGCTTTCTCTGTCTCTGACTGCTCCTGTGTCCGGGTTTTCTCTGTCTCTGACTGCTCCTGTGTCCGGGTTTTCTCTGCTTCCGGTCGTTTCTGCGTCCCGGCTTTTTTTGTCCCCGGCTGTTTTTCTGTTTCCCTTCCGGCCTTCAATTCCCGGTGCAGTTCTGCAAATTCCGTGCGTTCTTCTGCCTCCGCCAGCTCTGTCAGTTCTTCCAGCCGCTGCTCTTCTTCTTTTTTGCTGATCATATATTCCTGCATGGGAATATTTTTCTCATAATAGATGTAATAGCCTTCCCGTTTCTGCAGGTAGCCCTGGTCATAAATGAAGAACACTTCCTCATTTTCCAGCACGTCCATCAGCATAAGCACCTTGTCCCTGCCTGAAAAATATTTCCGGTGAGCTGCCTCCGCAACGGGCGTCAGTTCCATGGCCTGTCCTTTTTTTCCAAGAAACCAGCCTACAATCTCCTTTTCGGGAAAATACTGTCTGATTTCCCGTTCCGCAGATTCCCGGAAACTGTCGTCCATACAGATTTGCTCCAGCTGAAATACCGTGTTTCCGCACTCCAGGGCTCCGCTGATAAAGGTATAGCGGATATCTTTGCACACCTGGCTGTTTCCCAGAAATATTGCGGCGCAGGATTCATTTTTCCCGGCCAGAGTTTTCAGATATGTATACACGTAATCTTCCAGGTATATCTTATGTCTCCCTGCAGGGCTGCCCATCTGACGGATGTTCTTCGGAAGGCATATTTTTTTCTCTTTTTCTTCCGGTAACCCCTCTCTGCAAACAATTTCTATCATGTCTTCACCTCTTTTTCCACATGGTAGCATATTCTGTTTGCAGTTTTTGGAAATCCCTGTCAGGCCCCGGAAAAACATTTCGACGGGATTCTACAATTCTGTCCTGCCTTCCAGAGCCCGCAGCAGCGTCATCTCGTCGATGTATTCCAGATCTCCTCCCACAGGAACGCCGCTGGCGATTCTGGACACCTTGATTCCGGTGGGCTTAATCAGTTTGCTGATATACATGGCTGTGGTTTCTCCCTCCAGACTGGAGTTGGTGGCTATAATCACCTCGTCCACATCTGCCTGCAGGCGGTGCATGAGTTCTTTTAACTTTATATCTCCGGGGCCTATGCCCAGCATGGGGGAAATGGCCCCGTGGAGCACATGGTACACCCCTTCGTATTTGTTGGTTTTTTCGTAAGCTGCCAAATCCCTGGTATCTTCCACCACCATAATGGTTTTATGGTCCCGGTTTTTATTTTTACAGATGGGACAGAGTTCCTCGTCGGTGAGGGTGTAACATTCCCTGCAGTACTTTACATTTCTTCTGGCTTCCGTTATGGATGAGGACAGCCTTTCCACATGCTCCAGCGGCATATGCAAAATATGAAAAGCAAGCCGCTGTGCCGACTTGCTTCCAATTCCGGGCAGAGAAGATAACTCCTCAATCAGTTTACTTATCTGGCTGCTGTAATAATCCATTTTCTCCCTCCCTGCCTGTGTCTAAAATGGAAATCCGCCGCCCATTCCGCCGAGTCCTCCCGTGATTTTCGACATGGACTGCTGGGACGCCTCTTCAATCTGACGGAGCGCCTCATTGGTGGCCGCCATAATCAGGTCTTCCAGCATTTCAATATCGTCCGGGTCCACTACTTCTTCCGTCAGTTTCACTTTTGTGACTTCCCGCTTGCCGGAAACAGTAACCTCTACTGCTCCGCCCCCTGCAGCCGCTGTAATTTCTTTCTCCTCCAGCGCTTTGGTGGCCTCCTCCATCTGCTTCTGCATTTTCTGAGCCTGTTTCATCAGATTATTCATGTTGCCGGGCATTCCTCCCGGAAATCCTCCGCGTTTCGCCATGGTATTTCCTCCTAATCTCTGTTTCAGTCTTCTATGACTATTTCCATATTTATGAGCTTTCCAAGATCCACATAAGTATCTTCCGCCGGACGTCCTGTCTCATGCAGCTGAATTTTTACTTCTGTTTCTTTTCCAATCCGTTGAAATATGACCTGCTTTAATTCCTGCATATGGGCTTCTGAGCTGACAAAGGCCTCTGCCACTTCATCTTCCAGCACAATCAGAAGCTGGTTCTCTCCTGCCAGGCTTAAGCGGGCGGTTTTCAGATAATTTTTCAGTCCGCCGGACAGGTCTTCAATTACAGAACGCCAGTTCTGTACTACCTGCCGGATATCTTCCGGCACTGCTTTAGGCACAGGGGGAGCCGCATCCTCATTCTTCCCTGCCGGCTCCGGCTGACCTGCTGTCGTTTCTCTCTGATTCCTGCCGCCGCTTCTTCCGGAAACCTGTTCCGGCAGTATCTGTATTCCCTGTTCCAGCTTCTGCTCCAGACTGGAAATTCTCTGAACCAGAGACTCGTAATCCCGCTCCATCTGGGGCCTGCACAGCTTAATCAGGGCTATTTCCAGAAGGATTCGCTTCTGGGCAGCATACCGAAGCTGGCCGGACAGTTCCGAAAATATACGGATATAGCGTATGAGCTGTTCCGGCTCCGCCATCTTCGATTCTTCTTTTAAAAGCTGCAGGTTTTCGCTGGAAATATCCAGCACGTCTTCCATATTATCAGAACTCTGCAATAAAAGCAAATTTCTCAGATACCAGGTGAAATCTGTCACAAACTGTCCCGGTTCCCGGCCCTGTGCCACCAGTTCTTCCAGCAGGCCGACGGCGCCGGCCACATCCTGCTGCAAAATCTTCCGCAGTATTCCGGAAAACACTTCGGTATCTACAGCTCCCAGAACTTCCAGCACATGGTCATAAGTGAGACGTTCTCCCAGGTAAAAGGAAATACACTGATCCAGCAGGCTTAAGGCGTCTCTCATGGAGCCGTCCGCTGCTCTGGCAATATAGCGGATGGCTTTGGGCTCCACCTCAGTCTGTTCTTTTTCCATCAGTTCTTCCAGCCTTGCGGCAATGGTATCAATGGAAATTCTCCGGAAATCATACCGCTGGCAGCGGGAAAGGATGGTCACAGGTATCTTGTGGGCTTCGGTGGTAGCCAGAATAAAAATCACATAAGAGGGCGGTTCTTCCAGGGTTTTCAGCAGTGCATTAAAGGCTCCTGTGGAAAGCATATGAACTTCATCAATAATATAGACTTTATATCTGCCTTCCGTGGGAGAATAAGCCACTTCCTCACGGATTTCCCGGATATTATCCACACCGTTGTTAGAGGCTGCGTCAATTTCAATCACATTCATGGAACTGCCCGCGGCAATGGCCCTGCAGGAGGGGCACTGGCCGCAGGGGCTTCCTTCCTGAGGGTGTTCGCAGTTGACTGCCCTGGCAAATATTTTGGCAATGGTGGTCTTTCCGGTTCCTCTGGTTCCGCAGAACAGGTAGGCATGTCCCACCCGTTCTGCCCGTATCTGATTTTTCAGGGTTGTTACAATATGCTCCTGTCCCCGGACGTCTTCAAATTCCTGGGGACGGAATTTCCGGTATAAGGCCGTATATGACATCTTTAATCACCAAAACTGATTCCGATTAATTTTGCTTCTTTAATAATTTTGGAATCCGGTTCTACGGTTTTTAATTTTCCTGCCACTTCTCCCAGAGGAACTTTCTTCGTATTTCCATCCACCATGGCTACCATATACCCGTACTCCTCTTTCAGAATCAGATTTGCGGCTGCGGCGCCCAGTCTGGTACAGAGTACGCGGTCGTAGGGGCAGGGACTTCCACCTCTCTGGGTATGTCCCGGAACGGTCACGCGCACTTCACTTCCGATTTTTTCTTCAATCCGGGCTGCCACCTCATAGGAAACAGAAGGGTATTTCATATTCTTTTTCTTTTCTTTCAGTTCTTTTTTGGACAGGGCCGCGTCTTCTTTGGAAATGGCGCCTTCGGCTACTGCCAGTATGGTAAATCCTTTTCCGGCTTTATTTCTTCCGGCAATAGCGGAAACTACTTTGTCAATATCATAGGGGATTTCCGGAAGCAGAATAATGTCCGCGCCTCCTGCAATTCCGGCGTACAATGTCAGCCAGCCCACTTTATGGCCCATGACTTCCACAATAAACACACGGTTGTGGGAAGCGGCTGTGGTATGGATGCAGTCGATGGCTTCCGTTGCAATATTGATGGCGCTCTGGAATCCGAAGGTCACATCCGTACCGTAAATATCATTGTCTATGGTTTTGGGAAGATGAATCACATTCAGTCCTTCTTCTCTGAGAAGATTTGCCGTTTTCTGGGTTCCGTTTCCTCCCAGAATCACCAGACAGTCCAGACGCAGCTTGTAATAAGTCTGTTTCATGGCTTCCACCTTGTCCAGCCCTTTTTCATCAGGCACGCGCATCATTTTAAATGGCTGTCTGGAAGTTCCCAGAATCGTACCGCCCTTTGTAAGAATTCCTGAAAAATCCGAACCGGTAAGCAGACGGTAATTTCCGTATATCAGTCCCTTGTACCCTTCGTAAAAACCATATACTTCCAGATCTTCCACATTTTTACTCAGTCCTTTTACCACTCCGCGCATTGCCGCATTTAACGCCTGGCAGTCGCCTCCGCTTGTCAGCATTCCAATTCTTTTCATAATCTTCACATCCTTTACCATATTTCATTTCCAGTATTTTCATATATCTTTCCTTTTCACGGCAGAAAAATTATTTCCTGCCTGACGGAAATATTATAGCTCATTCTCCGGCCCATCACAAGATTTTTCTGCTGTTTCCATTTGCATTTCTGAAAATATCTGGTATAATAGCTATGGATATTACACTGCCCAAAGAGGCAGCAATTCCCATTACAGAATATTTCCAGTCTGTAATGAGAATATTACGGAGGAGTACCCAAGCGGCTGAAGGGTCTGGCTTCGAACACCAGCAGGTCGGTAGTCCCGGCGCGGGGGTTCAAATCCCCCCTCCTCCGTTTCCGGCACTTTTTTGTTTTTATAACCAAATAGTCAGGGACAAAAGAAGAAAGTACAAAAGAAGAAAATACAAAAAACGAATCCTCAGACGGTACTGCCATACCGGTCCGGGGATTCGTTTCTTTCGCCCACATGGACTTTTTATCTCTTTTTTTGCCTGTTGGCATTATAGCATATGCAAAATTTTTTCAATATGCCTGCCACAGGAAAAAAATCTCTGCACCTGTGGAAACCGCACCCTGCAGGTACTTTTCCTAATCCAGTCACAAAGATTTCTTTCGGAGCTAAAATTGAATTGAGATCTTCTCCCCTTTTTATACCCCTGTAATAATTCTACCGACATTTTATGTCAGCCGCCATACACTTTGAGGAAAATTTCCTGGTTTTTCAGATTTTTATATCCTGCTCCGGAACTTTACTTTCACGCGTCAGTGCGACGCGGTATTTCCTGATAAGATAAAAATAGGAAATTTTTCCTGGTTTTTCCTCAAAGTTCATGGCTGCCCGGCAAATATCATGCTATACTTCCATCAACATATCAGTGTTCCCATCATCAGCCGGACACATAACTGTCAATTTCACAGAGGAGGTATTTTTATGAAAAAAACAATCATAAGCACCTGTTTATCTTTTTGCCTTTTATCTGCACTTTTTCCGTCACTGCCCTCTTTCAGATTTCAGCTGAAGCTGCCCGGAATCAGCACCCTGTCATATTTTGACGATCTCATCGAGTATTACTGATTCCATCTGCCAGTTTTCTTTCAGAAAAGTCTGCAGCCTTTCACACTGCGTTCTGTTCCCCAGGGCATAAAAAGCGCAGCAGCCTTTCACCAGCGACTCTTCTGCCTGTTCTCTCTCCTGCAGTTCCAGCAGGGCCAGACCTCTGTTGATGAGGAATTCCGGGAACAGGCAGAAGCGGTTATTTTCCTGGCTCATGGCAATTCCCTGATTACACAGCTCCACCACATCTGAAAATTTGTGTTCGTCCAGCAGCAGATTGGAAAGATTAAACAGGATCATCGGATATTTCTGCACCTTTTCTTTCCGGTCTATCATATGAGTATCCATATACTGTTTCAGTCCGAAAAGTATTTCTATGGCTTTATCCCGCCTGCCCAGCTTCCGGTAAGCTCTTGCGATGTTAATAAGAATTACCATTTCGTTGTAAGTCAGCAGACCTTTCAAAATATTTTCCATCGCAATTCCATTTGGTTTTGTCATGCGCAGAGTTTCCTCCAGTTCTTCAATAGCTCCCTCCCAGTCCTGATTTTTCCGCTGTTTCACTATAATTCTGGTAAATCGGCAATATTGGGAATTCAGGATATCTCCTTTTGCTATGGTGCGCTCAAATCTGTCAATCAGCTCTTCCAGCCCTTCATACTCGTAATTGGTAATTTTGCGGACAATCCGGCTGCATATCTCCACCTGCTGCATTTCCTCTCTGCTGGAATACTGCAGAAACGTCTCCCCGCAGCCCAGGCGCTGCGTCAGCGCTTCCACAGTTTTCCGGTTGGGCATCCGCGTCCCGTTTTCAATCTTGGACAGATTTCCCACAGAACAGATACCAAAACATAATTCTTCCTGGGAATATCCACGCTCCACCCTCATATCGTGGATATAATTTCCAATTTCATATACCGCCATTCTTAATTATTTCCCTGCCTTTCCTCTCCCTCCTCTGTGTCTGACATTATAAAACACCTGGGTTTCTTTGTCCACGAAATCTGCAAATCTCCAATTGCTTCCTGTACCGCCTTCTGTTTCTCTTGCCTTTTATTTTATTTCCCTATATAATAAGAATGAAAATCAGATAACGATTCAGAATATTTTACTGTTTTTATACAGGAAAGGATTTCCCATGAAAAAATATGTTTCTCTTTTGCTTTTTTCCATGTGTTTATGCGCTGCTTTCCTGAGCGGCTGCGGCGAACCGAAAAAAAATGCCGCTGACTCTGTCAGAGCAATTTATGATTTGTATATTCTGGGCGATACCCAGGGCATCACCTCGCTGGGAATGACAGAAGAAGATATCAATACTGCCCGCCGGACGTATGACGAGTCTCTGAAAGAAACCATCCGGGCCAATTTCGCCGCCAGCGGACAGGAAATAGAAGAACAGGTTCTGGACGAACTCTGCAACGCCCGCAAGGCTGCCCTTGCCAAACTGAAGGCTACCGCCGAAATCGTCTCCGAAACGGACGGAAAAGCAACGGTTGTGATTCACACTACCTGTTTTGATGAATCTGAGCTGGACACAGATGCTTTTTTCGCCGCCAAGGAAGAAGCCCGGCATAACAGCTTTGCCACTACGGAAGAACAGAACAGATTTCTGATGGACACTTACACCGAGAATTTAATTGCTGCCTACCAGGAAGTGACGCCTTCGGAAAAAACCACGGACATTTCCGTGGACTGTGTCATTCAGAACAATACCTGGGTGCCTGCCAATATGTCTTCTTTCGGCTCCGACCTGGCTCTGGCCATTACCGGACAGACACAGTAGCCCAAAATCCGGACTGCATACGTCCCTGTGAATTTTTATGCATAAATTTCATACGATGAGAATAAGATGTAAAAAGTTTTTCGGGAGCAGAAAAATGTCTGAATTTCATCGAATGATTACATATCTTTATTTATATGAGCGCGGAATCAAACGTCACAACGTAGGATTTGCCAAAATAGAAAAACGAGACAGCCAGTGTCTTGTGGAAATACATATGAAAAACACCGGTCACAGCCTTTCGCCGATTCCGGTGTATTTCTATGCCGAAAATCAGCAGAAATTTCCCGGCATTCTGCTGGGAACCATGGGGCTCACCCGCGGAAACGGCGATTTCAAAACAATATTAAAAGGAGAGACCTTATGTGACAGCAGCTACAGGCTGGATGATGTCAGCGGAATTTTTATTCCTCTGGATTCGGAAATCATGTTTGTCAGCCAGTGGAATGACCGGGAATTTGTGAGAGAACGTTTTACAGAGCCCCGGAATCAGTCGGAACCGGCTCCGCAGAAAAAGTCTCCGGAACCGGCCTCTCCCGCAACCCCCGGCTCCACGGAGCCTTCAGCAGCAATGTCTGCAGGCCCCGGACAGGGAAACCGTACCGCAGACCCCGGCTCCCCGGAGCCTTCGGCAGTGCAGGCTGCTTCCACCGGCAGTATTCCGTCTCAGACTGCCCCGGAGGATGAACTGCCTCCCTTTCCCCTGTCCGGCTCCGGAGACAGTGATATTCCTGCTCCTTCTTCTGTTCCTGATTCAGATCTCAGGGCCGCAGAAGCCGCGCCGAAGTTAGCGGAATTTCCCAGGCAGAACCGTTCATTCCCATCTCAATCCCAGACCCAGGTCTCTGCCGGGCCGGCACAAAAACCGGAACCTCTGCCGGAAAACTGGAGCCTGAAATGGGACTTTATTCTTGAAAATTATCCGGTGATGACGCCTTTTGCCGGGGATGAATCCACCCTCTGCGTCCGTCTGGAGTTAAAGGATCTGCGTCTTCTGCCCCGTCAGTACTGGTATCTGGGCAATAACAGTTTCCTGCTCCACGGATTTTTCAATTACCGCTATCTGATTCTGGGTATGACGGAGAAAAACGGAAAAAAACGCTGGTTTGTGGGCATTCCCGGCATATACCAGAATCCGGAGCGGGTGATGGCCACCCTGTTCGGATTCCCGGAATTCCGTAACGAGAAGTCTGTCCCTGTAAATACCGGGGAATTCGGCTACTGGTACCGCTACCTGAACGAGCCCTGACAGAATTATGCCTCCCCGCCTCGTTGGGAGGCATCCGCCTCCGAAAGCAGAGCGTACAGCTCGTGGTCTCTCCAGACCCCATGCAGTCTGACGCTCTGTCTTTTTACGCCCTCCAGCTCAAATCCCAGGTTCCGCAGCAGTTTACCGGAAGCAGTATTCTCCGGCAGCACACTTGCCTCTATCCGGTGCAGTTTCATGTCCTCAAACATCACGCGGATTCCTCTGGAAATACTTTCCCTGGCATAACCTCTTCCCCAGTATCTGTGATCAAATTTGTATCCCAGCTCACAGGACTGGTAATAGCCCCGGTTAATATGATGAAAAGACACGGTGCCGATAATCCTCTCCGGCTTTCCTTTTTCAAACACCCAGAACCGGACAGATTTCTGCTTTACTGCCATATTGTACTCGCACTGAATCAGTTTTTTCTGAAATTTTTCCGTATAAAACTGCAGGGGCCTGTCCGTCTCGTATTCTTCGAATATTTCCTGGTTATCCAGATGGAATTTCAGTATCTGAGGGGCGGCTGTATCCGTCAGTACTTTTAATTCCAGACGTTCGGTCTGATACATCAGATTCATTTGTATGTTCTCCTGGTTTCCTGTATAATGATATCATTATCTTATCATACTCATTCAGAAAAAAACAGGAGCGCCTATGAATCAGGAAGAAAAATTTATGAAGGCCGCCATCCGGGAGGCCCGGAAAGCTGAAAAAATTCAGGAGGTTCCCATCGGCTGCGTTATCGTATACGAAAATAAAATTATTGCCAGAGGCTACAACCGAAGAAATACGGATAAGAATACGCTGGCTCACGCGGAACTTTCCGCCATAAAAAAAGCCAGTAAAAAGCTGGGAGACTGGCGGCTGGAAGGGTGTACCATGTATGTGACGCTGGAACCCTGCCAGATGTGCGCCGGAGCCATCGTCCAGTCCAGAATGGACCGGGTGGTCATCGGAAGCATGAATCCCAAAGCAGGCTGTGCCGGTTCTGTACTGAATCTGCTGCAGATACCTGCATTCAATCATCAGGTGGATTTGGAATACGGCGTACTGGAAGAAGAATGTTCTTCCATGCTCAGCGAATTTTTCCGAAAGCTGCGGGAAACAAAGCGGCAGCAGAAACAAATGGTAACAGGGAAGCTGAAGGCTGAACTGTTACAACAAATGGAATAAAACCTTTCGGAACGGTTGACATTTTCCCTTAAAAAGGATATACTTAAGACTCCGAGCAGCTGGGGCGGTAGCGGTGCCCTGTACCAACAATCCGCTATAGTTGGAGTGATGTTCTGCCCCGGGTTTTTGCCTGTGGGGCTGCCTTTTATAAGTGGTGATGACGTCTGGGTCTTACGCAATGGAACTCTGTGAACCGTGTCAGGTTGGGAACAAAGCAGCACTAAGCAGAATCTTTCATGTGCCGTAAGGGCGCCTGGGCTGAGCTAACTGTAAGAGTAACGCCCATGGTCAGGATTCAAAGCAGAACGCTCGGATTTTAAATTTCCAAAAAAGGAGAATTCATTTGAAACATATACTGCGCAAAACCAGAAACGCCCTGTATGAATCCTGTAATTTTCTGGAGCTGATGATGGCCCTTGTGGTTCTGGCCGCTATTCTGATTGCATGTAGCTCCCTTGGCAGTTCTTTTCTGGATTACTGGAACGACAGAAGTTCCAACGCCGCTTTCCTGACTTTTGTGGGACATGTGTTCAATATCCTGATTGGTATTGAATTTTTAAAAATGCTCTGTCAGCCCAGCGAAGATACGGTACTGGAAGTTCTGATTTTCCTTGTGGCCCGCCATATGATCCTGGACCACACTACCGTAGTGGAAAATCTTATCACCATTCTGAGTATCGGAATTCTGTTTGCTATCAAAAAATATATCAATCTGCCTGCCCGCAAGGGAAGTTACGGTATTTTCTCCGGCAATTCCGGCTCGGAACCCTCCGGCAGGGAGCCGGCGCCGTCTTCTGAAGACATCCAGAACTGATATGGGAAAATTTTACTGTCCCCCGGCCCTTGACATTTCGGCGCCGGGGGATTATATTAAACAGGAATCAATAATAATTATCATTATTACAGGAGGTAGGAACATTGATGAAATACAGCCGCCAACGGGAATGCATACGTGAATTTCTTGCTGACCGTTGTGACCATCCTACTGCCGAGACAGTTTACATGAATGTGAAAAAAGATTTTCCCAATATCAGTCTTGGAACCGTATACCGTAATTTATCTCTTCTGGCCGATTTGGGAGAAATCAGGAAAATTTCGACCGGTACAGGACCTGACCGTTTCGACGGAAATACATCCCCCCATTATCATGTTTTCTGCACCGGATGCGGCAGTGTCATGGATTTGAAAATGGAAAATATCAACCATATCGACATTATTGCCGGCAATGAATTTGAGGGCAGAATCCACGGGCATATCACTTATTTTCTCGGTACCTGCAGGGAATGCATGAAAAAAGAAAATAATGAAAATATCTCTTGACAGAAGCCCGGAGATATGCTATTTTAATTTCAGTAATAATTACTGTTTTTAATTTACTAACAAGATTTGGGTATCAAAAGGGTGCGCAGCGCCAAAGGTGTTTTTGACACCCTAATCCTGAAAATAAAATAAATACATAGAAAGGAAGAAATCACTATGAAAAAATTTGTATGTAGCGTATGCGGTTATGTTTATGAAGGAGATGCAGCACCGGAGAAATGTCCGCAGTGCGGCGTACCTGCTTCCAAATTCACAGAGCAGACCGGAGAAATGTCCTGGGCTGCAGAGCATGTAATCGGCGTTGCACAGGGTGTTTCTGAAGATATTATCAAAGACCTGAGAGCAAACTTCAACGGAGAATGTACCGAGGTTGGTATGTATCTGGCTATGGCAAGAGTTGCTCACAGAGAAGGCTATCCGGAAATTGGCCTTTACTGGGAAAAAGCTGCTTATGAAGAGGCAGAACATGCTGCTAAATTTGCAGAACTTCTTGGCGAAGTTGTTACTGACAGCACCAAAAAGAATCTGGAAATGAGAATTGAAGCTGAAAACGGTGCAACTGCAGGCAAAACTGACCTGGCAAAACGTGCAAAAGCTGCAAATCTTGACGCAATTCATGACACCGTTCATGAGATGGCAAGAGATGAGGCAAGACATGGCAAGGCATTTGAAGGTCTGCTTAAGAGATACTTTGGATAAGCTGAAAACAGCATAAAATAAGCATTTACGGCAATTTCAGGGTGCATGGATAAAAGTCCATGCACCCTTATTTTTTCTCTGCATTTCTGATTCCCTTACCGCTCCGGCATCTGAAAACCCTTAAGCGCCCGGTTCAGGCAATCGTTAAAGGGCTTCATGTTCCGGAACATGTCCGCCGCAAATGTCAGGAATTCTTCTCCGTTTCTGATAAGTTCATCTGTCACCGGATATTCCAGATACCAGCTTTTATATTTCAGAAATTCAGCCTGGGGATGTTCTTTGTCGTAACCGCGGGGCACATTTTTCAGGGCTGCGCCCTGCACTTTAAAATTTTCCTGAAATTCTTTCTGGCAGATAATTTCTTCCCATTCTTCCGGATGTTCCTGAATATAATCCCGCACCATTTTTGTGGCGTCCTTAAACATATCCGCAAAGAGCCCTCCTCCAAGGAAGGACTGATTGTCCGGCTTTATCATAAGATAATAGCCCACCGGCACCGGCAGCTTGCCCTGCGGGCCCATATGGGCGCGGAAGGAAGGATTATAAGGGGATTTGTCATGGCTGAAACGGGTGTCCCGCACCAGCCTGAAGGTGAGATTTTTGGGTTCATGGTGCAGAATACTGCTGTCAAATGCGCCGATTTTCAGCATGAGCTCCTGCAGGAATTCCTCGAACGCTTCATTTGCCTGGTGGTATGCTTCTTTATGGGCGTGATACCACTCCCGATTATTATTCTGGCTTAACTCTTTCAGGTAATCCAGTATCAGTGATGTATTCATGTGATGTTCTCCTTTATGTTATGCTTTCTTTTACGTTATGCTTTTTATGTTATGAATTCTTTACTACGGACATGGAAGCGGAATCCAGAAATTCCCGTACAAATTCTCTGAGATGTTCCGGCGTTTCATAAGATTTACAGAAGGAAAATTTTGCTGCCAGACCGTCAATATCTTCCATGGCCTCTTTTACATCCCGCATTTTATCATCCGGAATTGCTGTGGCTGCAACATAGTCCAGATGAGCCGGATTAATTCTGTGGTTTTGAATGGCATAATCTATCCGGTTTTTACATTTGCAGGCGCCTGTTCCGTATTCCCCGCAGTAGGTTTCCAGAAAATCACCTACTTTCCGTCGGATTCTGGACAGCTTCTGACGATAGGCTTCCGGAGTCATATCCAGAAGATCCCCGGCTATCCGGCTGTCTGTCCGAAACATGGTGCCCAGCACAAAAATACATCTGCTCTCCGTATCAAGGCACTGAAGCATTACATTGGTACAGGCCATTTTCAGTTCTTCCTCCAGGATGCTCCGCTCCACATTCTGGCTCAAATCCGGGATATCCTCCAGCTTTCCGTTTTTGATATCATCACCGTAATATTCAAAGCTCAGGGGATATTTTGCAAACATATGCTTTTTATAATCTTTCAGATGGTTTACCGCAATACGGAATACCCAGGTGGAAAAAGCGCTTTCCTTCCGAAAAGATGACAGATGGGTAATCACTTTCAGTATAATATCCTGCGACGCATCCTCCGCATCCGCAAACGTACCCAACATGCGCAGGGACAGATTAAAAATCAGATCCTGCACGCCGGAAATCACCGTTTCCAGAGCTTCTTTGTCCCCGGCAACTGCCTGGTCAATCAAAAGGGACAGTTCTTCGTTTGTTTTATGTTCCATGTTCTTTTGTTCCACGTTCTTTACCTCCTGTATAATAAGACGTAATATTTCTGCTTTTGTGACAGGAAAAAACCCGCCGGAACAAATTTTTCATGATCTGTTCTGACGAGGTATCCCCTGTATCGCTTATTTTTGATTTGCAGGCTCAATGTTGATACTTTTGCCTTTGATTTTGGAGTTGGTCATAGCCTGCAGTACTTCTTTTCCGTATTCCCGCGGTACTTCCACAAAGGTATACTTGTCGTACATGTCAATGGCTCCCACCAGCTTTCCGGGCATACCGGATTCTCCGGCAATGGCTCCCAGAATATCTCCCGGCTTCACATGCTGTTTTTTCCCGATATTGATAAAAAGACGCACCATGCCTTCTTCTGCACCTGTATCGCCGAATTCGTAATTTTCCATACTGCTCTGAGCTTTTTCTTCTTCGCCCAGCAATGCCAGCTTTAAGAAAGCTGCCGCAATGTCCATGGCAGTGTAATCTGCTTCATTTACCTGTGATTCAATCATATTTACCATGGAGGTCAGGTCTTCTTCCTCGATAATGGTTCCGATATGGTCCATAATTTTCTCCAGTTTTACCTGCACCACGTCTTCCATGCTGGGCACTTTCTGTGCCAGAATCTTGGTTTTGCAGTAACGCTGAATGTCTTTTAATTTATAGACCTCTTTTCCTTTTACAAAGGTGAAGGAACGTCCGGTTCTGCCTGCCCGTCCGGTTCTGCCGATACGGTGTACATAATATTCGTCATCCTGGGGCAGATCAAAGTTAAATACTGCTTCCACATCATCCACGTCAATGCCTCTTGCAGCCACGTCGGTGGCTACCAGAATCTCCGTATTGCCGTTGCGGAAATGGTTCATCACCCTGTCACGCTGCATCTGCTTCATGTCGCCGTGGAGGCCTTCCGCAAAATATCCCCGTCCCTGCAGTGCATTGGTGAGTTCGTCCACCATCCGCTTGGTATTGCAGAATACCAGGGAAAGTTTGGGATCATACACATCCAGCAGCCTGCTGAGCACTTCTACTTTGTCTTTACGTTTTACATCATAATAGTACTGTTCAATATTGGGAACGGTCAGTTCCTTTTTTACCACTTTAATGGTAACTGCGTCTTTCTGATACTTTTTGGTAATCTCCAGAATAGGTTTGGGCATGGTTGCGGAGAACAGCACAGTCTGCCGCTCCTGCGGAATATATTCCAGAACCGTCTCAATATCTTCACGGAATCCCATGTTCAGCATTTCGTCCGCTTCATCCAGTACAATGGTATTTACTTCTTCGCACTTGATGGTTCTCCGCCTCAGGTGGTCCATAATCCGCCCCGGTGTTCCGATAATAATCTGAGCTCCGCCTTTTAAAGAACGAATCTGTTTCACAATGTCCTGTCCTCCGTATACGGGAAGGACTTTCACGCCATGCATGTATTTTGCAAGGCAGCGCACTTCCTCCGCCACCTGGATGGCCAGTTCTCTGGTGGGACAGAGGACAATCGCCTGGGTATGTTTATCATGGGGATTTACCTTCATCAGCAATGGAATTCCAAATGCCGCTGTTTTACCGGTTCCTGTCTGGGCCTGTCCGATTACGTCCACGCCTTCCATGACAACGGGAATTGCCTTGCTCTGAATGGGCGTGGCTTCTTCAAATCCCATCTCCTGAATTGCTCTCAATATCTGTGGGTATAAATTTAATTCGTCAAATCTTACTGTTTCCATATAATTCCTTTCATCTCTCTCACAAAGTCTGTTGCTTATCATAGCAGAGAAACGGGCCATTGTCAAATTATTTGTAACAGTTATGGGGGAAAGGCTGAACTGATACAATTATTTTCAAAAATCTTCCCCTTCTTATTGACTTTTATTTCTTCAAGGTGTAGTATCTGTTTATAAACAATGTAGTTTTTAATACTATGTAATCATATTTCCATTACTTTTACATATACTATAACTGTTGATTACACTTTTAAATGATTACCAGAAGGAGGATATGTTATTATGAAATTCAAGCTGAAAGACCCCGGAAGTTCCATTACTCATTTTATCGGTATGCTGATGGCTCTGTTTGCGGCCACACCTCTGTTAATCCGTGCTTCCATGAATCCGGACCTGGTTCATGTGGTTTCTCTTTCTGTTTTTATTATAAGCATGATTTTACTTTATGGGGCCAGCGCGGCTTACCACGCACTGGATTTATCGGAAAAGACAAACCGGATTCTGCGCAAGCTGGATCACATGATGATTTTTGTGCTGATTGCCGGCACTTACACGCCGGTATGTGTGATTGTTCTGGGAGGCCGGACTGGATATGGCCTTCTGGCTCTGGTATGGGGTATTGCTCTTGTGGGTATCCTTGTGAAGGCTTTCTGGATTACCTGTCCGAAATGGTTTTCTTCTATATTATATATTGCCATGGGCTGGGTGTGCGTGCTGGCTTTTACCCAGATTATCACTTCTCTTTCTCCCCAGGCATTCGGATGGCTGCTGGCGGGAGGCATTATTTACACCATCGGAGGTGTTATATACGCTTTAAAGCTGCCGATTTTCAATTCCAGACATAAAAATTTCGGCTCTCATGAGATTTTTCATCTGTTTGTTATGGGCGGCAGTGTGTGTCATTTTATTATGATGTACTGTTTTGTTGCAAATATGCCTTTGCTTTGATGTACCAGGCACGATTAAGCCTGTCCATGTATCAGCGCTTCTTTTTCTTTTCTGGTAAGTTTTTTAATCCAGGCTTCCCGCTGCATGGCTTCCTGTTTCGTCTCGTGCGCTTCCTGATACAGCAGTTTTACCGGCCCCCGCCCTCTGGTATATTTGGCTCCCTTTCCCGCATTGTGCTGCTCCAGCCGCTTTTCCAGATTGTTGGTCCATCCTGTATACAGGGTACCGTCACTGCACTGTAAAATATAAGTAACGTTTTCTTTTTCTTTCATTCTGTCTGTTGACTCCTGTTATGTACAGAGACTGCAGGCAGTCTCCTGTATGCAAAGCAGCACGTAATGCCGGTATATAATCCATAGAATATGATTTCCAACAATCTCCGTTTCATGTATAAAAGAATTTCTTTCTGTGAAATTCCGTGCTGCGGATGGTCGCTTTTATTTATACTTTATGTTATGAGAAAGATGGGAATCGGTGCCTGTTTTACATGAGTTAAACTTTGTGCAGGCGGCAGACAATGGTATTTACTGCCGTTGAGGCCGCATTGTTGGATGCATGACCGTCACTGGGCGTACTTCCCAGGGTAATCATATACCTGCCGTCTCCGTGAAAATACAGCTTATTGTGCTTATTCTCCTTACTGATAAATCCCAGTTCGTTCAGTCTCTTTTTGTCTTTCGCATTTAGCCGGTCCACTCTGCTCAGAATATCTTTCAAATCCCCTTCCAGGATTTTCCCCTTCCCTGTAATTGCATTTTCTTCCAAAATGGCTTTCAGTACATGATATATTCTCCATCCCACCTGATTGGGGTCATCATCCATCTGTTTCTTTTCCCGCTCCAGCAGTTCCAGAATCATATCTTTAATTTCTCCCTCAAAAAATTCCGATTCGCTACATGCAAATACAATGTCTCCTGTCTGCCGGTCTTTCTTTTTTTGCAGGGCATCCTTATAATATTCCACCTTGCTTCTCAGTTCATTTGCTTCTTCTTCCAGTTGCGCATACTCTTCGTCTTTCAATTTCAGGACTTCCTCAGAGGCTTCTGCCAGCTCCGTATTTTCCTCTTTATATTTTTGATTCTTCTCCAGCAGTTTCTGATATTTTATGGTCTCCCAGGTATATCTATCTTCCACTTTCACCTGAGAAAGCCTCTTACATACAGATTCCACGATTTCTTTTCGGAACGTGTTGGATTCGCTGAATTCTTCCGGAATAATCCGGTTCCCTGCCTTGTCCGTATAATAAATATGTACTGCTCCGTTAAATGGATTCTTTCCTCCTGTCCTCCTTTTCAGTTTTCTTGTTATATCCGTACTTTCCTCCACCAGTACATGGGCAGTTCCGGCCAGGTCTTTGGCCAGTTCCTCCGTATCCAGAATGGTGGTGCTGTCCATAAACCGTTTGGTAACGTATACTATCGGAAGAAGATACTTTGTTTTACCGCATATCACATCCTCCGCCAGCGTGATATTCTGCCGGGTAATCAGAACTTCCTTATCTGAAATCTGCAATGTATTGTCTTTCGCTCCATAGCCGGCCCGCAGTATTTCTTTCATCAGCCTTGGGCGATGGAATCTGTGGGGTACAATACTTTCCTTATCCATGGCGTCCCGGTTCAGACGTACAAACAGCAGATTCCTGTCATCGCTTTCCGTAAAGGTAAAATTATTGGTCCAAAGGATATCACCGTCTCTGTTTTCCAGCCGGATTGCCATGGTTTTTTTATCATCTGACACAATCACAGAAAACTTCTGCTTTTCACATTTCTGCTCATAGTAATCCTCTCCATTCCAGGTGAGACTGTCAAATCCATAATGGGGACTCATGTTTACCCACTCGAAGGCAAGTTCCGCCATTTTCTCTTTTGTCAGTTCTTTTGTCACATAAAAC
Organism: Lachnospiraceae bacterium JLR.KK002; assembly: GCA_036941025.1. NCBI lineage: Bacteria > Bacillati > Bacillota > Clostridia > Lachnospirales > Lachnospiraceae > Lachnospiraceae bacterium JLR.KK002. The sequence goes on from JAYMNP010000001.1 coordinate 3,225,843, forward strand.
ATTGTTGAAAATATAACCATTCTCCCACTCCTTTGTCCTTTCTGTCCTGATTTGAATCAAATCGGACATTTCATCCTGTCTGTTTTTCAAAATTCATTTTTCTTTCTGTATTCTAACATAAATAACCCCGGCTTTCCATAAGGTTCCCGGAGTTTTTCTGCTCTTTTGCAATGTGAAAAAGAATGTGCTGTGCGCATAACTATTTTGTCTTACAGGAAATACTTTCACGCATTAGCATGACACCCTAATCTTATAAGACAAAAAACCACCGCACCACTGATTCTTTTATCACTGATACGGCAGTTCTTTTTTATTGCTTTTTTTATTCCAGATGTTCCATGGGATTTACCGGCGCTCCGTCTTTCAGAAGCTGGAAATAAAGATTTGCCCCTTCTACGGAGTAATATTTGGTGGGTTCGCTCACGTAGCCGATGGTTTCGCCGCTTTCCACGTAATCGCCCTGATTTTTGGGCACTTCTTTTAACTGTCCATACCGGGCGCTGTAACCGTCTCCCAAATCCACAGTCATGGTAATTCCTGTCTCTTCACTGGTCTCAATGGAAGTCACCTTGCCGGAAGCCACCGCATTGACCGGCGTATTGACTTCTGCCTGGATAATCACTGCAGGGTTATACTTATACTGGTCCAGTGTTGCAAAATATACCGTCTGGTCCATATTATAATTCAGAATCACATTTCCCTGAAGGGGCCAGCTCAAATCCGCCGCCGCGTCAAAATGAAGTTCCGGTTCCACCGGATTGCTTACTTCTGCCACAACCTCCGGCTCATCCATAAAATTATCATCCTGCGGTTTAAGGATATTGGATACTTCTTCCGTAGTTTTTTCCTGTTCTTTTTCCTGTTCTCTGGCTTTGATTTTCGCTTTGGCCTCGGCGGCTGCTTCTGCTTTCGCCCGTTCCTGCGCTGCCTTCATCTGAGCCGCATCTTCTTCTCTGGCCTGCTGCACCTGCGCTTCTTTCTCTCTGGCCAGCTGTGCTTCCTGTTCCCGCTCCTGCTGAGCATAGTACAATCCTGTCATACCAAAAGCGGCCACAATCATAATCACCGCTGCCACAATATAGGATTTCCGGTTAAAAAATGCTGGGAGTTTTTTATTTCTCATCCTGTCACCTTCCATTTCTGTTTGTTTTTCCTTCTTATTTTTGCCGGAAAAACTGGTATTATACAGGAATTATGAGAAAATTTTACTTACCCTTTCCAGGCGGAATCACTGAACATTTTTACTTCCGTCTGCTCAGCAAAACCGTTGAAAATTTTATTTCAGTTTTTCTCAATGGAAATATCTTTATAATAATATTGCAGCAGCTCTTTATACTCTTTTCCTTCTTTTGCAAGCACATTTGCACCATACTGACTGAATCCCAGGCCATGGCCAAGGCCTTTTGTGACAATCCGCACCTGGTTTTCCACCTCTTTCAGATAAAAACAGGAAGAATTCAGCTTAAAATGATTCCGAAATTCTTCTCCGGTTATGGTCTGCTCTCCTACCGCTACCTTTGTCACATAATCACTGGAATCCCGCTCTGCAACAGTGACTGATTCCAGAATTTTTTCCGGTATACACTCAAACTCCGGACAGAGTTCTTTCAGTTTTTTCATGAATTCTTCTTTTTCCAGAAAAACCACCTTCAGAAAATCCGGGGAAGGGATGTCCATTCCGCTGTCCGTACACTCCAGATAAGGTTCATCCTCCCGCTGCAGGGCTTCTCTGGCACTTCGGGTTTTGCCCGCGCTGACTGCATGAAAGGCCGCATGAATGGGAGTTTTTCCGTAACAGAGGATTTCCCCTCTGGTGTCGGCTACTGCTGCTTCCAGAACCCGGTAATTTTCCTCAAATCCATCCTGGCCCCAGAGCTCCAGCATTTCTTCCCTGGACATGGATTCCGGCAGAATTTTTTCCTGCGTGGCCAGAGCAGCCGTCAGCTCTGTTCTGGCAATCACCGCCTGAGCTTTGATGGTCTCTGACTGGTAATCCAGCGGAATTTCCTTTGCTATAATTCCGGTAAGGTATTCCTCCACATCCAGTTCCCCGTCTCCTGTTTCCAGAACCGGAACAGATTCTTCCCCCGGCACATCCCGAATTTTCTCCCTGTCCGGGCTTGTCTGACCGTTCTGAAACAACAGGGTTACAATATATGGTACTGTGAGAATCAGTACGCAGACCGCCAGAAATGTTTTTATTTTCTCTTTCAAAACAGCACCCCCTTTTCTGACTATATGCCGGAAAAGTGGAAAATATAACTGACGTGATTCCCGTTCTCTGAATCTTAAGATAATAAAAATGCAAACAAATGTTCTTTTTTCTGTTGCATTTTCTTTTTTTCTGTGGTATGATGTACTCAGAACATAAGTTCTTTTTATAAATTATGACAGGAGGTTTCTCTTATGAATTTGCAGAAAAATATGGAATTATCCGAGAAGCTGACCATCCTGTCTGACGCAGCCAAATATGATGTGGCCTGTACCTCCAGCGGCGTTGACCGTAAGGGCAGCGGAAGAGGTATGGGGAACTCCATCGCGCCAGGTATCTGCCATACCTTTTCCGCAGACGGAAGGTGCGTGTCCCTTTTAAAAATACTGTTTACCAACGAGTGCATTTTCAACTGCGCCTACTGCCTGAACAACTGTACCACAGACGTCAGACGCGCTTCATTCACTCCCGATGAAATCTGCACCCTTACCATGGAATTTTACCGGCGCAATTATATCGAAGGACTGTTTCTGAGCTCCGGCATTATGGTCAGTCCCAATTATACCATGGAACTCATCTATCAGACCATTTACAGGCTCCGCCGTATCCATCATTTTAACGGTTATATCCATGTGAAGTCTATTCCGGGAGCCGATTCTGCCCTGATTGAAAAGACCGGATACCTGGCGGACCGTATGAGTATCAATCTGGAACTTCCCACAGCAGACAGTCTGCGGCAGCTCGCTCCCTGTAAATCCCGGACTACCATTTTAAAACCCATGCGGCAGATTCAGAACCGTATTACCGACAACAAACAGGAACTGATGGTTTACCGGGAAACACCACGGTTTGTTCCGGCCGGCCAGTCCACCCAGATGATTATCGGCGCCACACCGGAGAATGACTTCCAGATTATGAGCGTGGCGGAAAGCCTCTATGAGAAATTTCAGCTCAAACGTGTCTTTTACTCTGCCTTTGTAAATGTGAACGGCAATTCCATGCTGCCCGTTCTTCCCGGCGGACCGCCTCTGCTGCGGGAACACCGCCTGTATCAGGCGGACTGGCTGCTGCGCTATTATCATTTTCACGTTTCGGAGCTTTTATCGGAAGACCGGCCGGATTTTAATATTTTCCTGGATCCCAAGTGCGACTGGGCTCTGCGGCATCTGGAATATTTCCCTGTGGAAATCAACAAAGCCTCTTACCAGACATTGCTGCGGGTGCCCGGCATCGGCTATAAATCGGCGGAGCGGATTGTAAAAGCCCGCCGGCGAAACCGCCTGACCTTCGACGATTTGAAGAAAATCGGCGTGGTATTAAAACGGGCCCTGTATTTTATTACCTGTTCCGGGAAAATGATGTACAATACCAAACTGGAAGAGGACTATATCTGCCGGAATCTCATGGGGGATAAAACTCAGGTTCCGAGGGATATCCGGGAAGGCGGCTACCAGCAGCTCAGTTTCTTTGACCAGGATATGCGGGCGGATTTTCATCTCACCGACGCTCAGATTATCCCTCCCAGTCAGCAGATTGTCTCTCTTTAGAAAGGACATATTTATGTATATATTTCTCTGTGAGGACAGCATTGACGGTATTTTTACCGGAGTATACGACGCCTGGGCCAGCAGATACGGCCATGGCAACATTTCCCTTACCACCTGTCCGCCGGACAACTACAGTCTGTTCGACGAATACGTTACGGTACAGACTGATTATGAAAAAAGTGAAAAGGTGGCCCGCACACTGCGCAGCCGCCTTGGAGAAGATACTTATACGGAAATTTGTCAGGCCGCTTCTTCCACAGAAGAATACGGCCGTAAAAAAGCCATGAACAAAGGGGAAGCCATCTACCGTACCATTGTTCTGGCCCTGGCTCTGAAAGACGGAAGCAAGGTTCTGAATTATCTGGGAGAGCCTTATGTCAACCGGGTTTTTCACCTTTCCCGGAGCACCGGAAATGAAGCCCATCATCTCCTTGGATTTCTCCGGTTCCAGGAACTGGAAAACGGTATCCTTTTCGCCAGAATCCATCCCAGGAACCATGTACTCCCATTCCTGGGAGAACACTTTTCCGACCGTCTTCCTCAGGAAAATTTCATGATTTACGACGCGTCCCACAGCCAGGCTGCCCTGCACCCAAAGGGAAAAGGCTTCTTCCTCACAGACACCGGAGAACTGGATGAGAAAATGCTCCACCGTTATTCTCCGGAAGAAACGGAATATCAGAAGCTCTGGTGCAGATTCTTTGACAGTATCGCCGTGGAAGCCCGGATTAATCCCAAACTTCAGAACCAGAACATCCTGAAACGGTTTCAGCAGGACGTAATCGAGTTTCAAAGACCTCGCAGAATTTAAACACCGGCCTGTCTTCCCTGTCCGCAATTCTTTCGGAAGAACTTCCGGAACCGGACTCTTATGTTCCGGAAGTATCTCTCAGCAGATTACTCAGCGCTGCAAACTGCTCCAGTGTCAGCGCTTCTCCCCGTATACCGGGGGCCAGCCCCATTTCTGCAAGGGCATTTACAATCCGCTGTTTTTCCAGATTCAGCTCCGGCGCATTGTTCAGACCATTTACCAGTGTTTTGCGCCTCTGGTTAAAGGAAGCGCGGATGAGTCGGAACATCAGATTCTCATCCTGTACCTCAACTGCTTTCTCCCTGTGCCGGGTAAGGCGAATCACAGCACTTCCCACTTTGGGACGGGGAATAAAACAGTTCGGGGGGACGTTTGCCACCACTTCCGGTCTGGCATAATACTGAACCGCCAGAGACAGAGCTCCGTAATCTTTCGTTCCCGGCCCTGCCTGCATACGTTCCGCTACTTCTTTCTGAACCATAATGGTAATACTGTCCACCGGAACATGGCTCTCAAACAATCCCATAATAATGGGCGTTGTAATATAATAGGGCAGATTTGCCACCACTTTTATAGGTCTGCCCTGATTCTTCTCCTGGGCCAGACGGTTGATATCCACTTTCAGGATATCTTCGTTCAGCACTTCCACATTCTGATATGCACGTAAAGTATCGGCCAGAATGGGAATCAGATTCCTGTCAATCTCCACCGCAGCCACTTCTCTGGCATTTTCGCAGAGATATTGGGTCATGGTCCCGATTCCCGGACCGATTTCCAGTACAAAATCTTCCTTTGTAATTCCTGCCGCCTGAATAATTTTCTCCAGAACTCTGGTATCAATCAGAAAATTCTGCCCGAATTTTTTCTGAAAATTAAAGTTATATTTCTGCAATACCGCTATGGTATTCTGTGGTTTTCCTAAATCAGCCATTGTTACCTTCTTTCTGCTGTGATTTGTATTGCTGCCATATCCGGTTTCCAGTCAGTTCCACAGGATTCTGCCCAATCCGTTTGTTATCTCCATCCCCGCCATATAAAACACCGGAGACATGAGCAGACCCCGTTCCCCCGCTGCAAGCATTCCCAGAAAACTGAAGAAAAACCAGATTCCGCTGACTGCACTGCACAGGAGGATTCCTCCTGCCGCTGACACCGCGATTTCCTGATGCATCAGCAGCCTGCAGAGATACACAATTACCTGTATTCCAATCTGGAGGCCAAACACTTTTCCGGCAGGCACTGCTTTTGCCAGCAGATATTTCTTCCGGTCCACCGGAAAATACCGGATTTTTTCGTACATGGAGCGCCAGTGTTCCTGTTCCCATCTGGTAAAAGAAAGCATAACGCAAAAGAGAAAGGCCATCATGGCTGCCGCCGATACATTGCGCAGAAACAGAGGTTCTTCATAGTCTCCCGCAAGAAGCAGCATAAAATAAATACTTTCTCCCAGAAACAGAAGGATAGCTCTGGCTCCCATGGGCCTTTTGTCAAAGGCTCTGATATTCTTCCAGGTTCTGTTCACCGTCTCCGCCTCCTTTTGTCATATAATACATCCACCCTGACAAATCCGTATCTTCGCACAGAATCCCGGTTTCCGTCTCTTTCAGCCAGTCCCCTGCCATACCATTCCCGCCGTACAGGTTCCCACGGCTTTCAGGTATCCGCTCCCGGTCCAGCAATGCCTCAAAGCCCACGTTACTCACCTGAATTCCCACAATTTCCGGATAATTCCCGTCCCGGAGTCTCCGGCCTGTTTCCGGCCCTCCTCTGATGCGGCGATAACGGGTCAGAAGGCGCTCCATGGAATCTGTGTAGAGTATCTCTCCCTGCTCCAGCAAAGCAATCCGGTCGGCCACCTGTTCCATATCCGAGGTCAGATGGGAAGACAGCAGTACACTGAGTTCCTCCTCTTCCACTGCTGCCTGCAGCATATCCAGAAATTCTTTTCGGAAAACCGGGTCCAGATTTCCTGTAGGCTCATCCAGCAGGAGAATCCGGGGCCGATGGGCCATGGCAAAGGCAAACTGAAACTTCATCCGGTAGCCTTTGGACAAAAAACCCAGCCGCTCCGATTTCTTCAGCCCGCAGACAGAAAGCCATTTTCCCCATCTTTCTTCTGTAAATTCCGGATAAAACCGCCCGAAAGCCAGCCCGTTCTTCCAGAGGCTCTCTGTTTCCAGAAACACAGGCTCATCCAGCACAAATCCCGTCTGAACCTGGACCCCCATACGGTCTTTTCCCATGTTTATGCCATTCATCCATACAGTCCCGCTGTCTGCAGAGGTATGGCCTGTCAGAATTCGGATAATGGTAGTCTTTCCCGCCCCGTTTCTTCCCAGCAGTCCCAGAATATTTCCCGGCGGTATCTCCAGGGAAATATTGTTCAGCCGAAATCGTCTGTACTTTTTGGAAAGACATTCCACTTTGAGACCGTCCCTCTGCAAACTTTCTTTTTTCCGGCTCTCCTTTAATTTTTCCATTTTCTTCTCCCTTCCGGATTCCTTTGAGATATCCCCGGCTTTTCCTGTATCAACGCTACAGCTCCTCAAATAAAACTTCAATATAATCCATCATATCTTCTCTGGAAAGCCCGGCTTTCTTCCATTCCACCGCCAGTTTGCCCAGTTCCTCCTCCAGCATCTGTATTCTCTTTTCTTTGAGCATACTGGTATTCTGCCGGGAAACATAAAAGCCTTTTCCGGCTACCGGGTAAATCAGCCCCTCCTGCTCCAGTTCTTCATAAGCTCGTTTGGTAGTTATAACGCTAATCTGCAAATCTCTGGCCAGAGAACGGATGGAAGGCAGGGGTTCCCCCTCCCGCAAATCCCCGGCAATTACCGCATCTTTGATCTGACGGACAATCTGTTCATAAATTGCAAGGTTACTTGTATTGGAAATTATAATTTTCATGAAGCAGTCCCTTCCTGTTATGATTCCGTTCCTCACAGTTCATCGTAATACAGATCTGCACAGGCAATTTTCCGGTAAAAATATCCAATTGCAAACAGGCCTGTCAGATAATTCACGGCTGGCAACAGGCACCCTGGTATGCTCCAGAAATCGCCTGTTGACAGAAGATTAAAAAAAGCAGCTCCCACATCCAGACACAGCACCATAATGGAAAGGCCGTACAGTTTTGTCCCGTTCCTTTCACTCCCCTTTACAGGCTGCACAGCTGCAATCTGAGAAGAACTTAAGGCCATACTTACCGGTATTACTCTCGCAAAGAAATCCCACCAGAATCTTTCTGTCTCCTGGCCTGCACAGGCAAGCTCTGCTGATGTGAGCAGCAGGAGAAACATAGCCACCCAGAGCATTTTCCGTATCTGCATGGCGGCAAACTCCTTCCTGCTTATCGGAAGAAGATATATCAATCTGTGGTTCTGGAAGTTTATCATAATGATCAGCCCTATATTGCTCCAGCATAGGCTGCTTATCAGCTGATCTGCCAGTTCCCGTCTGTTTTCTGCCCCTTGCAGAACCCCGTAGAAACCCACCGCAATTCCGAACAGAAGCAGTGCAAATCCAAATTTTCCCCGGAATGTATGCAGAGAAGCTCTGAGTTCCACCAGAATTTCCCTTCCTGTAAACAGGAATTTTCCCGGTGTAAAATTTCCTGTGCCCTTATTCTGAGCGCATGTATCCATACCTTTCATTCCAATCCCTCTTTTCCCACGCTTTCGGCTTCCGAAACCAGGTTCTGATCTGTCAGAACATTCGTTCACCGTCAGAATTTTCCGTCCAGATAATACATCAGTTCTGCCAGAGTGGGACGGGACACGCTGACGTCCACCCACAGTCCCCGTCCATCCTCCTGAAACAGACCTTCTTCATAATATTTCATACTCCGCCTGCCAGTCAGGCGATTGTCCAGATAATCCATCTGCCTCCTGCTGCCCCGCACAATTTTGTACTGTTCTTCCAGCTCTGTCATAGTCAGAGAAAAAATCTGGCGGCCTTTGGACAGCATGGTAACCGCATCCGCGTACTGCTCCAGTTCTTCCGTCAGATGAGTGGCAAAAAGAATGCCGCAATCATCATTGAGCACATCATACAGCAGGTTCATCCATTCCCGGCGGAATACCGGGTCCAGTCCCGCTTCCGGCTCATCCATCAGAATCAGTCCAGGGCGGCGGGCCAGTGCAAAAGCAAGCTGAAACTTCATATAATTCCCCTTTGACAGCTTTCTGAGATTCTGTCCCGTATCCACATCAAACTGCCTGCAGTAGTTCAGGAAATCATTCTGATTATATGTTTTATAATAAGTTCCATAAATTGCTCCCGCATGTTTTACGGACAAGTCCAGCCGGAAGTAGTCATCGTCAAAAATAACTCCTGTCTCCCGTTTACACCGCTCCGGCTCCTGCTTCATGCTGACGCCTTTCAGCCATAAATCGCCCTGGCTGATGCGGGAAAGGCCGCAAATCATATGAAACAGCGTTGTCTTTCCGGCTCCGTTCCTGCCGATTACACCCATAAACATTCCAGGCTCCAGCGTCAGATTTATATCCCGCAGCCAGAAAGTGGTTCCCCGTTCCGCCCCGGCACCTTCAATTCGCAATATCGGTTCCATACATACATTCCCTCCTTCCTGAAACGCAAAGTGTGCATATACTGTATATATCTATATATACAGTATATGCACAGATATGTCAATACTTTATTCAGAAATTCGAAACATTTTCATCTGCCATCCGGAATACTGTCTTATCTGACTCTGGAAAACAGCCTCCGGGCATTTTCTCTGGTAACCTCCATCACTTCTTCCTGGGTAATCCCCCGCAGACGTGCAATTTCCTGCGCCACATAAGGCAGATTCAGGGATGAATTCCGTTTCCCCCGCTCCGGTTCCGGAGATAGATAGGGACAGTCCGTTTCCAGCAGAATATGTTCCAGGGGAATTGCGGCCGCAGTCTCCTTTAACTTTCTGGCATTTTTAAAGGTTACGACTCCTCCGATTCCAATGTAATAACCCATTTTTATATATGCAAAGGCCTGTTCCGGTGAATAGGAAAAACAATGTACCACTCCCGGTATCTGTTCCCCGTGAATACCCTGTACCAGCTTCAGAGTATCCTCCGCCGCATCTCTGGAGTGGATGATGACCGGCAGTTCCTGCTCCCTGGCCAGTTCCATCTGCCGGCAGAACCAGTAACGCTGGCTCCGCTTCACTTCCTCATCTTTATCCCAGTAATAATCCAGGCCAATCTCTCCCACAGCCGCAACTTTGGGCAAACAGCACCTTTCCCGCAGCCATTCATACACTTCTTCACTCAAATCTTCTATTTCGCTGGGGTGTATGCCTATGGCTCCGTAAATAAAAGGATATTCCTCCGTAAGGGCAAGAGTTTTTTTCACTCCCTCCAAATCGGAACCCACATTTATAATCGTTTCAATCCCATGTTCCTCCATGGATAACAGAAGCTCTTTCCGGTCAGAATCAAACCTTCTGTCATCGTAATGGGCATGACTTTCAAATATCATAATATCACACTTTCCGCATTATCTTCATTTCTGTGTATCAGGCAGATACTGTTTTTCTGTTTCCGCTTTACGTTGTACAGAGCCCCGTCTGCCGCATAGAGATAATCCCACATCCGGTTCTGATGTGTGGGAACACTGTTTCGGATTCCCTGCGATACAGTTACATATTCTGATACCTGAGAACCCTTATGCTCTATCTTCAGCCCTGAAATCCGCTCCCGCAGCTCTTTGGCCAGTGCCAGAATCTCTTCATCGGTTTTCCCATAATAGATAATGATAAATTCATCGCCGCCATATCTGGCACAGAAAATATTACTGTCCCGCTTCATCAGCTCTTTTAAGATTTCACCGATTTGCTGCAGACATGTATCGCCTGCCTGATGTCCGTATGCGTCATTATATTGTTTGAAAAAGTCCACATCAAAAATTTCGATGGAAAGGCGCTCCTGATTTTCACTGGCTCTGTCAAATATCTTTCCGGCAAAATCATTGAGTTTATAGCGATTGGGCAGCCCTGTCAGTTCGTCTTTCTCAGAACGCTCCTGCAACTCTTTCTTCTCTTTGAGTAAAGCCTCCTCTTTCAGACGGGCCTCTTTCAGGCTGAACCGCAGCTCAGTAGATCGGTGAATCACTCCCACATTTTCTTCTTTCAGAATCTTTCCGTCCTCATAGAGACTGGCGCAAACCTCCAGATATCGTTCCCGCTGTCCGGTATCCCGGTAATATTCTGCCTGCCGGCGCAGCAGTTCCATCTGCAGATTGGTAATACCTGTCTCTTTCACCAGCAGCTCCAGTCCCGGAAAAATTCTTTCCAGCTCCTTAAATTTCCCAATTTCCAGAAGAAAATCCAGAAAATCGAAAACGTCTTCATGGCTGTCCATAATAATCTGGAGATTTTCCAGTTTCTGAATTATGTTTTCAATATACTGATCCCGCTCCGCAAAACGTCCCTGGACATGACGTATTCTCACAATCAGCCCCTGAGTCATGAAAAAATCTATACCTGTCTCATCCATTTCTCCGATTTCACGGATTTTTTCTTCGTATTCTGCAGCTTCTTCCAGATTCTTCTGAAACAGGCTGCACCTCCCCAGCGAGGCATAAGTGTTGGCCAGATTTCCTCTGCCAAAAAACTCCTGTTTATAATCTGAAAAAATATCCTGTGCCTTTTTCAGATACCGGACTGCGGAATCAAATTCTCCAAAACCCATATACAGGCGCCCAATGTTGCAGGTAACCAGAGCAGTCTCATAGGGAAAATCATACTTTTCCCCATAAGACAATGCTGTAATATACTGATCCAGCGCCACCGTGGTGTTTCCCCGGTTAAACGCGTCAACTCCCATCACATTATGAGAACGTATCAGCAAATCCCACTGGGAAGCCTTCTGCTGGTTTACAATGCTTTCTGCCAGGCAGATCATCAGATTCTGATGATCATTCAGACAGAGATAACTTTCCGCCAGATAGTAATATGCGAATCCCAGAAGATACGAATCATTCTTCTCTTTTCCAACATCCACCAGCCTGCGGCAGCTTTCCATGTACGGTTCTCCTCTCTTATAGCGGAGCTCCATCATTTCCTCTATCTGCGCCTGAATTTCTTTCCCGTAATTCGTAAAGTCCATCCTTTTTCCTCCGTGACAGCCCGTCCCCGGGCTGCCCGATCTTCTGTTCCCGCAAAAGGGCCTGACTTCCTGTCTAACAGATTTCCGCTCCGGAAGGCATATTCTTTTCAGGTACTACCAGCGCCAGTTCTCCTTTTTCATTTTCTGCACAGAGCAGCATTCCTTCAGACAATACCCCTGCCAGTTTTGCCGGTTTCAGGTTTACCAGTACCATGACTTTCTTTCCAACCATTTCCTCCGGAGCATAGTATTTCCGAATGCCGGACACAATCTGTTTCACCTGACTTCCGATACGCACCTGAGAACACAGCAGTTTTTTGGACTTGGCCACTGCTTCGCAGGCGATGATTTCGCCCACCTGGAACTGCATTTTCATGAAATCATCGTATTCAATTTCCGGTTTCGCCTCCAAATCTATGCCTGCCTCTTCCGGTTCCGGCGCTGATTCCTGAGTCTCCGGATACAGTTCTTCCACCTTTGCCAGCACATCCTCCGGTTTCATCCGCTCAAACAGGATTTCCGGCTGGGAGGTCACCTTGGTTCCGCTTCCATAATGGCCGAAGCTGCCCAGCTCCTCAAAAGGCACTTCAAAGGCATTTAACTGAGACAGAATCTTTTCCGAAGTTTCCGGCATAAAGCTCTTTAACAGGCTGGCCCCAATGGTAATGCTCTCCACCAGGTTGTACAGAACCGTGGCAAGACGGGGTTTGGAGGCCTCCTCCTTTGCCAGAATCCAGGGGGTTGTCTCGTCAATATATTTGTTGCAGCGTTTGAACAGATTAAAGATTTCCGTCAGAGCGTCCGCCACGCGCAGCTCATTCATTTTGGCAGTTACTTTGGCTGCGGCGCCTGTAACCACCCGCTTCAGTTCTTCATCCACATCTTCCGCCACATTTTCATTGGTAACCACTCCTTCAAAATATTTATTGCTCATGGAGATGGTGCGGTTCACCAGATTTCCCAGGGTATTTGCCAGATCGGAATTGCGGCGCTCCGTTACCAGTTCCCAGGAAATCACTCCGTCATTTTCAAAAGGCATTTCATGGAGCAGGAAATAACGAACGGCGTCCACACCGAAAATTTCCGTCATTTCGTCGGCATAGAGTACATTTCCTTTGGATTTACTCATTTTCCCCTCTCCCTGCAGAAGCCAAGGATGGCCGAAAATCTGTTTCGGCAGGGGCAAATCCAGGGCCATCAGGAAAATCGGCCAGTAAATGGTATGGAAACGGATAATATCTTTCCCTATCAGATGCAGCTCTGCCGGCCAGTTCTTTTTAAATAATTCACTGGAATTTCCTGCAGCATCATATCCGATTTTGGTAATATAGTTGCTCAGTGCATCCAGCCAGACATAAACCACATGTCCGGGGTCAAAATCCACCGGAATTCCCCAGCTGAAAGAAGTTCTGGATACGCACAAATCCTGGAGGCCCGGCAGCAGGAAGTTGTTCATCATCTCATTTTTCCTGGATACGGGCTGAATAAATTCAGGGTGGGTGTTGATATGTTCAATCAGGCGGTCCGCATATTTGCTCATCTTAAAGAAATAGGCTTCTTCTCTGGCGGGCTGCACTTCTCCGCCGCAGTCCGGGCACTTTCCATCCACAAGCTGGGATTCCGTCCAGAAAGATTCACAGGGGGTACAATACAGTCCCTCATAGGCGCTCTTGTAAATATCTCCCTGGTCATAAAGCCTTTTGAAAATCTTTGCCACCTGCTCCTCATGGTCCTTATCCGTAGTACGCACGAAGCTGTCATAGGATGAATTCATCAAATCCCATATTTCTTTCACCTGGCCGGCCACTTTATCCACATATTCTTTGGGGGTAATTCCGGCTTCCTCTGCCTTAATCTGAATTTTCTGCCCATGTTCATCGGTTCCGGTCTGGAAGTAAACATCATACCCTTCCTGCCTCTTAAATCTTGCAATGCTGTCTGCCAGTACAATCTCGTAGGTATTTCCAATATGAGGTTTCCCGGATGTATAGGCAATGGCTGTTGTCATGTAGTATTTCCCTTTGGTGCATTTTGTACACATATGATCTGCCTCCTTAAATAATTGGAAGAACAAAATGGGCAAGCCCACTTCAACTCTCCTGCCCCTCAGTCTTGAGGGGCGCTGGACATCCTGCGGATGTCCGTTTAGCGCGGACCGAAGCGGAGCGTAGATTTGCACATTTTGTCGCGCCGAGTGCGGATTTGTCCTAAGGGGTACCAGGCTTGCCTGGGGGATACCTTAGGACGGTCACGTAGTGACATCTTCCATTCGCACGAGTGCGCATATTATTTTTTATCTTACAGGAAGACACTTTCACGCTTTAGCGTGACAAGGTCTTTCCTGTAAGATAAAAGAACCGCCTTCTGCATCAGTCAGAAGGCGGCTGTCCGCGGTACCACTTCTTTTCGCTCCTTTCTCACAAAAAGAGCCTTATCAAGTATTCCATACTTTTCGCTGTAACAGGCGAACCTGTCATCGCTTATCGGTATTTTCTCCGTATCTTTCTGCCGCTCCGTTCTGCTGCGGGCCGGAGCATACCGTTCAGCAATGCCACTCCAAAGCCATCTTCTGCATAACCTCCTGCGTCCCTTTTCACCAGCCGGAACTCTCTGTGTCATTCCGTTATGCATACTCTCTTTTTCGCTGTGTTTGGTTTGTTTTTATTTTATCAAAGACTACCACAGAACCGGCGGAAAGTCAAGATAAATGCCCATGACAAATCAGCGGAGTAATTCGTCATGGTATGAACTTTAACGAAAAACATATCGGTTCAGCCGTTCAAAAGCCTCCTGTACCCTGGAAAAAGGCAGGGCCAGATTCATGCGGACAGCACAGGCTCCGTGGAACATTCTGCCGTCCTGCCAGGCCACTCCCACTTTCCAGCCTGCCTGCAATACCTCATCAATGGTGGTTCCATGGTCCTGGCACCAACGGGAACAGTCTAAAAACAGCATATAGGTTCCCTCCGGTTTGCT